>NZ_CP160403.1:1560714-1872857 GCF_040782645.1 Streptomyces sp. HUAS ZL42
GCCCGCGTCCGTCGGACCGGCGATCCTCGGCCCGCTGTGCGCGAGCGTGGACCGCCCCGGCTCCCTGCTCGACCTGATCGGCGGTCTCGGCGACGTCGACTCCGCCTCGCCCTCGACCGGGCTGTGGACGCTCTCCCGCCAGGTGGCGGCCTCGGCCGAGCTGAGCGCACTGTTCGACCGGGGTCCGGTGGCGGTGGAGCAGGCGCTCGACGGGGCGGCAGGGGACGTGAAGGCGTTCCGTGACTCCTTCGAGGAGTTCCTGGCGGAGTACGGCGACCGCGGCCCCAACGAGTGGGACATCCATGCGCTGTCCTGGGAGGCGGCACCCGTCCAGGCGCTGGCCCTGGTCGACCGGATCCGGCACAGTTCCGACGACGCCTCCCCGGCCGCCCGACGAACTCGGCTGGCCGAGGGGCGTGAGCGGACGGCGCGGGAGATCCGGACCATGCTGCCCGAGGACACGCAGCCCATGTTCGACGCCGGCATGCACGCCGCGCAGGTGTGGATCCCGGCCCGCGAGCGCACCAAGGGGAACTGCGTCACCGCCGTCAACGAGATCCGCATGGCCGTACGGGAGCTCGGTCGCCGCGGCGTCGGGGCGGGGCTCTTCACTCGGCCCGAGGACGTGATGATGCTGCTGGACACCGAACTCGACGACTATGTCGCCGCCCCGGAGTCCTTCGGCCCCCTGATCGCGCGGCGGCTCGAGGAGTATGCGGGCCTGCACGAGCTGGAACCTCCGTTCTTCGTCGCCGACGACGCGCAGACCGAGATCGACAGCTGGCCGCGACGCGCCGAGGAGCGGACTCCGGCGGCCGTCGAGGGTGATGTGCTCGGTGGGGTGGGGGGCAGCCACGGCACGTACACCGGAAGGGTGCGGGTCGTCACCGACCCGGCCTCGTGCGAGGCGCTGGAGCCCGGCGAGGTGCTGGTCGCGCCGATCACGGACGCGGCCTGGACCCCGCTGTTCCTGGTCGCCGGAGCGGCCGTCGTCGACGTGGGCGCGCTCAACAGCCACGCCGTGGTGGTCTGCCGTGAGCTGGGCATCCCGGCCGTGATCTCCGTCGAGGACGGGACGCGACGGCTCCGGGACGGCATGGTGATCACGGTCGACGGCACCGCGGGCACGGTCACCGTGGACGGTGTCCCCGCGCCGCTCGGCAGCTGAGAACGCCGCGGGCCCGTCGCCTCCTTCCGCACCGGGGCGACGGGCCCGCGGGCATGACCATGAGAGGAAACCCGTGGCTCCCGTGACTGAGGAAATCATCGTCGCCGGCTGGATGGACTACGAACCCGGCGACCGCGGCACGATGTTGGAGGCCCTCGTCGAGCTGGGCCGGCGGACCCGGGAGGAGGAACCCGGCTGCCTGGACTACGCCATGACCGCCGATCCCACCGACGAGCGACGTATCCGGGTGTACGAGCACTGGGCCTCCCGGCGGGCCCTCGACGAGCACTTCGCCACCCCGCACATCAAGGACTTCCGGGCGGCCGTGGCAGGGCTGACCCGGGTCGGGGTCTCCCTGACGGCCCACACCGTCGCGGAATCACGCCCCATGCGGTGAAGCGGCGCCCCCGCCGGGGGCGCCGCTTCACCGGGAGCCGTCCAGCCCGATCAGGGGCAGTCGTCCAGCCGGACCAGCATCTTGCCGACGTTGCCGCCGCCGAGCAGGGACAGCAGCGCCCCCGCGGCGTTCTCCAGGCCGTCCACGACCGTCTCGCGGGCGGTGATCCGGCCCTCGGCGAGCCAGCCCGCGACCCGCTGCTCGAAATCCGGCCGCAGGTCGTCATGGTCGCGGACGATGAAGCCGCGCAGGGTCAGCCGCTTGAGGACCGCCTGGATCAACTGGTTGATGTCCGCGGGCCGTCGGTCGCCGCCGAACTGCGACATCATGCCGCACAGGGCGACCCGGCCACCGGTGCGCAGCGCGTGCAGCGCGGCGGCGAGGTGCTCACCGCCGACGTTGTCGAAGTACACGTCGACGCCGTCGGGGGCCAGCCGGGCCAGCGCGTCGCGCACCGGCTCGGCACGGTAGTCCGCGGCCGCGTCGTAGCCGAACTCCTTCACCAGCAGGGCGCACTTGTCCGGCCCTCCGGCGGTCCCGATGACGCGCTCCGCGCCCAGCAGGCCCGCGAACTGGCCGGCGGCGCTGCCGACGGCGCCGGCCGCCGCCGAAACCAGGACGGTGTCGCCCGGACGCAGCTCCGCGATCCGGGTCAGGCCCACGTACGCGGTGAACCCGGTCTGACCGAGCAGGCCCAGCCAGGTGGGCAGCGGGGCGAGTCGGGTGTCGATGCGGCCGGCGCCGTCGGTGTCCGCCACGTCGAGCACGGCCCGCTCCCGCCAGCCGAGCTGATGGCGTACGTACGTGCCCGGCGGCACCTGGGCACACCGGCTCTCCTCCACGACGCCGAGGGCACGGCCGTCGAGCGGCGAGCCCGGGGTGAAGTTGTGTGTGTAGTGCTTTTCGGTGCTCTCCAGACGTCCGCGCATGGACGGGTCGACGCTCATGTAGAGGTTGCGCACGAGCAGCTGCCCCTCCCCCAGGGGCGGCAGCGGGCGTTCCTCGACGGCGAAGTCACCGGGGAGCGGTTCTCCGTCGGGTCGGCGCACCAGACAGACCACCCGGGTGGTACGGGGCGTCACGGGGTCACTCCTCCGGCTGCCGGCTGGTGCGGCGCCGGGCGAGGCGGCCGACCCAGCCGGCCATCTGGAGGTCGGCGTGGCGCAGTTCGCCCGACTGCCACCGGGCCTGGAAGTCGAAGACGCCCCGCGCCCCTGTCCTGGGGTCGGTCACCTCGACCAGGCCGTCCTCGGTGAGCCGGTACACATGCCCGGTCAGTGGGTGGATCACTTGCTTGGACATGAGGGCCTCACTCCTGCACTCGGCGGCGCACGCCGCTCTTGGTCACGGTCACCGGGCCCTCGACCAGGAGCCGGCAGGCGAGCCGGGTCGAGCCGTCCACCGGCCTGCGCAAGGACTCGATGCCCTCGCGCTCCAACGGGCCCACGGGGGAACAGTTCTCGGCGCCCTCCTCGACCCGGACGAAGCAGGTGCGGCAGGTTCCCTTGCCGCCGCAGACGGTGGGCCAGCGGTAGCCGAGTCGCCGGGCGGCGGTGAACAGGTCCTCGCCGTCGAGGACTTCGAGCTCGACGCCGGAGGGTCTGACCGACACCCGGTGGGTCACTTGTCCATCCACTGGTCGAGGGTCCGGTTGAAGTGGCGGATGCGGCTCTCCTGGTAGTTGGCCAGGGTGATGCCCGGCTTGCGCATGGCCTTCAGACCCTGTTGGACGTAGGGAAGGTTCTCGCAGTCCTGGTCGAAGACGGGTCCGAGCACGCCGAGTTCGGGGATGTCGGCGAAGAGCATGTCCTCGGGCACCCAGCGGATCTTCGCCGGAGGCGGCAGCTCGCCGGGCTGCTTCGGGGACGACATGAAGATGATCTCGGCGGTGCAGGAGTCGGGGTCGAGGCCGTTGGGACGGAACCGGTAGATGATGTTCGACTTGGCGCCGCCCCAGGGGTTGAAATTGGGGAACAGCAAGTAGTTGATGGCGTCCAGCAGTTCGGTGTCGGGGGTCTTGGAGAAGTCCTGGTGCGTGGTGGCCGCCAGTTGCGCGCGCATCCGCTCGGCGAGGACCTGGCGGGCGGTGCCGCCGGGAGGGATCGCCGGCAGCTCGTCGCCCTCCTGCCTCACCAGGTCACGGCCCTGGGCGGCGGAGTAGAACGCGCGTGAGTCGTAGAAGGTCTCCAGGACGTCCTCCTCCGTGACGGAGTCCGCCACGTGCGGGCTGGGCGCGCCCTGGATGTTGATCATCCGGTTCCAGTTCGGCTGGTCCGCCATGACGTCGTACTGCGAGTTGGCGTCGGCGAGCCACGGCAGCATCTGCGGGTGTGTGGCGATCACATGGAAGGACTCGATGAACGCGTCCTGGGCGATCTTCCAGTTGCAGGGCAGCACCTTGCCGATGTGCAGCGACTTGTAGCGGTTCTCCAGCGGCCAGATGTAGTAGTCGTCGAAGGTGCCGCGGTAGCTGTCGAAGGACTCGGCGTACGGGTCCATGTTGATGAAGACGAAGCCGCGCCAGGTGGCCACCTGGGCCTCGGGAAGTGCGAACTTCTCCGGGGTGACGTGCGGGAAGTCCCAGGCGCAGGGCGGGGTCCGCATCGTGCCGTCGAGGTTCCAGGCGAACCCGTGGAACGAGCAGCGGAACTCGCTGACGTTGCCGCCGACGGTGCGCAGTTTGCGTCCGCGGTGCAGGCAGACGTTGACGAAGGCGCGGATCTCGTCGGGGGCCGTGCGCACGACGATGAGGGAGTCGTCGCCGATCTCGTACACCTCGTGGTCGCCGACCTCGGGAATCTCGCTCTCCAGGCAGGCGAACTGCCAGACGCGCCGCCAGACCTGCCGCATCTCGCGTTCGGCCCACTCGCGGGAGGTGAAGCGGGCGGTGTCGATGTCCTCGCTGCCGAGGTGGTCGTTGCGCTCGAACCTCAGGGCGGGGGGAACGGGGCGGCTGTCCTGGTCGAGGTAGTCCTGGACGCTGGGCCCGGGGCACCGCGCAGTGGCCGGCTCCGACGTTTCGTCCATCATCTCTCCTCCGGCAGAAACTTTAGAGTGAGTGTAGTTACCAGTTGCGGCCGGTAGCAACACTCACACCGGTGAATGAACCCGTAGCTTCCGAGGTCACCGCGCGATTCACCCGTGATTCAGGAATTTCTTACGGCGGCCCCCTCCCCAAGCCCGCTGGGGCATGTCACACTCCGACCCACTTGAGACTGTAGTTCCTCATAAGTTTCTGCATTCCGGGACGATCTCTGCCCGTCCCGGTCCCAGCACCGCGGCGTTCCCGCCCGGGGCCACACAGAATCGATCAGCCTGACTGGAGCCGACCGCCGCGGACGCGGCAGCGACGCGGGTCGCGACAGTGCAGGCGTCACACCACGGGAGTGCTCAACGATGAGTTCCAGACCCCGTCGCGCGGTCCGCCGCGCCCTCACCGCGATCGTGCCCGCCACCTCCCTGCTCGCCCTCGCGGCGTGCGGCGCCGGTACCACTCCGGCCGCCGACCCGACGAGGGCGGCGGCGCCCGGCTCCCCCGGCCTGACGGCGGCCCGCACAGCCCTGGAGAAGTACTCCGAGCGCCCGGCCACGATCTCCGTGACCCAGCCCGTCGGCAAGGCGATCCCCAGGGGCAAGAAGATCGACTTCATCCTCTGCGGCGTCCAGTCCTGCAAGGACCTCGCCGACTTCTTCACCGAGGCGGCCGAGGAACTGGGCTGGCAGGTGAAGCAGATCGCCACCCAGGGCACCCCGGAGTCCGTCCAGGCCGCCTACGAGCAGGCCGTACGTGACAAGCCGGACGCCGTCGTCGCCTCCGGCTTCCCGCGCGTCGTCTACGCCAAGCAGCTGGCCCGGCTCAAGGCAGCCGGCATCCCCGTCATCCAGTCGAACGCCGACGACGTGACGGGCGAGGGCGTCTCCCTGCTGAAGAACGGGCCGGACGACGTCGGCGTCCAGGGCGAGATGCTCGCTTCATGGGTGGTGTCGAACAGCGGCGCCAAGGCCGACACCGTCTACTTCGATCTGCCCGCCTACACGATCCTGAAGCCCGTCAAGGACTCCTTCGCGGCCAAGTACGAGGAGTGGTGCGACGGTTGCGCGCTGGACCAGGTGGACGTGCCGATCACCGCGGTGGGCAAGGACATGCCGGACCGCGTGGTGTCGTACCTCCGGTCGCACCCGAAGGTGACCCATGTCGTCTTCTCCCTGGGCCTGCTCAACGTGGGCGTGCCGGCCGCTCTGAAAACCGCCGGCATCACCGGCAGGCGCATCGTCGTCAACGTCGGTGACGCGCAGAACTACCAGTACATCCAGAGTGGTCTCACCGACGGCGCGATGGCGCTGAACTCCCACGAGACGGCCTGGCTCCAGGCCGACGCGCTCGCCCGGCACTTCACCGGCCAGTCCATGGCCGTGGACCAGAAGGCGGCGCTGCCCAACATGCTCGTCACCAAGGACAACCTGCCCTCGGCCGACGGCGACTTCCCGATCGTCGAGGACTATCAGAAGCAGTTCAAGGCGCTGTGGGGGCTGAGTTGACCGGGCCGGTGCTACGGGTGGCCGCCCTGTCGAAGAGGTTCGGCGGCACCCAGGCACTCAAGGACGTCGACCTGGAGGTCGCGCCCGGCGAGATCCACGCCCTGATCGGGCCCAACGGCTCCGGCAAGTCCACGCTCATCAAGATCCTCGCCGGCTACCACCACGCGGAGCCGGGTGCGGTGGCCGAACTCGACGGCGAGCCCTTCGACCTGGGCCATGTCACCGCTTCCCGGCACGACCGGCTCCGCTTCGTCCACCAGGAGCTGGGGCTGGTGGGCGAGCTGAGCGCCATCGACAACCTGGCGCTCAGCCACGGTTTCGCGCGCACGGCCTTCGGCAACATCCGCTGGCGCGAGATGGAGCGGCGGACGACCGCGCTCGTCGAACGGTTCGGCCTCGGCATCGACGTGCGCCGGCCCCTGGCGACGGCGACCCCCGTCCAGCGCACGGTGGTGGCCATCGCCGCCGCCCTGCACGGCTGGGAGGGCCGCCGCGGCGTCCTGGTGCTCGACGAGCCCACCGCCGTACTGCCGCCCGGCGAGGTGGCCCGCCTGTTCGACATCGTGCGGGAGGTCCGCGACGCCGGCGCCTCCGTCCTGTACATCTCGCACCGGATGGACGAGATCTTCGCGCTCGCCGACCGGGTCACCGTGATCCGCGGCGGACGCCGGATCGCCACGCGCCCGGTCGCCGAGCTCACTCCTCGTTCGCTGGCGGAACTGATGGCGGGCGAGGAGATGGACACCGACCACCGTCCCGCACTCCCTTCCGGTCCTGCCGCCCCCGTGCTGGAGGTCCGCGACCTTTGGGCCGGGCCACTACGGGGAGTCGGCTTCGACCTGGCCGGGGGCGAGCGCCTGGGCATCACCGGGCTGGTCGGCTCCGGCCACGAGATCGTGCCGTACGCGGTGTGCGGGGCCCATGGCGGGCCGGTGCGCGGCAGACTGCGGCTGCCGGACCACTCCGAGCGGTGGACCGAGGCGCGTGACGCCGGCGGCCTGGGCCTTCCCCTGGTCCCTGCCGACCGGGCGGGCGAGGGAGTGATCGGCGGTTTCTCGGTCGGCGAGAACCTCACTCTCCCCCTGCTGGAGCGGATGCGCGCCCGTTCCGGGCGGCTGCGGCGACGACGCGAGTCCGCCCTGGCAGACGACTGGATCCGGCGGGTCGGCGTCCGAACGGCCGGACGCGGAGCGCGGATCACCACGCTGAGCGGCGGCAACCAGCAGAAGGTCGTCATGGCCCGCTGCCTGGCCCAGCACCCTCCGGTGCTGGCGATGTGCGAACCCACGGCGGGAGTGGACATCGCCACCCGCCTGCAGCTGTACGACCTGATAGAGCGTCAGGCCGGTGCGGGCATGGGCGTCATCGTGTCCTCTTCTGACACGCAGGATCTGCTCGCGCTGTGCACCCGCGTCCTGGTGGTCCGGGACGGCCGGATCGCACGGGAGATCAGCGGCCGGGAAGTCACCGAGTCCGCGCTCGTGCACGCCATGGAAGGAACCGACTGACATGAGCCCTGGAAGGAACCGACCGACATGACGTCCACCCCGACCCGGGCGGGCGAGCTCCCGCCCTCCGCACCGGAGACATCCGCGGTGTCCCTGCCTGGGACACCCGTCCGACGGGCGGCGGCGGCCCTGTCGTTCCGGAACATCGGCGCCGTGTACGTGTGGCTGGTCATCGTCGTGCTCTTCTCCGTCTGGGCGCCGGACACGTTCCCGACCGCCGTCACGGTCAAGCAGGTACTGAACGGCAACGCCGTGGCGGGCCTCGTCGCACTCAGCGTCGTCCCACCCCTGGCCGCACGTGTCTTCGACCTCTCGGTCGCCTACACCATGTCGCTCACCAGCGTGCTGACCGCGCGTTTCCTGGTCTCCGCCGGACTCGGACCCGGCACGGCCATCGCCCTGGCGATGACCGCGGCGCTGCTGATCGGGGTCGTCAACGGAATCGTGGTGGTGGTCCTGCGCGTCGACTCGTTCATCGCCACCCTGGCCACCGGAGCGCTGATCCAGTCCCTGATCACCATGGTCACCAACGACAGTTCCATCACCGGCGTGCAGTTGCTGGCCAGGCCGTTCGCGGACATCGCCCAGCTGGACGCGGGCGGCATCACCCTGCCGGTGCTGTATCTGCTGCTCGCCGCCCTCGCCATCTGGTTCGTGCTGGAACACACCGCCACCGGGCGCCGGTTGTACGCCACCGGTTTCAACGCCGACGCGGCCCGGCTGCAGGGCGTGCGCACCGACCGGCTGCGCTTTGTGACCCTGGTGGCCTCGGCGCTGCTCTCCGGTCTCGCCGGCGTCGTCTTCGCGTCCTCGGTGGGATCCGGATCGCCGACCGCGGGCACCCCGTACCTGCTGTCGGCCTACGCCGCCGCCTTCGTGGGGGCCACCCAGTTGCGCGCGGGCCGCTTCAACGCCTGGGGGACGGTACTCGCGGTACTCCTGCTCGGCACGGGCATCACCGGACTCGGGCTCGCCACCAGCGCGCAGTGGGCCGCGAGCCTGTTCACCGGTTCGGTCCTCATCGTGGCGCTGGTCCTCACGGGTGGCCGGATCGCCCTGCCCGCCGTTCTGCGCCGCCGGACGGGGTCCCGTCCTCAGCCGACCACCAGCAGGGAGGTCCGATGATGAAGGCAGTTCAGTACCGGCGGGTGGGGCACGCCCCCGAGGTCGTGGAGGTCCCGGTGCCTGCACCCGGCCCGGGCCAGGTGCTGCTCAAGGTGACGGCGGCGGGGCTGTGTCACTCCGATCTGGCGGTGATGGGCTGGCCCGGGGAGCAGTTCCCCTACGCGCTGCCGATGACACTCGGTCACGAGGGTGCCGGGACGGTCGCGGCGGTGGGCGCCGGTGTCACCGCCGTGGTGGTGGGCGAGGCTGCGGCGGTGTACGGCCCGTGGGGCTGCGGGCGCTGTCACAAGTGCGCCGAGGGCAGGGAGAACTGCTGTCCGCACGCCGCCGGGCTCGGCATCCTGCCGCCGGGTCTCGGCTCGCCCGGTGCCCTGGCGGAGTACATGCTGGTGGACTCGGCCCGCCACCTGGTCCCGCTGAGCGGAGTCGACCCTGTCCAGGCCGCGCCCCTCACCGACGCCGGGCTGACCCCGTATCACGCGATCCGCAGATCGCTGCCGAAGCTGCTGCCCGGCAGCACGGCGGTGGTGATCGGCGTCGGCGGTCTGGGGCATCTCGCCGTGCAGCTGTTGCGCGCGCTGACCCCGGCCCGGGTGGTCGCCCTCGACGTGGGCAAGGACAAGCTGGAGCTGGCACGCGAGGTCGGCGCCCACGAGGTGCTCCTCTCCGACGGCGAGGCGGCCGCACGGCTCCGGGAACTCACCGGCGGGACGGGAGCGGAGGTCGTCCTGGACTTCGTCGGAGCCGAGGCGACCCTGGCGGTCGCCGCCGCGTCGGTGGCGGTGGAGGGCGACGTCACCGTCGTCGGCCTCGGCGGAGGGACGCTGGCCGTCGGCTTCGGGGGCGGGCTGCCGTTCGAGGTGTCGGCCTCCTTCCCCTACTGGGGCAGCCGCACGGAGCTCATGGAAGTCCTCGAACTCGCGCGGCGGGGTCTCGTCTCCGCCCACGTCGAGACCTTCACGCTGGAGCAGGCGCCCGAGGCGTACGAGCGTCTGCACGCCGGGGAGATCAGCGGCCGCGCGGTGGTACTGCCGTACGCCTGAGCCGTGATTCCCGCAGGGCCGGCGCCCGAGCCTCACTCAGAGCCTGTGTCACATACCCGGTCGGATCAGCGCACGCCGTCTGGTGCGTGCGATCGTAAGGCGCTGGAGCCGCCCTCGATGGGGGTGC
Organism: Streptomyces sp. HUAS ZL42; assembly: GCF_040782645.1. Taxonomy (GTDB): domain Bacteria; phylum Actinomycetota; class Actinomycetes; order Streptomycetales; family Streptomycetaceae; genus Streptomyces. The sequence continues at coordinate 1,570,622 of NZ_CP160403.1, forward strand.
CCCCACGCGAGCCGGGCGAAGCCGGTTCGCGCGAGGGGAAGCAGCCACGTGGGCGTTGCGGCAACACGGCGAGCGCGCGTGCCAGGCGGCATGCGCCAGGCCGGGGATGTGACACAGGCTCTCTCAGGCGCCGGCCTGCCCCCCTTGCGGACTTCGCGCACCCACCATCCGCTCCACACAGCGCCGGAGCACCGTCAGAAACTGCGGTGTCCGCCACGGCCCCACGTCCACGCGCCCGGTGTCGTCCACGCCCAGGTCCTGCAGGTCGTAGCGGCCCCGGCAGTGGCCGAGGGTGAAGTAGCAGACCTCGCCGAGGCCGTGCCGCTTGAGATACAGCACCGGTCGGGGCGCGTGGTCGAGGGCCGCCGCGTCGCCCTCGGCGAAACCGCGGCACGGCCCCGTGTACTCGGTGTGCAGCAGTACGTCCAGCTCCCCGTGCAGCTCGCACACGTACAGCTCGTCGGTGACCGTGAACGGCCCGATCCCGGCGACCAGCGGATGGTCGGGCCGGGTCACCCGCACCTCGTACGGCTCGATCGGCGGGTGGGCCAGGAACTGGCTGCCCAGCACCTCCGCCAGTTCCCCGAGGAGCCGTGGAGTCGTGAACACCCGCGGCCCGCCATTCGCCGACGGCTCGATCACCGCGTTGGTGCCGTGCAGGGCGAGCCAGCGCCCGCCCCGCTCGACGAACCGCGCCAGTGCGGCCCGCTGCGCCGGGCGGGGCCGGACGTCGCAGGTGTAGGTGACCAGCAGGTCGGCCTGGTCGAGGGCGGCCAGGCAGTCGTAGTCCTGGTACACCGTCGTGCGCACCCGCGGATGCTCATCGAGCAGTTCCAGCAGCCGCAGCCGCGCGTGGTCAAAGTCGTGCCACCGGCCGCCGCAGACCAGTACGGCGTCCAGGCGGCCGGCCGGGCCCGCCACGGCTCAGTACTGGACGCGGGTGAGCAGCCCGCCGTCCACCACGAGGTTGACCCCGACGCAGAAGGAGCCGGTCCGCCCGAGCAGGAACGCCACCCCCGCGGCCACGTCCTCCGCGGTGCCGTAGCGGCCGATCGGCAGCTTGGCGAGTACCTCCTCGTACACCTCGGGTCGGCTGGTGCGGATGGTCTCCCAGGCGCCGCCGGGGAAGTCGATCGGGCCGGGCGAGACGGTGTTGACGCGGATGCCCTTCGGCGCGAGGGCGTGCGCGAGGGCAGAGGCGTGCTGGACGACGGCCGCCTTGAGCGCGGAGTAGGAGTTCGCCCCGGCCGGACGCGCGGTGTCGGAGGCGTTGGTGGTGCCGATGGCCACGACGGCGGCCCGGTCGGAGGCCTCCAGGTGCGGCAGGGCCGCCTCGACGAGTCCCGCGAACGGGACCAGGTCGCCACGCAGGCTGGCTTCCCACGACTCGGGGCCCTTGACGTTGCCCGCCGACACGTTGGACACCAGCAGGTCCAGGCCGCCGAGTTCACCGGCCGAGCGCTCCACGAAGCGTGCGAGGGCGGCCGGGTCGGTGACGTCGACCGGTTCCGCGAACACCGTGGCACCCTCGCCGCGCAGCTCGGCAGCGGCTTTGGCGAGTTGCTCCTCGCCCCGGGCGCAGAGCGCCAGCGCGCAGCCCTCGGCCGCCAGGGTCGCGGCGATCGCCCGGCCGATGCCCCGGCTCGCGCCGGTCACCAGCGCCTTCGCGCCTGTCAGTCCCAGATCCATCGATGTCACTCCTTCGTGATGGCCAAAAACGTCCCGGTTGTGATTGCCAAAAAGGTCCCGGTCGGTCAACTGCCGGAAGAGGCCCCTCAGTTACCGGGCAGCTGAGAGAACGGCGCCCGGTCTGCCCGCGGCTCAGACGGCAGCTTCAGCACCCGCTCGCCGATCAGGTTGCGCTGGATCTGATCGGTGCCTCCGGCCAGCCGGTAGCCGGGGGCGCCGAGGAGATGCTGTGTCCAGGCGAAGGTGCCCGGTTCCCCGGTGTCGGCGCTGATCCGCGCTCCCATCAGCTCGGCGGCGACCTGTCCCGTGCGGGTGAGCAGGTCGGAGGCCATCAGTTTGGTCAACGACGCCTCCGGGCCCGGCCGGCCGCCTGCGGCACTCGTCCTGGCGACGCGGTCGACGGTGGCCGCTCGCAGGGCGGCACGTACGTACAAATCGGCGAGGCGCTGACGCACCAGCGGGTCTGCGGTCCGGCCGAGGGAGCGGGCGAGGTCGAGAACGTCCGAGAAGGTGCCGCCCTTGCGGCGGTTGCCGGTGCCGGAGGCGGTCCGCTCGAAGGCGAGGGTGGTGGTGGCGACCTCCCAGCCCTGGCCCGGGCGCCCGATCCGGAGCCGGTCCGGCACGCGTACGTCGCTCAGGAAGACCTCGTTGAAGGAGGCGCCGCCGCTCATCTGACGGATGGGGCGCACCTCCACGCCGGGGGCGTCCATCGGGACCAGGAAGGCGGTGATGCCGGCCTGTTTGACGACGTCGGGGTCGGTGCGGGCGAGCAGCAGACCGTAGTCGGCGAACCGGGCGCCCGAGGTCCACATCTTCTGACCGTCGATCACCCAGTCTCCCCCACTCTCCTTCCGAGCGCGGGTGCGCAGGGCCGCGAGGTCGGATCCGGCACCGGGCTCGCTGAAGAGCTGGCAGGCCAGCAGGTCGGTACGCAGGAACCCGCGTGCGTAGTGATGGCGCTGCTCGGCCGTCCCGAACAGGGAGACGGCCATCGCGACCAGACGCACGGTGACGCTGATCAGCTCGGTGGACGGTGGCACCTCGAAGGCGGACTCCTCCTGGGCGAAGGCCGCCGCGTGGGCGGCGGTCAGGCCCGCGCCGCCCTTGTCCGCGGGAAGGGTCAGCGCCTGGTAGCCGGCGTCGAAGCGGGCCCGCTGGTAGCGACGGCAGCGCTCCAGCAGCAGGCGTTCCTCGTTCTCCGGGAGGTTGTGGAACACGGCGAGGTCGGCGGCCTCTGCGTCGGACTCCGGCGCCCGCGCCGGTTCGAGCACGGTGGCCAGCCACTGCCGAACCTGCGTGCGCCAGGCGTCCGGATCGGGCTGGGACATGGCTCCTCCTCGGACACTTACAAGATGGCGGATTCAGTAACGGGCAGCGGGACGTGCGTCCCTCTCACTGCTGGACCATGCAGGAATGGCTCCATCTTGGATCAGAGTGTTCCTTACTTTCTTGATAAACGCTACAGTCTCTGCATTCCCTCTCCCCTCGAATCGGGAGAGGACCGAGGAGCCGCCGGAGGAGCCATGTCGCTGCTGCCACTCGACCGTCGCGCCCAGGAGACAGCCGACGAACCCGCCCTGGCGGACGACCTGGACGTGCTGTCCTGGTCCGGACTCGTCGACCAGGTCGCACGGGCGGCGGCACGGCTGCTGGAGTTGGCGCCCGGCCCCGACGACCGGATCGCCGTCCTCGGCGACAACGCGATCCCGACGCTGGTGGCCCATCTTGCCGGTCTGCGGGCCGGGGTCGGGACCGTGGCCACCTCGCGGAACCTGACGTCGGGGGAACTCGTCGACCAGATCATCGACGCGGGCGTGACCGGGATCATCGCCGGACCGGTCGGCGCGGGTGCCGCCCTCGACGCGGCCCGGGAACTGGGCCTGCCGCTGGTGACGCACTCGGCCGCGGCGATCGGGCACGCCTTCGACTGGGACCTGTGGCTGGCGGCCGCACCCGCCGGACGCACCCTCCCCGCGGACCGGCCCGCCCGGCCTCCGCTCGTCTACACCTCGGGAACCACGGGACGGGCGCGCGGCACCGAGGTGCGCTGGGTGAGCGGCCCGGTCGCCGACGCCTCCGCCTATCTCGCCGCGATGGCCGCCCGGCCCGGATTCCCGCCGGGCCCGCACCTGGTGTGCGGCCCCCTGCAGCACAACGCACCACTGACCTCTGTGCGGCACCTGACGGCCGGTCAGCCGGTGGTCGTGCTCGGCAGATTCGACGCGGAGACGTTCCTCGGCAGTGTGCAGAAGTGGCAGGTCGCCTCGACGGTGATGGTGCCCACCCACTTCCAACGGCTGCTCGCCCTACCGGAAGAGGTGCGCGCCCGGTACGACGTCTCCAGTCTTCGGCAGGTCTCGCACACCGGCTCCGCGTGTCCACCGGACGTGAAGCGGGCCATGATCGACTGGTTCGGTCCGGTGCTGACCGAGTCGTACGGCGCCAGCGAGGCGGGAACCGTGGCCCGCATCAGCAGCGCCGAGTGGCTGGCGCACCCGGGCTCGGTCGGGCGCGTCCGGCCCCCGTTCGAGGTTCTGGTCACCGACGAGGACGGCCGGCGACTGCCGCCCGGCGAACGCGGGCTGCTGGCCTTCCGCGCGCCCGACGACCAGGGCGTCCGCTACCACGCGGACCCGGAGAAGACCAAGGCCGCCTATGTCTCCCCCGGCGTCTTCACGCTCGGCGACATCGGCTATGTCGACTCGGACGGCTACATCTTCATCACCGACCGGGCCGCGGACGTCGTGGTCTCCGGCGGCGTCAACCTCTACCCGGCAGAGAGCGAGGCCGTACTGCGGCAGCACCCGGCGGTCACCGAGGTGGCGGTCATCGGGGTACCCGACCCGGACTTCGGTGAATCCCTGCGGGCGCTGGTCGTGGCGACGGCGGACGAGCCGTCGGCCGATGAACTGGACCGGTTCTGCCGCCAGCGGCTGGCCGCCTACAAGTGCCCCAAGGCCTACGAGTTCGTCCCGGAACTCGTACGCAACGCCATGGGCAAGCTCGACAAACGCGCGATGCGCCGACCTTACTGGCGCTCCGAGCGCACCATCGCCGGCTAGCACGAAGAAGGACCACCCATGACCGAACTGCTCCTCATCCGGCACGGCCTCCCCCAAGCGGGCGTGTACGACCCCGGGTTGTCGCCGGAGGGCACCGCGCAGGCCGAACGCCTCGCCGCCTGGCTCGTGCACGAGGACATCGACGCCCTGTACACCAGCCCGTTCCAGCGGGCCCGGCAGACGGCGGCGCCCCTGGAACGGCTCACCGGCATGACCGCCACCGTGCTGGACGACCTGCGCGAGTGGGACACCGACGTCTCGCACCCCTACACGCCACCGGAGCAGATCGACGCGGACGACCCCCGGTCGGTGGCGCTCGCCGAGGGACGGTACGAGGACTTCGTGCCCGAGCTGGACTGGGACGCCTTCCGGGCCCGGGCGGTGCGCGCGATGGACACCATGCTGGACGCTCACCCCGGCGAGCGGGTCGCGGCCGTGTGCCACGGCGGCATCACCAACACCTACCTGGCGACGGTGCTCGGCCTGCCCACGATGTTCTGGTTCCACCCCGGCTACACGTCCGTCAGCCGGGTGCGGCGCATGCCCGGCGGCCGGATCGTTCTGCACTCGGTGAACGAGACGGCCCACATGATCGCCGAACGCGCCGTCGACGCGGTCGCCTGACCCCGCCCACACCCAGGAGGTCCCGGTCATGCCCGGATCCGTCATCGTCGCCGGAGCCAGGACGCCCATCGGCAGGCTGATGGGCGCCCTGAGCACCCTGCCCGCGGTCGACCTCGGCGCCCACGCCATCGGCGCGGCCCTGTCCGCCGCCCACCTGGACCCGGCGGCCGTGCAGGCCGTCGTCATGGGACATGTCGTGCAGGCCGGGGCCGGCCCCAACTCCGCCCGGCAGGCCGCGATCCGCGCCGGCATACCGTTCTCCGTCCCCGCGAGCACCGTCAACAAGCTCTGCCTGTCCGGTCTGCATGCCATCGCCCTGGCCGACCTCATGATCGCCTCCGGCCGTCACGAGGTGGTCGTCGCCGGTGGCATGGAGTCCATGTCGGGCGCCCCGCATCTGCTGCGTGCGGCTCGCATCGGCTGGACGTACGGTTCGGCCGCCGTGGAGGACGCCCTCGACCGCGACGCCCTGGTCTGCGCCTTCGACGGCGTCTCCATGGGCGCGGCCACCGAGCGTTACCAGCAGCCGTTCGCCCTGACCCGGGAGGAACAGGACGAGTACAGCGCGCGGTCCCATCAAAGGGCCGCCCACGCCCAGGAGTCGGGCGCGTTGTCCGAGGAGATCACCCCCGTCACCGTCGCCGGACGCCGGGGCGAGACGGTGGTGGACACCGACGAGGGCGTACGGCCGGAAAGCACCGCCGAGGGCCTCGGGCGCCTGAAGCCGGCCTTCTCGGGCGCGGGCACCATCACCGCGGGCAACTCGTCACAGCTGTCCGACGGCGCCGCGGCCGTCGTCGTGATGAGCGCGGAGCGCGCCCGGCGGGAGGGCCTGACGCCGCTCGCCGAGATCGGCGCCTACGGCACGGTCGCGGGACCCGATCCCTCGCTCCTCGTGCAGCCGGCCGGCGCGGTCCGCGACGCCCTGTCCCGGGACGGCCGGCTGAAGGCCGCCGACCTCGACCTGTTCGAGATCAACGAGGCGTTCGCGGGAGTGGCCCTGGCTTCCGTGCGGGAGCTGGACATCCCTCTGGACAAGGTGAACGTCAACGGCGGAGCGATCGCACTCGGGCACCCGGTCGGCATGACCGGGGCCCGATTGGTGCTGACTCTCGCGGCGGAACTGCGGCGGCGCGGAGGCGGCAGCGGAGCGGCGGCCCTGTGCGGGGGCGGCGGCCAGGGCGACGCGCTGTTGCTGCATGTACCGACGCAGGCCTGAGACGCGGAGCTGAACCACCATGAACGACCGACTGCCCCCGGCCCCGACCGACCTCACGGTGGCTGCCCGCACCCTCGCCGCCGACGGCGTGGTCTCCCTCACCCTTCGCCGCCCTGACGGCGGTCCGCTCCCCTCCTGGACGCCGGGCGCCCACATCGACGTACTCCTGGACAGCACCGACGGCGATCTGATCCGTCAGTACTCCCTGTGCGGACACCCGGCCGAACTCGGGGCCTGGCAGATCGCCGTGCTGCGCGAGCCAGGGGGCCGCGGCGGCTCCGCGTACATCCACGACCACCTGCGCGAAGGCGCCACCGTGCGAGTCCGCGGACCGCGGAACAACTTCCCGCTGCGGCCCGCCGCGCGCCATCTGTTCATAGCCGGCGGTGTCGGTATCACGCCCATCCTTCCCATGGTCGAGGCCGCCGAGGCGGCGGGGGCGGACTGGCGTCTGCTCTACGGCGGCCGCACCCGCGCCTCCATGGCGTTCCTGGACCGCCTCGCCCCGCACGGTGACCGTGTGCTCATCCGCCCGCAGGACGAGTACGGCCTGCTGGACCTCGCCGCCCACCTCGGCGAGCCCGAAGAGAACACCCTGGTGCACGCCTGCGGTCCCGAACCCCTGCTGCAGGCGGTGCAGGAGCAGTGTGCGGGTTGGCCGCCCGGCACCCTGGGCGTCGAGCGGTTCGCCCCGGCACGGACGGCCGAACCCGGCCCGACCGAGACCTTCGAGCTGGAGCTCGCCCGTTCCGGGCTCACCCTCACCGTGCCCCCGGACCGTTCGGTGCTCGAAGCCGTGGAGGCGGCCGGCGTCACGGTCGACTTCTCCTGCCGGGAAGGCACGTGCGGTACCTGCGAGACCGACGTGCTCGACGGCAGGCCCGACCACCGCGATTCGCTGCTGACCGAGGAGGAGCGGGCCGCCGGCGACACCATGCTCATCTGCGTCTCTCGCTCGTGCGGCCCCCGCCTGGTCCTCGACCTGTGATGGCGATCACCTCCAGCAATTTACTAGGACGTCCTAGTATCTCTTCGTCCTGCACCACCCCGCCCTGCCCGGGAAGGCCCTCATGAGCGATCTGCATCGACCCGTGCACCCCGTCCGCCTGGTCACCGCTTCAGCTCTGTTCGACGGGCATGACGCCTCGATCAACATCATGCGGCGCATCTTCCAGGCCCAGGGCGCCGAGGTGATCCACCTCGGACACAACCGGTCGGTGCGGGAGGTCGTGGACGCGGCACTGGAGGAGGACGCACACGGTGTGGCGGTCTCGTCCTACCAGGGCGGGCACGTGGAGTACTTCGAGTACCTGGTCGAGTCGCTGCGTCGGCAGGGAGCGGAGCACATCCGGGTGGTGGGTGGCGGGGGCGGCGTCATCGTGCCCGACGAGATCGCCAGGTTGCGCGGGAGCGGGGTGACCATCTTCTCCCCGGAGGACGGGCAGCGGATGGGGCTCGCCGGGATGGTCAACTCGGTGGTGCGCGACTGCGACTTCGACCTCTGGGACTGCAGGCCGACCGATGCGGCCGCCGTGCTCGCCGGTGACCGGTTCGCGATCGCCCGCGCCATCACCGGCGCCGAACTCGGCAAGCTGCCCACGGGCTTCCTGGAGCGGCTGCGTGCCGCCGCGGCCCGGGTCGTACCGGTGCTCGGCATCACCGGCACCGGCGGCTCGGGCAAGTCCTCGCTGACCGACGAACTCGTGCGCCGATTCCGTGTCGACCAGCAGGACAATCCCCCAGCTACCGCTGGGAGGTGCCCCCAGCGGATCGCGGTGATCGCGGTCGACCCGACGCGCCGCCGTGGCGGCGGCGCCCTGCTCGGTGACCGGATCCGGATGAACTCCCTGGACGGGGACCGGGTGTTCTTCCGGAGCCTGGCCACCCGCGGCAGCAATGAGCTGCCCCGGCACCTGTCCGATGTGATCGACGTCGTGAAGGCCGCCGGGTTCGACCTGGTGATCGTCGAGACGCCGGGCATCGGCCAGGGCGACGCGGCGATCGTGCCGTTCGCCGACACCTCGCTGTACGTGATGACGCCCGAGTTCGGCGCCGCCTCGCAGCTCGAGAAGATCGACATGCTCGACTTCGCCGATGTCGTGGCGATCAACAAGTTCGAGCGGCGCGGCGCCAAGGACGCGCTGCGCGACGTGGGCCGCCAACTGGTCCGCAACCGCGAGGCGTTCGACATGCGGCCCGAGGACATGCCGGTGTACGGCACCTCGGCGGCGACCTTCAACGACGACGGCGTCACCGCGCTCTATCAGCACCTGCGGACCGACCTGGCCGAGAAGGGGCTGCCGCTGTCCGAGGGCGCGCTGATACCGGTCGGCGTGCGCCACTCCTCAGGCATCCGGCAGGTGGTTCCCGCGGACCGGGTGCGCTACCTCGCCGAGATCACCGACACCGTCCGTACGTACCACGCGGAGACCGGGCGGCTGGCCGAGGCGGCCCGGCGGGTGCAGCGCCTGGAGACGGTCAGGGGCGAGCTCGTCGAGGCGGGCTCCGAAGCCGGGAACGTTCAGGCGCTGCTCGAGGACGCCCACGAGCGGCTCCCGCTCGACGTCAGGGAACAGATCGACAACTGGCCCGCTGTCATCGCCTCCTACTCCGGCGACGAGCAGGTCGTGAAGATCCGAGACCGGGAGATCCGCACCAAGCTCACCCGCGAGTCCCTGTCCGGCAACAAGATCCCCCGAGTCGCCCTGCCCCGCTTCACCGACCACGGCGAACTGGTGCGCTTCTGGCGTGCCGAGAACCTGCCCGGCCACTTCCCCTTCACGGCCGGGGTGTTCCCCTTCAAGCGCGACGGCGAGGACCCGGCACGGATGTTCGCCGGCGAGGGCGACCCGTTCCGCACCAACCGCCGCTTCAAGATGCTCTCCGAGGGCCAGCCGGCCACCCGGCTGTCCACCGCCTTCGACTCCGTCACCCTCTACGGCCGCGACCCCGACGAACGCCCCGACATCTACGGCAAGGTCGGCACCTCCGGTGTCTCGGTGGCCACCTTGGAGGACATGAAGGCGCTCTACGACGGCTTCGACCTCGTCGCGCCGACGACCTCGGTCTCCATGACCATCAACGGACCCGCGCCGACCATCCTGGCGTTCTTCCTCCACACCGCGATCGACCAGCAGACCGAGAAGTTCCGCGTCGTCGAGGGGCGCGCACCCTCGCCCGAGGAGGCGGCGGAGCTGCGTGCCCACGCGCTGGCGCATGTGCGCGGCACCGTGCAGGCCGACATCCTCAAGGAGGACCAGGGTCAGAACACCTGCCTGTTCTCCACCGAGTTCAGCCTGCGGATGATGGCGGACATCCAGGAGTGGTTCATCGCCCACCAGGTCCGCAACTTCTACTCGGTGTCCATCTCCGGCTACCACATCGCCGAGGCCGGCGCGAACCCCATCAGCCAGCTCGCCTTCACCCTCGCCAACGGCTTCACCTATGTCGAGGCCTACCTCGCCCGGGGCATGCACATCGACGACTTCGCCCCCAACCTGTCGTTCTTCTTCTCCAACGGCATGGACCCCGAGTACTCGGTCCTCGGCCGGGTCGCCCGCCGGATCTGGGCGGTGGCGATGAAGGAGAAGTACGGCGCGAACGACCGCTCACAGAAGCTGAAGTACCACGTCCAGACCTCGGGCCGGTCCCTGCACGCGCAGGAGATGGACTTCAACGACATCCGCACCACGCTCCAGGCGCTCATCGCGATCTACGACAACTGCAACAGCCTGCACACCAACGCCTACGACGAGGCTGTGACCACCCCCACCGAGGAGTCCGTGCGGCGGGCCCTGGGCATCCAGCTGATCATCAACCGTGAGTGGGGCCTGGCGATGAACGAGAACCCCCTCCAGGGCTCGTTCATCATCGACGAGCTCACCGATCTGGTGGAGGCGGCCGTCCTCACCGAGTTCGAGCGGATCAGCGAACGCGGTGGTGTGCTCGGCGCCATGGAGACCGGCTACCAACGCGGCCGCATCCAGGACGAGTCGATGCTCTACGAGCGGCGCAAGCACGACGGCACCCTGCCCCTCATCGGTGTCAACACCTTCCGCGACCCGCACGCCGACACCGCCGAACCCGCCGTCCTCGAACTCGCCCGCGCCACCGAGGACGAGAAGCAGTCCCAGCTGGAGCGGGTCCGGGACTTCCAGGCCCGCCACCAGGAACGCGCCCACGCCGCCCTGGCGGCCCTCAAGGAGGCGGCGGTCAGCGGGGACAACGTCTTCGCCGTCCTCATGGACGCCGCCCGCGTCTGCTCGCTTCAGCAGATCACCGAGGCCTTCTTCGAGGTCGGCGGCCAGTACCGCCGCAACGTCTGACCCAGCCCCGCACACCACACGCAGCGACCCTCAGAGAGGACCTCAGATGGATCCCGTCACCCGGCTCGGCGTCGTCGGATGCGGCCTCATGGGCTCCGGCATCGCCGAAGTCGCCGCCCGCAGCGGCATCGACGTCCGTGTGGCCGAGGCCACGCCGGACGGGCTCGAGGCGGGCCGCCGCCGACTCACCACCTCCCTGGACCGAGGCGTACGGCGCGGCAAGCTCAGCGAGGAGCAGCGAGACCAGGCCCTCGCCAGGCTTGCCTTCACCCGTGACCTCAGCGACATGGCCGACCGTCAGTTCGTCATCGAGGCCGTCGCCGAGAACCGCGACATCAAGGCCGATGTCCTGCGCACCCTGGACAAGGCAGTCGAGGACCCTGCGGCAGTCCTGGCCACCAACACCTCCTCGATCCCCGTCGTCGATCTCGCCGTGGTCACCGAGCGGCCCGCGCGGGTCATCGGCATGCACTTCTTCAACCCTGTGCCCGTGCAGCAATTGGTCGAACTCATACCCGCTCTCGTCACCAGCACGGACACCGTGCAGCGCACCCGCGCCTTGGCCGAGCAGCTGGGCAAACAGGCCATCCAGGCCCCCGACCGCTCCGGCTTCGTCGTCAACGCCCTCCTGGTGCCCTACCTTCTCGGCGCGGTACGGATGGTGGAGTCGGGCTCCGCGCAGCCGGAAGACATCGATCGGGGCATGGAGCTCGGATGCGCCCACCCCATGGGGCCCTTGCGCCTGCTCGACCTCATCGGCCTCGACACCGCCCAGGCCGTGGCGGAGTCGTTGTACGAGGAGTTCAAGGAGCCGCTGTACGCGCCCCCCGCCCTCCTGCGCCGTATGGTCGCCGCCGGTCACCTCGGTCGCAAGAGCGGCCGCGGTTTCCACACGTACGACACCTGAACAAGGGCTTCCGGTCGCGGGCGGGGCGGTCGGCAAGCGGAGACTCGGCTGCGACACATGCCGACCGTTTGCTGACGAACCGTCAGGACGATGCGATCGCGTACGGCGTCGCGACAGAAAGGGCGCGCGCGGCCGCGCGGATGTAAAGGTCCTGCGTTCCGCACGCCATACTCGCGCCCCGATCCCTCCTCACCTGGCACTATGGGGGCGAACGGAGATCCACCGTTCCGTGTCGCAGTGGGGGGCCAGGGGCAGTGCCACATCGGAATTCAGCTGACGATCACCTGCACGCCCTTCACCAGCAGGGCTGGGAGGCGGCGTGTTCGCTCCACCGACACCTGCGCAGCGGAGGAGAGTTGGCCCCGATCGCCACTCCAGGCGTGCTGCTCGAAGCGGGGGAGACCGCATACGGCGACGTATCGGCGGACTACGCGCGCTTCTATGGCACGAATGTGACCTACAACCAGCGCTCGGGCTTCTACTTCGGGTCACCGATGTTCGTCGCCGCCGGGCTGGTCGGGGACGCGCTCGCCAACAACAGCGCCCGCAACCGGGCGCAGGCGATGGCTCAGGCGCAGTGGCGAGACTTCTCCCCCTGCCGCGCGATACTCACCGACCGTCGTATGTTGCTGCACGTCGCGGCCGAGAACCGTTGGGTGACGCTTCGGCACCACGAGATCATCAGCTTTCTGCCCGTGCTCGAACAGTGGGCGTTGTTCACCGACTACCAGCAGTGGGAGCCGATGCGGCTGGCCGGGCCGACCGTGCCATGGTTGACCGCCGCGACGATCTCTGTGCTCAACCGGGGCCGGTCCGAGTACCAGCAGCTTTCTCCACTGCCGCTGCCGGACTGATGTGCCCGCCCGTCGAGCCGGGTGAGTCGGACCGGAACCCGGAGGCTCTGTCGGTCACTTGCTGCGCTGCAGCGTTGCGGTGTCCCCCGCACTCGTCACCTTGTAGCGCAGACTGCCGTCGCCCGAGGGGGTCAGGACGATGTCGACTTCGTCGACGCAGTTCAACGGGCTGCTCTCCTTGGTGATCTCCTCACGGACCTGTACCGAATACCCGGTGTCCAGGGTGAGGATCCATCGGCCGCTGCACGCCAGCGACGGGTAGTCGACCGTGGCCACCTGGTCACCGAGCTTCCCGCCCGTGTAGTCCACCTTGATCGAGTAGAGATCGCTGTCCGGCTCGCGCACGTTGCCGGTCCACTTGCCCTCGTAGGCGGCAGGGGACGCCTTCGGAGACTTCGTGGAGGAAGCCGCCCCGGACGCCCCCGAGTTGGCCGAGTTCTCCTTCTCTTGGAGGCCGGGAAGCGTCACGGCCAGGACGATGGCGAGCACGACGACGGCGGCCAGAGTGAGCAGCACGGGGCCCACCCGGCTTCTGCGGCGGCCGCCTGGCCGGAAGCCGCCCGGTACCGGCGGCATCGGCGGCGTGGCCATTGTGGTCCGTGGTGTCGGCATCGACGGCATGGGTGCCGGCGTGGGTACCGGGGGCATCGGTACCGGCGTCGGAGTGCCCGGCGGAGGAGGCGGGACGCGCCCGCCCTGCATGGTCGGCAGGGCGTGCACGTTGTCCCCGCCACGGCCCGCGGCCGGGTTGTCGACCTGGGTCGGCGGCGGCGCCTCCTCGAGGTCGAGGAGGCTGGAGGCGTGCCGGCCGAGCTCCGCTGTCAGGGCGCCCGGAAGCCACGCGTCCGAGGTGGCATCCGCCGTGGCCGCCTCAGCCGTCGCCACGATCTCGGACAGCGGAATTCGGTTCTCGGGCTGCTTGGCGAGGCACCGCCCCACGAGCTCGGCCAGCGGCTCGGGCATCCCCTCGAGGTCCGGCTCGTCCTCGGTCACCCGCAGCATGATCGCGTGGGCGCCGCTGTCCGGGCCACCGAATGCCTGTCGGCCCGTGGCGGCGAACACCAGCACCAGGCCGAGGCTGAACACGTCGCTCAGCCCGGTGATCTCGCTGCCGAGGATCTGCTCGGGCGACATGTACCCCGGAGAGCCGACCATCGCGCCGGTGCGGGTCAGCACGCTGGCGTCCGCCGCGCGGGCGACACCGAAGTCGATCACCCGGGGTCCGTTGACCGTCAGCATGACGTTCGACGGCTTGAGGTCCCGGTGCACCAGCCCGCAGCCGTGGATGCTCTGCAGCGCACGCGCCAGACCGGAGGCCAGGTGCCACACCGACTGCTCCGGCAGCGGCCCGTAGATCTCGGTCACCGCCCGGTGCAGCGTCGGGCCGGCGACGTACCCGGTGGCAACCCAGGGCGTGTCCGCCTCGGTGTCGGCGTCCAGGACCGGGGCCGTCCACTCCCCGCCCACCCGCCGCGCCGCGGCCACCTCCGCGCGGAACCGGCGGCGGAACTCCGCGTCGTACGCCAACTGCGCATGGACCAGCTTCACGGCGACCGTGCGCCCCCGCTGCGAGCGCCCGAGGAACACCTGCCCCATGCCCCCGGCCCCGAGCCGTCGGAGCAACCGGTAGTCCCCGACCTGCGTGGGATCGCCGGGCCGCAAGTTCTCCATGATCGTTTCGTCCCCCTGTTTCCCTCGCCCGAGTGCCCGCACTACCCCGCGCCGAGTGCTGCGGACAGTTGTGCTCGGCTCAGCGTGGCACTACAGCCCGACGCTCATTACAACATCACAGGTTGCGCCTGGGGGCGTCACGGGTGGATCACGCCGCGATCGAGCGACGTCGGCCGAGGTGTGGTGACGGCGGTGATGGCCGACAACGGTGATCGCGGGCGGATGAGCCGCGCCTCGGCCGTCCTCGGCAGAGCCAGGACTCGCGGCGGCCGGCCGTGCGCCACTTGTGGCAACCGCCACTTCCCGGCGGCCGGCCGTGCGCCACTGCTCGCCCCGTATGCCCCTGACCTTAGGGTTGGCCGTGGGACGGAGATCGACGGGGGCGGGCAGGGTCGCCGGTGGGGGGACACGAGCGTGGCACGACTGGTGGGCAGATCAGCGGAACTCGCACAGCTCGACGCCCTGTTCGCCGGCCTGGGGCGTTCCTCCGCCCCCGCGGTCGTCGACATCGCCGGTGAACCCGGCATCGGGAAGAGCCGGTTGCTCGCCGAGGCGTGCGCCCGGGCCGGGCGGGCCGGGTTCACCGTGCTGCGGGGTCTGGCCACGGAGTACGAACAGCACCTCCCCTTCCAGGCGTTCACCGACGCGTTCGCCGACGCCGATCCCGGCACACCGGACGCCGATCCCGCACTGGCCGAAGCGGTCTCGGTGCTGCACGGCATCCGGCATGCGCCGGGCGACGCGTCCGGCTCAGGCGCCGCCGCCCGCTTCGGCCGGCACCGTGCGATCGCCGCGCTCCTCTCACGTCTGGGCGAGCGCGGTCTGGTGCTGGCCATCGACGATCTGCACTGGGCGGATCCCGCGTCACGGGAACTCGTGGACCACCTGGTCCGCCACCCCGTACGCGGCCGGGTCCTTCTGGTCCTGGCCCGTCGGGCCCGGCAGACACCGACGTCCCTGACCGCGGCGCTGACACGCGGCGCCGACAGCGGGGCCGTGCTCCACCTCGCACTGGAGCCGCTCCCGGAGCAGGAGGCCATCAGTGGGCTGGCCTGCGACCTTCCCGAGGACAGGGCCAGGCGGCTGTACGCCGCCAGCGACGGCAACCCCCTCTATCTGCTCTCCCTGTTGCACGCGTACCGCAACGGGGCGCCGCTGCCCGGCATCACCGGCCACGCCGACGCCATCGACACGGCGGGTGTCCCCGGCGGACTCGCGGCGCTGCTGCTGGACGAGTTGACCGCGCTGAGCGAACGGCAGCTCCGGATCGTCGAAGCGGTGGCGGTGCTCGGCGACCACGCCGGGACCGCCATGCTGGCCGTCACGACCGGGCTCCCGGTCCAGGACGTGGAGGACGCGACCGGCGCCCTGGTGGCCCGGGACGTGCTGCGTGCCGGGCCGGGTGGCCGGTGGGCACTGCGCCACCCGCTGGTCAGGGCGCTGGTCTACGAGAACGCCGCGCCGGGGCGGCGTGCCGAGGTCCATCGCCGCGCCGCGCGGGAACTGGCCCGCCGCGGCTTTCCCGCCACCGAGCGGGCCCACCATGTCGAACGGGCGCTGACCGGCTGGGATCCCGAGGCCGCGGCCGTGTTGAGCGAGGCCGCGGCGCGGTTCGCGTCGACCGCGCCGGCCACCGCCGCCCACCTGCTGGACGTCGTCCTCGCCCACCTGCCGCACACCCCCGATCACGTCAGGCGGCGCGCCGAACTCGTCCTGGCACGCGCCCGTGCCCTCGGCGTCAGCGGGAATCTCCGGGAGAGCCGCGACCTGTTGCACAGCCTGATCGAGGCGTCGGGCAGGGACCATCCCGAGCTGCGGGCGGAGGCCGTCGCCCAGTGTGCCGTGATGGAGCGGCACCTCGGCCACTCCCCCGAGGCCACCGCCCTGCTGCGCAGGGAGCTGTCCCGCCGTCCCGGCCCGTCCCCCCGTCAGACGGTCTCCCTGCGGCTCGCGCTCGGCATGTCGGCCCTGCTGACCGCGTGCTATCCGCAGGCACGTGCGGACGTCGCGGAGGCGGTCGCCGTCGCGCGCTGCGACGACGACCCGACGGGTGAGGCGGCGGCTCTGGCCCTGGCGGCGCTGGGAGAGGCGTACGAGGGCGAGACGGCAGCGGCCCTCCGGTTCGCCGACGCCGCGCGCTCGCTCGCGGACGCGCTGACGGATCCCGACCTCACGGAACTGTGCGAGTCGCTGGTCTGGCTGGCCTGGGCGGAGACGCTGCTGGAGCGCTACGGCGACGCCGAACGGCACATCACCCGGGGACTCGACATCGTCCGCCGGAGCGGACAGGTCCATGTCCTGCCGCATCTGCTGACGAGCCGGGCCTTCGTCCACCTCACCACCGGCCGACTGCCGTCCGCGCTGGAGGCGGCCGAGGAGGCGGAGTCCGTCGCGCGGGCTGCCGGCAGCAGCGACCTGCTGGCCTTCACCCTCGCCATCAAGACGCTGGCGCTGCTGTTGGCCCGTCCGCTGGGGAACGCCGAGGCCCTGGCCACCGGTGAGGAGGCCGTCGCGGCAGCCGGCGGGAGCAAGGGCTGGTGGGCCGCCCTGGCCTGGTGCATGCTCGGGCACGCGACGTACGTCAGCGGCGACCCGCACCGCGCCCAGGAAGCCATCCTGACGGCCGGCGGTGGCCCTGAACTGCCGCTGCTGCAGCCGTCGATCCGTCCGGGCCAGCTGGACACCCTCACCGTCGTGGCTCTCGCCGCGGGAGACGCCGAGCAGGCCGGACGCTGGGCCGCCCAGGCGGCTCGCGAGGCCGACCGGCTCGGTCTGGGCGGGCAGCGGGCAGCCGCCCTGCGCGCCGAAGCCGCGCTGGCCGAGCACCGGGGCGACCTCGGCAAGGCCACACGACTCCTCGACTCGGCCGCGCGGGAGTACGCCCACTGCGGCCAGACCCTGTGGGAGTCGTACTCCCTGTTGCGTGCGGCGCCCTTGGTGCAGCGTGCCGGGCAGGGGCCGCGCGCCGCCGCGATGTGGCACCGCGCCCACCGGCTGGCCGTCGGCGGTGGCGCACGACTGCTGGTGGACCTGGCCGAGTTGATCCGCCCTCAGGTGCTGGCCGAGGCGCCGGATGTTCCGGCCGAGCTGGCCGAACTGACCGCCCGGGAGCTGGAGGTGGCGGCGCTGGTGGCGGAGGGTCTGAGCAACCAGGACATCGCCGCACGGCTCCATCTCAGCCGCCGTACGGTCGAAACCCACCTGTCCTCGATCTACCGCAAGGCGTCGGTACCGTCCCGCACGGCTCTGGCCGCTCTCGCGTGGAAGATTACGTAACCCACTTACGGGTTTCTACTGAGGCTGCTTCCCCCGCGGCCGTCTACGTTCGAGGAGTCGGACAACGCGAGCGAGTCGAGGGGACTGTGTGAGAGGCAACACCTCAGGCGTACGGGGGAGTTGGGTGACCGTCCTGGTGGCGGGGAGCCTGCTGGCCGGGTGTTCGGCGCAGGACGCGGAGGGCGGGCCTTCCGGGCGGACGGCGTCGCCCTCGCGCGGCGCTTCGCAGGAAGCCGAGGCGTCCCCTTCGGTCGGATCGACGGACGCCTCCGTGTTCACACCGGACGCGGCGCTCGTCCCCAGGACCCCGGAGAGCGGGCAGAGACTGGCCGACTCCGTCGTGCTCGCCCCGAGCGACTGGGGCCGGGGCTTCGTCGCACAGAAGCCGGCCGGGAGCACTCCGGGCACCTGGGCCGTGCTGGACGGCAGCTGCCGCTGGCAACGGGAGAAGCTTCCCCGCGGGGTGCTGGGCAGCGTGTCCCACTACAGCCGGCTGTCGGCGAGCGGCGGCAAGGGGGCCGTCAAGGTGACGGCCGCGGCCACGGTGCACGGCTCCGCCCTGAGCGCAGACGAACAGCTGAGCACCACCCTCGAGGAAGTGCTGCGCTGCCCGGAACAGCAGCCTCGGGCCGACGAGCGCATCACGGGTCTGATGTCGCTCGGCACCCCCTTCGGCGCCCGCGAGCAGCAGTACGCCGATGACTCCGTGCTGGAGGCCGGGGACTACGTCGAGAAGGACGGCGACTCCCAGCCGTACCGATGGATGGTCGCCCGGCTCGGCACGGTCGTCGTGGCCGTCTCCGTGACCGGTGCGGAGGGTCGCACGCAGCAGGAACTCGATCAACTGGGCACCAGTGCCCTGGCTCAGATGCTGACGCGCGTTCAGCAGCGGCTGAAGGGGAAGTGATGGATCCGCTGCGTACTTCGGACCCGGCCAGGCTGGCGGGTTACCGGCTGCTCGGGCGGCTCGGCGCGGGCGGCATGGGTGTGGTGTACCTGGCCCGCTCGGCGGGCGGAACGCTGGTCGCGCTGAAGGTGATCCAGGCCGAGTACGCCGAGGACGCCGACTTCCGGGAGCGGTTCCGGCGCGAGGCGGACACCGCCCGCCGGATGACCAGCCCGTGGGTGGCGTCCCTCGTGGACGCGGACCCCGAGGCGGCGGAACCCTGGCTGGCCACCTCCTTCGTGCCGGGGCCCTCGCTCGGTGAGGCCGTCGCCGCGCACGGGCCGCTGCCCGTACGCAGCCTCCGCCTTCTGGGAGCGCGGCTCGCCGAGGCGCTGCGGGACCTCCACGCCGTCGGTCTCGTGCACCGGGACGTCAAGCCGGGCAATGTGCTCCTCGCGCTCGACGGACCACGGCTGATCGACTTCGGGGTGGCCCGCGATCCGGAGGACACCGCGCTCACGTCGACCGGCGTCGTGGTCGGCACCCCCGGCTTCCTGGCGCCCGAACAAGCCCGAGGCGGACGGGACTTGGGACCGGCGGGCGACATCTTCTCGCTGGGCTGTGTGCTGGCCTACGCGGCCACCGGCCGCCCTCCGTTCGGCACCGGCTCACTCGACGCCCTGCTGTACCGCGCGGTGCACGACGCGCCGGATCTCGAGGGTGCGCCGGAGGAGCTCGCCGAGGTGCTGGGCGACTGCCTTCAGAAGGATCCACAGCTGCGGCCCACGGCCGAGGCGCTGTCGGAGGCCCTCGCGGCCGCGGCCTCCGCTCCCGACCCACGTGAGGCCCTGCGGCGGCCGGACGGCCAAGTCCCCGACGACGAAGCCTGGTTGCCCGAGCCGCTGACCCGGCTGATCGCCGAGCGGTCGGCCGCCGGGCTCGCGCTGCCCGGCATCGACGACACCGAGGTCGACGCCACGGCGGGCGACTCCGGCACGGCGGACGGCGCGGCGACGACCGCCTCCCCGGGCGGGCGTGCCGCCGGCAGACGCCGTTTCCTCCAGCTGGCCGGTGGCGCGGCGGTCGTCACGGCCGGGGGCGGCCTGGCCGCCTGGGCGGCGCTCTCAGGAGACGGGGCCGGCGGGGGCAACGCTTCCGGCACGGCCCCGACGGCCTCCGGACCCGTGCACACCATCGGGCTGCACGCCGACCTGAGCGGTGACCAGAAGGCGGTCGGCCGGGCTCAGGAGCGGGGTCTGCGGCTCGCGGTCGAGGAGTTCAACGCCCGTGCGGACCGGACGTTCACGCTCGCCGTGAAGACCGTGGACGACGGCGGCGATCCGGACCGGGCGCGCGCCGCGGCCAAGCAGTTGGTCGCCGACCGTTCGGTTCTGGCCGTGATCGGTCCCACCACGGACGCCACCGCCCAGGCCGCGCTCGCGACGTACGACGCCGCGTGGCTACCCGTCATCGCCGTCTCCCCCGGAGCCACCGTGCTTGCGGTCATGGGCAGCCGGTCCCTCCTGCACGCCCGGGTGACGGACACGATCCTGCCGTTCCATCTCAGCGCGTATCTGCGCGGCACCGCGAAGTCCCGCACGATCGGGATCGTCGACGACCGGGCGGCGGACGCGTACGCCTGGGAGATCAGCAGCACGCTCAGCCGGGTCCTGAGGGACGACAGACAGCCGTCCGTGCCGAAGGTGGTCAGCGCCTTGCGGACCGACTTCGGGCCGACCCTCGACGCCCTTCTCGACGGCGGCGCGGACTCCGTGGTCTTCGCCGGCTACCACGAGCGGGCCGCGCTGCTGGCCAGGGAGCTGAAGAACCGCGGCTTCCCGGGGGCCCGCACCGCCGCCCAGGGGGTGCTGGACACCCGGTTCCTGTCCGCCGCCGGGGACGCGGCCGAGGGCTGGGTGGTGGTCGCCCCCGTCATGGACGGCTCCGTCGCTCCCGAGGCCAAGGCGTTCGCGGCCGCGTACCGCAAGCGGTTCGACGCCGAGCCGGAGCGGTACGCCGTCGAGGCGTACGACGTGGCCCGGCTGACCGCGCAGAGTCTGAGCGAGCCGGCCGCCGGGCGCGCGACCCGGCAGAACCTGACGACGGCGCTGCGCTCGGCCACGTACAAGGGGATCACCAAGAACTTCGCGTTCGACAAGAAGACCGGAGCCCTGGTCATCGACGGCAGCGGGGTCTACCTCTGGAAGGTCACCGGCGGACGGTTCGCGTACCAGGGCGTGGCGCCGTTCCAGGTGTCCACCTGATGGGGCGCTGATGGAGCCGTTGCGCGGCTCCGACCCGGCCAGGATCGCCGGCTACCGGGTGCTGCGCCGGCTCGGCGCGGGCGGCATGGGTGTGGTGTACCTGGCCCGCTCCACGGGCGGTTCGCTCGCCGCGCTCAAGGTCATCCGCGCCGCGCACGCGGACGACCCGGGTTTCCGTGCCCGCTTCCGCCGTGAGGTGGAGACGGCGGGCCGGGTCACGAGCCCCTGGGTGGTGCCGCTGCTGGAGGCGGACCCGGACGCGGAGTCGCCGTGGCTCGCCACGGCGTTCGTGCCGGGCCCCTCCCTCGCGGAGGCCGTGGAGGAGTACGGGCCGCTGCCGCACGACTCGGTCCGGGTCCTGGGAGCCCGTCTCGCCGAGGCGCTGGACGCCGTGCACGCGGCGGGTCTGGTGCACCGGGACGTCAAGCCCGGCAATGTGCTGCTCGCGGTCGACGGACCGCGAATGATCGACTTCGGTATCGCGCGGATGCCGGAGGACACCGCGCTCACCGCCAGCGGGATGGTGGTCGGCTCCCCCGGGTTCCTCTCCCCCGAGCAGGCCCAGGGACGGGGCAGGGAGATCGGCCCGGCCAGTGACGTCTTCTCGCTCGGCTGTCTGCTGGCTTACGCGGCGACGGCCGAACGCCCCTTCGGCCGGGGATCCGCGGCCGAGGCGCTCGTGCGTACCGTCCGCGACGAACCGGACCTGGACGGCGTGCCGGGCACGCTGGTGCCGCTGCTGCGCGCCTGCCTGGCGAAGGATCCCCGTTCCCGGCCCGTCGTGGCCGACATCCGGCGGACCCTGAGCGGGGCCGGGGCTCAGAGCGATGCCTGGTTGCCCGAATCCCTCACCCGGCTGATCGCGCGCCGGTCCGCCGTCGTCCTCGCCCTGCCGGACGTCGAGGCGACCGAGGTGACCGGAGCGACGGCGGCCGACGTGACTGCCGGCGCCGACCCGGTCCCCGGCCGGGGCTCCACGCGACGCCGCTTCCTCGTGCTGGGCTCGGCGGCCGGGGTCCTGGCGGCTGGCGGAACGGCGGCCTGGTGGACGGCGGATCGCCGCAGCCGTACTCCGGCACAGGACAGTGGCGGCAGCCTTCCGCGGCTGGTCATCGCCCTGCACGCCGATCTGAGCGGCGGCGAGCGTACGACGGGCCGCGCCCAGGAGAACGGCGTCCGGCTCGCCGTCGATCACCTCAACTCACGGGCCGGCCGCGGCTTCGAGCTGGCGCTCCAGGTGCACGACGACGCCGGCAGCACGACCCGTGCGGAACAGGTCGCGCGGCAACTGGCGGCCGACACCCGGGTCAGGGCGGTGATCGGGCCCACCACCGACGCCTGCGCGAGGGCCGCCCTCGACACCTATGTGCAGGCCCTGCTCCCGATGGTGTCCGTGTCGGTCGGACTGCGCGACGAGTCCGCCCTCTCCTCCCGGGTGTACGCGGCCACCCGCCCGCAGGACGGCACCCTGGCCGCTCCGATCGTGGCCCATCTCGTCCGCACGGCCGGGGCACGCGAGACGGTCCTGGTCGACGACGCCGCGGAGGGCGACTTCAGCTGGGAGATCTGCACCCGCGTCAGCGAGGCCCTGCGATCCGGCTCGCATTCCACCACCCGGCGCACCCTCGCCGCCGAGGACGACACGGCCGGCGACTTCCGTGCCCTCGCCGAAGGGGTGACCGATTCGGGAGCGGACGCCGTGGTGTTCGCCGGAGGGTACGCACGCGCCGCGAAACTGGCGCTTGCGCTGCGGTCCGCCGGCTATTCCGGTACCCGGCTGGCCACGCAGCGCGCCATGGACCCGCGCTTCCTCACCACGGCGGGCGACGCCGCCGAGGGCTGGGTCTTCTCCACCACCTTCCTCGATCCGACCCGCGTGACGGCCGCGAAGTCCTTCGTGACCGCCTACCGCAAACGCTTCTCCGGCGCCGCCCCGCCCTGGTATTCCGCGGAGGCCTACGACGCGACGCTGTTCGTGGCCCGGGCCATGACCGCGCTCGGCGCGTCCCGCGCGGAACGGGGTGCGATCGTGGGCCGGCTGCGCGAGACCGACTACCGGGGGATCACCAAGCGGCTGCACTACACGGCGTCCGGCACCGGCTACACCATGGACGGCCTGCACCTGTTCCGGGCGTCGGCCGGCCGTTTCCGGTATCTCGGCCAGTACCAGGACGCCACCGCCTGAACGCCACGCGCCCCACGGAGGGGCGAGGGCCCTACGCCACCGCCTCCCCCGCCGCCGCGATCTCCGTCACGTCGCCCGGCTTCCGCTCGAACTGCGTCCGGTACAGCTCCGCGTAGCGTCCCCCGGCCGCCAGCAGTTCCTCGTGCGTGCCGCGTTCGACGATCCGGCCGGACTCGACGACCAGGATCAGGTCCGCCGCGCGCACCGTGGACAGACGGTGCGCGATCACGACCGCGGTGCGGCCCTGGAGCGCCTCCGTGAGCGCCTCCTGGACGGCCGCCTCCGAGGTGTTGTCGAGGTGGGCGGTGGCCTCGTCGAGGATGACGACGCGCTGGCGGGCCAGCAGCAGACGGGCGATGGTCATCCGCTGGCGTTCTCCGCCGGAGAGGCGGTAGCCGCGTTCGCCCACGACCGTGTCCAGTCCGTCGGGCAGGGAGTTGACCAGGTCGTCGAGGCGGGCCCGGCGCAGTGCGTCCCGGAGTTCGGGCTCGGTCGCCGTGGGGCGGGCCAGGAGCAGGTTCGCGCGGACCGTGTCGTGGAAGAGGTGGCCGTCCTGGGTGACCATGCCGAGGGTGTCGCGCAGGGAGGCCGCGCTCAGGTCGCGGACGTCGACGCCGCCGAGACGTACGGCGCCCTCGTCGACGTCGTACAGACGCGGAAGCAGCTGCGCGACCGTCGACTTGCCCGCGCCGGACGAGCCGACCAGGGCGACGGTCTGTCCGGGTTCGGCGCGGAAGGAGACGCCGTGCAGGACCTCCGCGCCGTCCCGGGTGTCGAGGGTGGCGACCTCTTCGAGGGAGGCGAGGGAGACCTTGTCGGCGGACGGGTAGCCGAAGCGGACGTTGTCGAACTCGACGGCGACCGGGCCGGCCGGGACCTCGCGTGCGTCCGGTTTCTCCTCGATGAGGGGTTCCAGGTCGAGCACCTCGAAGACGCGCTCGAAGCTGACCAGGGCGCTCATCACCTCGACGCGCGCGCCGGCCAGCGAGGTGAGCGGCGCGTAGAGGCGGGTGAGGAGCAGGGCGAGCGACACGACGGCGCCCGGCTCGAGGGTGCCGCGCAGGGCGAACCAGCCGCCGAGGCCGTAGACGAGGGCGAGGGCAAGGGCGGAGACGAGGGTCAGGGAGGTGATGAACGCCGACTGCGCGGTCGCCGTCCGTACGCCGATGTCCCGCACCCGCCGGGCCCGCGCCGCGAACTCCGCCGACTCCTCCTCCGGCCGCCCGAACAGCTTGACCAGTGTGGCGCCGGGCGCCGAGAAGCGTTCGGTCATGCGGGTGCCCATGGCCGCGTTCAGCTGGGCCGCCTCCCGCTGCATCCTGGCCATGCGGCTGCCCATGCGCCGCGCCGGGATCACGAACACGGGCAGCAGGACCAGCGACAGCAGGGTGATCTGCCAGGACAGGGTGAGCATGACCGCGAGGGTGAGCAGCAGCGTGACCAGGTTGCTGACCACACCGGACAGGGTGTTGCTGAACGCGCGCTGGGCGCCGATCACGTCGTTGTTGAGACGGGAGACGAGCGCCCCCGTACGAGTGCGTGTGAAGAACGCGACCGGCATGCGCTGCACATGATCGAACACAGCCGTCCGCAGATCGAGGATGAGGCCCTCCCCGAGCGTGGCCGAGAGCCGTCTGCCGAGGATGCCGAGGGCCGCCTCGAGGAACGCGATCAGCGCGATCAGCAGGGCGAGTCGTACGACCGTCCCCTCGTCGCCGCCCGACACGATCGCGTCGACGACACGCCCGGCCAGTACGGGCGTCGCGACGGCCAGCAGGGCCGTCACCACCCCGAGCACGACGAAGAGCGCGATCCGGCGGCGGTGCGGGCGGGCGAACGCGCCGATGCGGCGCAGTGTGGTGCGGTCGAAGGGGCGGCGCTCCTGCTGCGCGTTCATCACGCTGTGCAGCTGCATCCAGGCGGTGGTCTCCATGCTCATGGAGACGAACTTAGAACCTCAAGCATCATTGAGGTCAATGTCCGCCGTCCCGTCCCCTGCGCGAAGGATCCGATGACCGTACGTAATGTGGCGTCCCCGCTCCCGCAACCCGCAGTTGGCGAGGTGCGGAAAACCTCTCCGGATGTGACAGCGGTACAACTCCCCCAACGGCGGAACCTCCCCGTCCGCCAGATCCTGTGCCTGCTCCCGCTCCTGCTCGTCACCGGAGTCGCGGTCCAGCACCGGTCCGTTCTCGCCGAGGGCTTCGGCCATCTGCGGACGGCCCAGTGGCCGTGGCTGCTGGCCGCGGCCAGCGCGACCTGTATGACCTGGGTGGCGGCGGCCTTCACCCGCCAGGGCGCCGTCGTGGAGCGGCTGCCCCGGCGGCGGCTGCTCGCCACGCAGTTCGCGGCGGGCGCCGCCAACCATCTGCTGCCGACCGGGCTCGGCGCGAGCGCGGTCAATCTGCGCTTCATGACGGTGTGCGGGGTGCCGCTCGCCCGCTCCTCCGCCGCCCTCGCGCTGTACCTGCTCGCGGAGTGCGTCGGCCGTCTGGGTCTGCTCGCCGTGCTGCTCGTCGCCTTCCCCGGCGCGCTGCGGCTCGGCACGCTCCTCCCCGCGGGGGCTCTCGGCCCGCTGCTGCTCGCCGTCGCCGCCGTCGCGGTCGTGGCGGCGGCCGTGCTCGGGGGCGTACGACGGCTGCGTACGGCCGCGTGCTCCTTCCTGCGCACCGCGCTGGGCGAGGCGCGCTCCGTGCACACCCGTCCGGCGCGGGCGCTGGCCCTGTGGGGCGGTTCGCTGGCGTTTCCCGCGCTGCAGGCCGCCGGACTGGCCGCGGTGGGGCAGGCGCTGGGCCTGCCGGTGCCGCCGGCACACATGGCGGTGGCCTATCTGGCGGCGACCGTCGCCGTCGCCCTCGTGCCCACTCCGGGCGGGCTCGGCTCGGTGGAGGCGGCGCTGATCGTGGCACTGGTGGCGGCGGGCGGCCCGGCGGCCGTGGCCACGGCGGTAGTCCTGGCCTACCGGATCATCACGGTCTGGCTGCCGCTGGTACCGGGTGCGTTGACGCTGGGAGCGCTGGTGCGGCTGAAGGTGATCTGACACAGCCTGGTGAGGTCGTCACCACAACAGCGGCTCGCCGTCCCGGAAGAAACCACCCGTCGGGCCGCCGTCGGGCAGGGTGGCCGCCCAGACGATCCCGACGGCGCCCTCGGGCACGGGACGTGCCAGGCGCGATGACGCCGGGAGCGCTGGCACCGCTGAAAGTGATCTGACACAGCCTGGTGAGGTCGTCACCACAACAGCGGCTCGCCGTCCCGGAAGAAACCACCCGTCGGGCCGCCGTCGGGCAGGGTGGCCGCCCAAACGATCCCGACGGCGCCCTCGGGCACGGGACGTGCCAGGCGCGATGACGCCGGGAGCGCTGGCACCGCTGAAAGTGATCTGACACAGCCTGGTGAGGTCGT
Source organism: Streptomyces sp. HUAS ZL42 (assembly GCF_040782645.1). Taxonomy (GTDB): domain Bacteria; phylum Actinomycetota; class Actinomycetes; order Streptomycetales; family Streptomycetaceae; genus Streptomyces. Next base: position 1,596,989 of record NZ_CP160403.1, read on the forward strand.
CACCACAACAGCGGCTCGCCGTCCCGGAAGAAACCACCCGTCGGGCCGCCGTCGGGCAGGGTGGCCGCCCAAACGATCCCGACGGCGCCCTCGGGCACGGGACGGCCTCCGCCGCCCATGTCGGTGGCGGTCCAGCCGGGGCAGACGGCGTTGACGAGCACGCCGTGGCCGCGCAGCTCACCGGCGAGCAGCCGGGTGAGGGCGTTGAGGGCGGCCTTGGAGACGCTGTACGCGGGCGTGCCGCCGGTCATCCCCGCCAGCGACCCGCCCTCGCTGCTGACGTTGACCACCCTGGGGTGCGGACTGCGCTCGAGGAGCGGCAGCAGGGCCTGCGTGACCTGCCAGGCCCCGAACAGGTTGGTGTCCAGCGCCCGGCGGACCTCGTCGAGATCCGCAGTCCGGGCCCGGGCCCAGGTGTCGTAGAGGATCGCCGCGTTGTTGACGAGCACGTCGGCACGGCCGAGATGCCGGGTCACCCACTCGGCCATGGCGACGACGCTCGCCTCGTCGGCCACGTCGAGCTGCACGGCGGTCACCCACCGCCCTCCGGGATCCAGCTGTGCGGCGGCCGCCCGGCCCTTCTCGAGGTCGCGGGAGCCGAGGACGACTCGGTGCCCGCGCTCGGCGAGCTGCCGTACGACCTCGTACCCAAGGCCGCGGTTGGCGCCGGTCACCACCGCGACGGGCGACGACTCCGGGCCGCCGGTGTGTGCGACTGCCATCGGGAACTCCCTGGGTCCACGACCATTGTGTCCGAGAAGCACCCTTCGCCACCCTGCCCCCTACGAACTCCCGTGCCGGATACGGCAGGATGAACGGTCGCGCCGCTTGTCGTCCCGTACAGGTCCCGGCGCGATCGCACATCCCGGAATCGAACAGGTGACATCGTGACGAGACATCACATCCGGCCGTCGGCGGACCATTGGACCGCGGATCGTCTCCCCGGAGGTGACCGGTGAACCGTGCCCTGACCCTGCACGACCTGATCCTCGCCGGAGTCGCCGTGGCCGCCGGTCTGGTGGCGGGGTTCCTGCTGCGCATGCTGCTGCGCTGGCTGGGCAAGCACGCCGACCGCACCCGCTGGAGCGGGGACGACGTCATCGTGGACGCCCTGCGCACGGTGGTGCCGTGGGCGGCGATCGCGGCCGGCGCGGCGTCCGCCGCCGCGGTGCTGCCGCTGACCAGGACGGTCCAGCGCAACGTCAACCAGATCCTCACCGTGCTGCTCATCTTCGTGGTCACGGTGACGGCGGCCCGGCTCGTCGCCGGCCTCGTGCGGACGGTCACCCAGTCCCGCTCCGGGGTCGCCGGGTCGGCCACGATCTTCGTGAACATCACCCGGGTTCTGGTCCTGGCGATCGGCTTCCTGGTGGTGCTGCAGACACTGGGCATCTCCATAGCACCGCTGCTCACCGCGCTCGGTGTCGGCGGTCTGGCCGTCGCGCTCGCCCTGCAGGACACGCTCGCCAACCTCTTCGCGGGCATCCACATCCTGGCCTCCAAGACCGTCCAGCCCGGTGACTACATCCGGCTGAGCAGCGGCGAGGAGGGCTACGTCGAGGACATCAACTGGCGTCAGACGACGGTCCGGGCGCTGTCCAACAACCTGGTCGTCATCCCCAACGGGGAGCTCGCGAAGTCGAACATGACCAACTTCATGCGTCCCGAGCAGCAGTTGACCATCCTGGTGCAGGTGGGCGTCGCCTACGACAGTGACCTCGACCATGTCGAGCAGGTGACCACGGAGGTCATCGCCGAGGTGATGACCGAGATCACCGGCGCGGTCCCCGACCACGAACCGGCGATCCGCTTCCACACCTTCGGCGACTCCCGGATCGGCTTCACGGTCATCCTGGGCGTCGGCGAGTTCAGCGACCAGTACCGGATCAAGCACGAGTTCATCAAGCGCCTGCACAAGCGCTACCGCGAGGAGGGCATCCGCATTCCGGCCCCGACGCGGACGGTGGCGCTGCAGCAGGGGTCGGTGGCGATCCCGCAGCAGCGGATCGTCGAGGAGGCGGACGGAGTGTCCCCCGCCCGCCTCGACTGACGGCCCTGCAGCGTGGCCGAGTCGTCGTGGTGGTGCCCGTCCGTCCGGCTGTGCGGGACGACGAGGGACGGCTTCACCGGTGTGACCGTCCAGTCCGGGTGGCCGGGCATCCGCGGCGTCGTCGTGCCGCACAGCCGGTCCCGCGGGAAGCCGGTCAGGTCCTGGAGCCGGAGACCGGCGCCGCGGGAGAAAGCCGCGCCCGGCCCGGAAACCCTGGGGGGACCCCGTCTTCCCGGCCCTCGGCAACGACGGCTACCGAGTCCGCCCCTGCACCTGGCGCGCCACCAGCGCCTCGGCGTCGACGGAGGATGACATCGCCGTCGCCTCACAGCTCATCGGGCGGTGGCCGGCCCGGGCCGCCCTGATCTGCACGGCAACGGCCCTGACCACGGGGATCCCGGCGTACGCCGCACCCGGCGGCGAAAGTGTGAGCGGAGCCCCTGTCGAGTGGATCTCGATCACGAGATATCTTGATGTCGAGCAATGTTGCAGACGTGGAGCGGAGCACCCGGTGACTGACTCGACCATCATCTATACGCACACTGACGAGGCCCCGGCCCTGGCGACGTATTCCTTCCTGCCGGTGGTCCAGGCGTACGCCTCGCAGGCGGGTGTCGCTGTGGAGACCCGTGACATCTCGCTGGCCGGGCGCATCATCGCGTTGTTCCCGGAGTACCTCACCGAGGACCAGCGGATCCCGGACGCCCTCCACGAGCTGGGCGAGCTGGCCAGGACGCCCGAGGCCAACATCATCAAGCTGCCGAACATCTCGGCGTCGATCCCGCAGCTCAGGGCCGCGATCGCCGAGCTGCAGGGGCAGGGCTACGCGCTGCCGGAGTACCCGGACGACCCGAAGACGGACGAGGAGCGCGAGATCCGCGCCCGCTACGACAAGGTCAAGGGCTCCGCCGTCAACCCGGTCCTGCGTGAGGGCAACTCCGACCGCCGCGCCCCCGCGTCGGTCAAGAACTACGCCAAGACCCACCCCCACCGCATGGGCGCCTGGACCGCCGAGTCCAAGACGAACGTGGCGACCATGGGCGCCGACGACTTCCGCTCCACCGAGAAGTCCGCGGTGATCGCCGAGGACGGCGCGCTGCGCATCGAGCTGAAGGGCGACGACGGCTCCACCACCGTCCTTCGCGAGTCCGTACCCGTCCTCGCGGGCGAGGTCGTCGACGCCTCCGTGATGCGTGTCGCCGCGCTGCGCGAGTTCCTGACCGCTCAGGTCGCCCGCGCCAAGGAGGAGGGCGTCCTGTTCTCCGTCCACCTGAAGGCCACGATGATGAAGGTCTCCGACCCGATCGTCTTCGGTCACGTGGTGCGCGCGTTCTTCCCGAAGACGTTCGCGAAGTACGGCGAGACGTTCGCCGCGGCCGGTCTGACCCCGAACGACGGTCTGGGCGGCATCCTCAAGGGCATCGAGTCGCTGCCCGAGGGCGCCGAGATCAAGGCCTCCTTCGACGCGGAGCTCGCCGAGGGCCCGGCGCTGGCGATGGTCGACTCCGACAAGGGCATCACCAACCTGCACGTGCCGTCCGACGTGATCGTCGACGCCTCCATGCCGGCCATGATCCGCACCTCCGGCCACATGTGGGGCCCGGACGGCCAGGAGGCCGACACCCTCGCGGTGCTGCCGGACTCCAGCTACTCCGGCGTCTACCAGGCCGTGCTCGACGACTGCCGGGCCAACGGCGCCTACGACCCGTCGACGATGGGCTCCGTCCCGAACGTCGGCCTGATGGCGCAGAAGGCCGAGGAGTACGGCAGCCACGACAAGACCTTCGAGATCCCGGTCACCGGCACGGTCCGCCTCGTGGACCAGGCCGGCAACGTGGTCCTGGAGCAGACCGTCTCCGCCGGTGACATCTTCCGCGCCTGCCAGACCAAGGACGCCCCGATCAAGGACTGGGTGAAGCTCGCGGTCACCCGCGCCCGCGCCACCGGCGACCCGGCGGTGTTCTGGCTGGACGAGACCCGCGCCCACGACGCGCAGCTGATCGCCAAGGTCAAGGCGTACCTGCCGGAGCACGACACCGAGGGCCTGGACATCCGCATCCTCTCCCCCGTCGAGGCCACCAAGCTGTCGGTCGAGCGCATCCGCCGTGGCGAGAACACGATCTCCGTCACCGGCAACGTGCTGCGTGACTACCTGACCGACCTTTTCCCGATCCTGGAGCTGGGCACCAGCGCCAAGATGCTGTCGGTCGTCCCGCTGATGGCCGGCGGCGGCCTGTTCGAGACGGGCGCCGGCGGCTCCGCGCCGAAGCACGTCCAGCAGCTGGTCAAGGAGAACTACCTGCGCTGGGACTCCCTGGGCGAGTTCTTCGCCCTGGTGCCGTCCCTCGAGCAGTACGCAACGGCCACGGGCAACACCCGTGCCAAGGTCCTCGCCGACACCCTGGACCGTGCCACGGCGACCTTCCTCAACGAGGACAAGTCCCCGACCCGTCGTGTCGGCGGCATCGACAACCGCGGCAGCCACTTCTACCTGTCCCTGTACTGGGCGCAGGAGCTGGCCCAGCAGACCGACGACGCGGACCTGGCCAAGGCCTTCGCCCCGCTCGCCGAGACGCTCGCCGCGAACGAGCAGACGATCGTCGACGAGCTGATCGCCGTCCAGGGCGAGCCGGCCGACATCGGCGGCTACTACCAGCCCGACCCGGCCAAGGCCGCCGCGGTCATGCGCCCGTCGGCGACCTGGAACGAGGCGCTGGCGTCCCTGAGCTGACGCGAGGGTCCTTGTGACCCGTTCCCTTACTGCGCCCCGGTCGGCAGCTGCCCGGCCGGGGCGGAGCGCTTCCGTCCGGGAGGATCGCCGGATGACGGTCCGGGGTGTACCGGTGTTCCTTTTGCAGGGCGAATGTGCCCGCGCTTTCACCAGTCCCGTGTCGCGATGAGTTCCTCGACGTCCGCGTCCGTGAAGCCGTAGGCCTGGGCGACGAACCAGAAGTCCTCGGCTATCTCCTCGCGGGCCACGGTCTCGATCTCGCTGTCGGCCTCCTCGAAGGCCGCCTGAAGGTCGTTGAACTCCTCGGTGGCCGCCTGAGTCAGGACGTAGAGCGCGGCCAGGTCGGCGGGCCGCTCGGCCTCGACGCGCGCGCACAGCCGCAGCAGGATGTCCCGGCCCCGGTCCACCACGCGATCGGGGTAGTAGTCGCTCCGGTACAGCCCCTTGAGAAACTTGTGTGCGGTCACCTGCTGGTTGCTGACGGGCATGCGGCTTCCTCGACGTGGGAGACGGATCCGATGTGGCACCTTGATCATGCATCACGCCACTGACAACGCCCCGGGAGCAGCCTCATGACCCCTGCCGCACCGTCCTTCGCGTTCCTGGCCGGAGCCGCGGAATCGCCGGTGATCCTTCATGTGCCGCACTCCGCACGGGAGATACCGGCCGCGGTGCGTGAGGGCATCGTGCTCCACGACGAGGCGCTGGAGCGGGAGCTCGATCACATCACCGACGCGCACACCGCGGAGATCGCGGAAGAGGCGGCCGGGTCGTCGGCCGTGGCGCCCTGGCGGTTCGTCAACCGGCTCTCCCGGCTGGTCGTCGACCCGGAGCGGTTCCCGGACGAGCGGGAGGAGATGCGGGCCGTGGGAATGGGCGCGGTCTACACGCGGACCACGCACCGGACCGTGCTGCGACCGGAGGACACCGACGCCGATCCCTTGGTCGCGCGCTACTTCCGGCCTTACGCACAGGCCATGACGGATGCCGTGGCCGGCCGGCTGGCCGCGGCCGGGCGAGCGGTGATCATCGACGTGCACTCCTATCCGAGCGAAGCGCTGCCCTACGAGCTGCACGGGGAGGGGCCCCGGCCGCCGGTCTGCCTCGGCACCGACTCGTTCCACACTCCGCCCGAGCTGGTGGCGGCCGCGCGGGAGGCGTTCGCGGAGTGCGGGGAGTCCGGACTGGACAGCCCGTTCAGCGGGACGTACGTGCCGCTCGACTTCTACGGCAAGGAGCCGCGCGTGACCGCCCTGATGGTGGAGATCCGCCGGGACACGTACATGACCGAGCCGGGCGGCCCCGCCGGCCCCGGCCTCACCCGCCTCGCCTCGGCCCTGGCACGGCTGGTCGACGCCCTGTCGCGTTGACCTCGCGGATCATGCCGCAGACGGAGCCCTAGGCGCGCAGCCACTCCGTGACGACCACCTCGTCGCCGGTGCGCAGTCGGAGGGCGAAGGGGCCGGTGGGTGGGGCGTCGCTGGTGAAGCGGCCCATGGAGTCCGCCGTCAGGGTCACGCCCGTCTGGGGGCCGCTGAGGACCTCGATGCCGGCCGTCTGTGGTGGGAGCACCTGACCCATCAGGCCCTCGGCCGTCACTTCGACGTCGACGGTCAGCTGGCCCGTGTGGAACGTCAGCATCCGCGGAACGTCCGTCGCTCCCCTCACCGGGATGGCGTCGACCAGCGAGTCGAACGTCAGCTCGGCGATACGGGCGTCGAGGTCGTGCAGCGCGTACGCCTCGACGGCGATCCGGCGCAGTTCGGCCGGCACGGGGTCCAGGATCGCGGCGGCCTGGCGGAGTTCGTGCTCCAGGCGGCCCACGTCGAACTCCGCGTCGGCGAAGGTCTCGTCGTCGGCTTCGTCGAACGCGTCGTCGTGGTCGAAGACGTCGTCGTTCGTTGCGTTCATGTCGTTCACAGCACTCCCCGTGCGTCGAGTCGGGCCCGCAGGCGGCGCAGACATCGCTGGCGCAACGGCCCGATGCTGCCCACGGCGATGCCCAGCGCGGCGGACACCTCCTGGTAGCTGGGCGGGGGCGAGGCCATCAGGACGCGCAGCAACTGACGGCAGCGTTCCCCGAGTTCCTCGAACTCCTGCCACACGTACCGGATGCGCTCGGTCTCGGCGGCCGCCTCCTCCGAATCCAGCAGCGACTGCTCGGGCGTACGGTCCTCGCTGGCCCGGTCCAGGACCTGAGGATCGTCGGTGAGGGTCAGCCGCCTTAAGCTCTTGAGCACCTTCAGGCTCTCGTGGCGCGCGGTGCTCGCCAGCCACGATCCCGCCTTGTCCGGCTCACGGATCCGCCCCAGGTGCTGGGCGAAGCGGAACCACACGGTCTGGTACACCTCGTGCGCGTCGGCGTCGGAGAGCCGGTGCGCGCGTACGACGGACCACACCAGTGGGCTCAGCCCCTCCACCAGCGCCTTCCAGGCCGCCGCGTCGCCGCCGACTGCGGACTGGACGAGCACGCCGACATCTCCACGCTCCACGGCCCCACCCCTCGAGTACGGCAAGTCATCGTACGCCGTGGCCGGGGCCGCTTCCGCCTTCGTACCGGAGTGAAGAGCGCTCATGCGGGCGTGACCGGAACCGGGCGCCAGGTGTACGGACGCAGCGCCGGTACGTGCGCCCCGCGCACCTCCGCGAACTCGGTGTTCGCGGCGAGCAGTTGCCTCGCCGCCACGCGCGGGTCGGTCTCCTTGTTCGCCGTCATGTGGGCGGCGACCAGACCGGCGGCGACAGGGGTGGCGAACGAGGTGCCGCTCCAGTGCGCGAATCCCTCGAACATCACCTGGTCCGGCTTGGCGGAGGCCCCGTCGTCGCTCAACACACCGGTGTGCCGCGGGTACTGGCAGGTGCAGTGGTAGGCGAAGCCGAAGCGGCAGGCGTCGTACGTGGAATGCCGGTAGACGTACGGGACGGGCGCGTCGAAGCCGGTGAGGGAGCTGACGAGGCGCTCGCCGGGGGCGTAGACCTTCACCCATGCGCCGTGGTTGCTGAAGCAGGCGCCGAACTCGCCGTCGCTGCGCAGGGCGCCGACCGACAGGACCACGTCCGCGTAGTCGGGCAGGGAGGCGTAGGCGGCCGGCCAGAACGGTGTGGCACTGGCGTTGTTGCCGGCGGCGGCCACCAGCAGGGTGTGCCGGCTGCGCAGCTCCTGCATGAAGGCGTCCACGCCGAGCAGGCCGTCGACGCGGCCGTTGGGCGTGCCGGCGGAGAGGCTGAGGATGTCCGGCCAGCCGCTCTCCTCGACGGTGTCGAAGAGGAGCTCGCCGAACTGGTCCTCCAGGACGGCGCCCGCGTCGTTGAGCGTGTTGCGCACCGTGATGTCGGTGTTGGGCGCGACGGCGGCGAGGAGCCCCGCGATGAACGTGCCGTGCCCGACGTACTGCTGGAGGATCCCGTTGTCGTCGGTCTCCTTGATCTGGCCGTCGCCCTCGGTGTGGGCCAGCAGCGGGTACGAGCGGTAGTCGTGCGTCAGGCCGTTGTCGATGACGAGGACGCCGACGGCGGTGTCCTGGTCGTACGCGCCCTCGGCGGCAGCGGGGTTCGGCGGGAGGGCGACCGGGGCGGGCGCCGGCTCGTCGCCGGGGCAGGAGTTGACCGCGATGCCCACCACGTGGTTGCGGCTGACCAGCCGGCGTCCCCGGCGTCCCTCCTGCTCCCTGAGCGCGCGCAGCGCACCGGCGACGGCCCGGTCCCCGTGCCGGTCGCCGTGTCCGGGGTCGCCCACCTGGATGCGGGTGATGCCGGAGCGGTTGGTCTCCGGGCTCGCGCGGCGCACATGGTCCGCCACCAGCCCGGTGGCCGCCGTGAAGTGCTCGCGGACGGTGTCCTCGACGGTCCGGGCCTCCTCGCCGTCGCGGGCGAGCACGACGCCCTTCTCGTAGATGAACTCGGCGGCGTCGTCCGGCCCCAGCGCCAGGGGCACGTCGGGCATCGAGCGCTGGATCTGATCGAACTGCTCGTGGAATCGGTGAGGTGCCATGGCGTGTCCTCCCCCTGAGGCGGTGGTACTCAGTCAGTCAGAGCCGCGGAGCGTCCGCTTGATACAGCTGATGCGTAACCGGTGCTTCCACCGCTGCGGCGCCAAACCGGTGTGTCGTGCAGACGCGAGCACTACCATCCGTGGAGTGACAGCGGGAAGCAACTCGGTTCTCGAACTGCTGCCGATGGTGTTCGCCGCCCCGAACGACGCGCTGACGCGGGCGCAGGAGCTGCTGGACACCGATCCGCCGCCGTTGCACGCCTCGGTCGCCCACCAGGTGATCGGCATCTGGCAGCGGGACTGGGGCGACATGCGGCTCGCCCTGGAGCATCTGCGGCGTGCCCGGGACCTGGCGGCGCGGGCGGAGTCGGCCGAGCGGGAGGCGGACGTGCTCGCCGCGCTGGGCGTGGCGCTGGTGCACGCGGGCCGCACCCGGCAGGGGCTGGCCGCGCTCGACCGCGGTGTCACCATCGGTACGGGCCACACCCGCGCGCGCGTCCTGTTCCGGCGGGCCTACGCCTGGTGGGTGCTCGGCCATCATCGCGAGGCGCTGGAGGACGTGCGCAGGGCCACACCCGTGCTGCGGCAGGCGGACGACGTCATCTGGACGGCGCGGGCACTGACGCTGCGCGCCACGGTGCACCTCGCGCTGGGCGCCGTGGACCGCGCCGACGCCGACTTCACCGCGGCGGAGAGGCTGTGGGACACCACGGGCCAGGAGCACGACAAGGCAGACGCCGTGGAGAGCCGGGGCCTGGCCGCGTTCCGCTCGGGCGACATCCCTGCGGCGCTGCGCCTGCTCGACGAGGCCGCGGAGCGGTACGCCAAGCTCGGCACACCGACGTTCATGCTCAACATCCGGCGCTGCGAGGTGCTGATGGCCGCCGGGCTGGCACCCGAGGCGCTGGCCGAGGCGGACGCGGCGATCGGGGTGCTCGACGGAATCGGCGGACAGTCCACCCGCAAGGCGGAGCTGCTGCTGGCCGCCGCCCGCGCGGCGCGCAGGGCGGGCGATCCGCACACCGCGATCGCCCGTGCCGACCTGGCCGTACGGCTGTTCGCCGGACAGCGGCGCTCCTGGTGGGAGACGCATGCCCGGCTGGTGCTGATCGAGGCGCGGGTCGCCGCGGGGCGCGGCTCGGGGCGGCTGGTGGCCGACGCGGCCGCGGTGGCCGACCGGCTCGCGTCCTTCGGCGCGCCGGCCGCGCCGGAGGCGTCGCTGCTGGCCGGGCGGATCGCGCTCGCCCTGGGCTGGACCGCCGACGCGGAGCGGCATCTGGCCGTCGCGGCCCGCAGCCGGCGCGGCGGTCCGCCGTTGGCGCGGATGACGGGCTGGGCCGCTCAGGCCCTGTCGGCGCAGGTCGCGGGATCGAGCCGGGGTGTCCTCGAGGCATGCCGGCGTGGACTCGATGTGCTCGACGACCACCGGATGACGCTCGGCGCCTCGGAGTTGCGCGCCCGAGCCACCGAACAGGGCGCGGAACTGGCCGCGCTGGCGCAGCGGGCGAGCCTGGCGGGCGGTGGTCCACGGCGGTTGCTGGAGTGGAGCGAGCGCTGGCGGGCCACGGTGCTGTCCGCGCCGCCCACCCGGCCGCCCGCCGATCCGGCGCTGCTGAGCGGCCTGACCGCGTTCCGGGAGATCGCCTCCCGCGCGGAGGAGGCCCGCAGGGACGGCCGGCCGGTGCCGGCGCTGGAGCGGGAACAGCGGCGTCTGGAGCGGGAGGTACGCTCCCGGACCCTGCACATCCGCGGCGACGCGCCCGGCGACGGGGACCGGTTCGACGTGAGCCGGCTGCTGGAGCGGCTGGGCGAGGCGCGGCTGGTCGAACTCGCCGTGCTCGACGGGCGCGTTCAGGTGCTGCTGTGCGGGCAGGGGCGGGTGCGGCGGTTCGAGGCCGGGCTGCTGGCCGAGGCGGAGACCGAGGCCGAGCACGTACAGGCGGGGCTGCGGCGGCTGGCCCACCCGGGGGCGGAGGGCCGGCTGCCCGTGGTGGAGGCCGCCGGGCGCCGTCTGGAGGAGCTGCTGCTCGGTCCGGCGGCGGCCCATCTGGGCACCGGCCCGGTCGTGGTCGTACCGCCGGGGCGGTTGCACCGGGTGCCGTGGGCGCTGCTGCCGTCCCTGCGGGAGCGGGTGCTCAGCGTGTCGCCGTCGGCGAGCAGCTGGCTGCGCGCCCGGGAGACCGAACCGCCGACGGGCGGCGGGCACGTCCTGGTGCGGGGACCGGGCCTGGCGACGGGCGGTGCCGAGGTGCCCGAACTTGCCCAGTGGTACGGCGGGCCGACGGTCCTGGAGGACGACGACGCGCGCGTGCCCCGCGTCCTGGAGGAGCTCGACGGCGCGGCACTGGCCCACATCGCCGCGCACGGCACGTTCCGCGCCGACAGCCCGCTCTTCTCGTCCCTGCGGATGGCCGACGGGCCGATCGTCGTGCACGACTTCGAGCGCCTCGATCGCACCCCGTACCGGATCATCCTGTCCTGCTGCGACACCGCCCGGTTCGCCTCGGTCGGCGCCGACGAACTCCTCGGTCTGGTCACGGCCCTGCTGCCGCTGGGCACGGCGGGCGTGGTGGCGTGCAGCGCGCCGGTCAACGACGCGGCGGTGGTGCCGCTGATGCTCGCCCTGCACAAGGGGCTGAGCGCCGGCCTGTCGCTGGCGGAGGCGCTGCGCGACGCGCGGGCGGCGCTGCCGGGCGACGCGACGCACCAGGCGACGGGGTGGGCGTTCACGGCGTTCGGGGCGGCGTGAGGGACACCTCAGGCCGACCGGTACCGCGGCGGCTCCTCCATCAGCCAGGTCAGCTCGCCCCGGTTGCTCGCCCCGAGGCGGGTGTAGGCGCTGTACAGGTGGTTGCCGACGGTGCGGATCGACAGGGTGAGGCGTTCCGCGATCTGCCGGTTGCTCAGGCCGGCGGCCGCGAGGGTGACGGTCTGCCGCTGGCGGGCGGTGAGTTCGCCCAGGACCAGGCCGGAGAGGGCCGGGGTGCGGGCGCCCTGGCAGCGGCGGGCGAGGGCCACGGCACGCGTGCGTGAGGTGCGGGCGGCGCTCGGGTCGCGGTGGGCCCGTACGGCCTGGGCGTGCGCCTCGGCCGCGAAGAGCAGGAAGCCGCGCTCCTCCAGGGCCCGTGCCGCCCGGTCCAGGGCGGGCCCGTCACCGCGGGCGAGCGCGTCGGCGTGCCGGGCGAACACGCCGTCGGCCGGAAGCCGGTCCACGGCGAGCTCGGCAGCGCCCAGGCGTACGGCGTCGTACGCGCTGTCCTCGTCGACCGCCGCCAGCGCTCCCTCGAGGTCGCCCCGCGCTGCGGCAAGCCAGACGGCGGCGCCGGACGGGTCCCCGTGGGCGGTGGGCATCTCGCCCAACTGGGCTGTGCTCAAGGCGAGTTCGACGCGGCAGGAATCGTCGCCCGGGGTGTTGCGCAGTCCCTCCCGCGCCCACGCCGCCGCCTCCCGCAGCTCGCCCCGCAGACGCGCGAACCGCGCGCGCACGGCCGCGTATCCGGCCGGCACCGGTGCGCCCTGCTCCGCGAGCCACTCCCCCACCCAGGTCGCCGGCAGGCGGACGTCGTCCCGCTCGACGCGGTTCTCCAGGACCGCCTGCTCGGCCTTGAGGGCCAGGGCGCGGTCGTCCGGTGTGCCGGCGAGCCGCCTTGCCCGCAGCCTTCCGGCCGCGGCCCGCAGCGCCGGGCCGTGCAGGGGGTGGGTGAGGCGGACGGTGCCGTGGTCGTCGGTGCGGATCAGGCCGTCGCTTTCGAGGCGTTCGAGGATGCGCAGGTCGAGCGTGTCGATGTCCAGCGGGAGGGGTTCGGCGAAGGCGAGGCGGTCGAGGGTCTCCCGCTCGTCGGCGTCGATGCGGTCGAGGACCGGCGCGGTGCGCTCCCGTACGGTCGCGGTGAGCGGCACCGGGCCCCGCCACGCCCACGTGTCCGCGTCCGGGACGCGGGTGAGCCGCTCGCGCACCGCGCCCAGCAGCTCGCGCAGCAGCCTCAGGTCGCCCTCGCACAGACGGTGCAGGCGGTTGACGGTGAGGGGTTCGATGCCGGACAGCAGTCGTGCCGTCTCCTCGTGGGGCAGCGGTTCGAGGACGAGACGCGGCAGCAGCTCGCCGGTCCACAGCCGGGACACCGCGCCGGGCGCCGGGGTGCCGTCCGTCGCGACGACGATCAGCCGGGTGCGGCCGTGCACGGCGAGCTGGTGGACCAGGGCGGCGGAGGCGTCGTCGAGGAGGTGGGCGTCGTCGACCAGCAACAGCCTGACCCCGCAGAGCAGTTGGACCGCGCGGTGCAGGGAGACCGGCTCGGGCAGCAGGTGGGTGAACGCGGCGAACGGGATGTGGCGGGTCTCGGGCGTCCCGGCGGCCCGGGCGCAGTCGGTCCCGCGGACCGCCTCGGTGACGAGCCGGGTCTTGCCGCAACCCGCGGGTCCGGTCACCACGATGCCGGTGCGGCCCGCGGCCGAGGACCGGCGGACCAGCTCCAGTTCCTCCTCCCGGCCGGTGAAGGGCCAGGGCAGCTCGAGTGTCTTCGCGTCCCGTTCGAAAATCGTCACGGGAGATAGAGCGCCCATACTCACGCCTGATACAGAGTGACTTGAGTAGACCCCGACTCAGGCGCCCGGCACCGGCCGACGGCAGGCTGTTCGCATGACCGGACGCTACTGCTCCCTCGCGCAGCAGCCGGCCCCCGCGTTCGCACCGGGGCTGGCCGCCGAGCGGCTCAGTGCGCTCATCGGCGGAAGGCCGATGTGGGTCAACGGCACCGTTCTGCACTACTACTTCTTCGACGGCGACGCCGACGGATCCGTGATCCCCGTGCCGGGGACCGGCGCGACCCGCCAGGTGTCGTGGGCCGGCGCCAAGGAGCAGCGGGACGTGGTGCGCGAGTGCTTCCGGGAGTGGCAGGACCTCGGCATCGGCCTGTCCTTCGCCGAGGTGGGTGACCGCTCGGAGGCCGAACTGCGCATAGGGTTCCAGCTCGGCGACGGCTCCTGGTCGGCCGTGGGCCGGGACGCGCTCCGGATCGGCCTGAACGAGCGCACCATGAACTTCGGCTGGGACCTGACCGCGCCCGGGGAGCGCGGGACGGCACTGCACGAGATCGGGCACGCGCTCGGCATGCTGCACGAGCATCAGAGCCCGTTCGCCGGCATCCACTGGGACGACGAGGCCGTGTACGCCGATCTGGCGGGCCCGCCGAACTTCTGGAGCCGCGACAAGACGTTCTTCAACATCCTGCGCAAGCTGGACCCGGCCGAGGTCAACGGCTCGGTGTGGGACCCGTTGTCCGTCATGGAGTACCCCTTCTCGTCGGGGCTGATCCTCGAGCCGGAGCAGTTCCGCGGCGGTCTGAACCCGCCCGGCACGCTCTCGCCCCTCGACAAGGATTTCGTGCTGCGCTGGTATCCGCCGCTCGATCCGCCGCGGCCGCCCGCGCTGGTGCCGTTCCGCTCGGCGCCGCTGCGCCTGGCCCCGGGTGAGCAGGCCGACTTCGTGATCGAGCCGCCGGAGACCCGCGAGTACTCGGTGGGCACGTTCGGCGAGAGCGACACCGTGGTCGTGGTGTTCGAGGAACGGGACGGCGAGCCCCGCTTCCTCGCCGGCCAGGACGACGGCGGCACCCCGCGCAACGCCACGATCAGGGCCCGGCTCGTCAAGGGCCGCCGCTACTTCGTCCGTGTACGCCTGTACTCCGGCTGGGGTCCGGGCGAGACGGCGGTCATGTGCTGGTGACAGCACTGACCGGCCTTGCACGGACGCCAGGACCACAGTCCGGCGCCGGGGGAGCGGCCGGGGACGTCACCTTCGGGGGAGGGTGACGTCCCCGGCCCATGCCATACGGGCCGGAGCCCGACTGGCGGCAGATCCACGACCGGGAGTACGAGCCCTGGAACCGGGAGCGCGTAGTCGTCGACACGGCAGGAACGGCTCCAGCGGGGTCGCCGGCCGGGCTGCCGGCAGACGCCGGTCTGAGTAGCCGCGCTCACCGCCGCTGAGTACCGGTGCCGAGGCCGGCTCCCCGGAAGCGGCGTACACCTGACCGCAGGGGGCGATCCGCCCCGCCGTCGGGAGGAGGCGTCTCATCATGCGTTCACTGCGACAGGCATCGGTGCGGTACGCGCGAGCGCCTCCAGGTCCCGGTAGACGGTGCGGAGCGACACCTCGAGCTCTGCGGCCAGTTGACGTGCCGTCATCTGGCCACGGGACTGCAGACACAGAAGCAACGACAGCAGACGGTCCGCTCTCATCGGGCGATCACTTCCTCACCGTACGACTGACACAAGATGTCAGCCATGGGGCCGTAGCGTCACCTCACACACCGGCGAACAGCCCCAGGGAGACAGCGCGTGATCAGCGGATACGTCATCGGCGAAAGCCTCCGGCCAGGCTCCGAGTTCGAGCCCCGCGGCCTGCGTCTGCGCAGAGTCGGCCGACTCGACGTCTCCTCCAGCGCCACCGACGCCCAGCCCGACCGATGGACGCTCGTCGAATGGGAGGCCGACGACGAGGACGCCGACCGGATCGCCGAGGCGCTCGCCGCCGTGCTGGAGCCGGAGAACGGGTGGTACGCCGACTTCACCGTCGGGGACGAGCGGGTCGTCGTGTTCGCCGGGAAGGTCTTCCGCTACCGGCGCGGCGACGAGGCGGGCCGCGCCGAAGCGGTCGCGTACGGGCGGTCGGCGGGGACGCCCGGGCACCAGCTCGACTGGGAGGAGTGACCAGGTCGCAGAGACTACGGCCGCACGGACCACGAAGGCTCCGGCGGCCACCGCCCACAAGGCCCCCCGACAAGGCCGGCCCGGAAGACCACACCCAGACGATCAAGGGCGCCGCCGCCAAGTCCGCATCGACCCGGACGGCTTCCCGCCACAAGGCGTGATCGGGCCCGGCCGTGCGAAAGGGCCCGCCTGAGTGCGGGCCCTTCGTAGTACCGGGACGGTTTCCGTTCACAGGTCGCGCGGTGGCCGGTCGAACGGGTCAGGGGCGTCCTCCTGCCGGACCACGCACAGGGCCCAGATGATGAACGCCGAGAAGGCGATCATCACGATCGACCAGACCGGGTAGTACGGCAGGTCGAGGAAGTTGGCGATGATGACGAGTCCCGCGATGGCCACCCCGGAGACGCGGGCCCACGTAGCCACCTGGAAGAGTCCGATGCTGACGAGCACGGCGAAGGCCCCCAGGACGACGTGGATCCAGCCCCAGCCGGTGAGGTCGAACTCGAAGACGTAGTTGCGGGTCGTGACGAAGATGTCGTCCTCGGCGATCCCCATGATGCCCCGGAAGATGTCGAGCACGCCCACGATCGTGAGCATCACGGCTGCGAAGACCGTCAGTCCCGCAGCCCATCGGTGCTTGGCCGTCGGTGCTTGCGCGCGGTGCGTCGCGGTCATCGTGCTGCCTCGTTTCGGTCTCGTGCGGTGTCCTCAGTGACCGGAGGGGTCGGGGCCCGGGCGGCCCGACGCGCCGGAGCCGCTCAGTACCAGTTCCTTCGCCCTGCGGTACTCGTCGTCCGTGATGTCGCCGCGGGCGCGGATCTCGGACAGCTTGGCGAGTTCGTCGGCGCTGCTGGTCCCGCCCTTGGCGGTGTCCCGGACGTAGCTGTCGAAGGCCTGCTGCTGCGCCTGCGCCTGCGCCATCTCGCGGCGGCCCATGTCCTTCCCGCGGGAGACGACGTAGACGAAGACTCCCAGGAAGGGCAGGACGATGCAGAACACCAGCCAGCCGGCCTTGCCCCAGCCGCTCATGGTGTCGTCACGGAAGATGTCCACGACGACCCGGAAGAGCAGGACGAACCACAGGATCCACAGGAAGAACCACAGCATCGTCAGGAAGGCGCTCGCCAGCGGGAAGTCGTAGGCGAGATACGTCTGCGCGCTCATGTGTCTCCTCCATTCCGGGCGCTCGCCCGGCAGCCGTTCCGTGCCGTCTTCAGCGTGCCCACGGCACGGGCCCGGCGGCCTCACCCGGGGCGGGTGATCGGAGGGGCCGCGCTCTCCCCGCGAAGGTCACTCCGGGAGCTGGCGCATCTCCACGACCCGCAGTCCCAGCGACTGGCAGCGGGCCAGCAGCCCGTACAGGTGGGCCTCGTCGACGACGGGTCCGAACAGGACGGTCTGGCTGGACATCACCACGTGGTCCAGCTCGGGGAAGGCCTCGGCCATCGTCTCCGACATGTGGCCGTCGACACGGATCTCGTAGCGCATGAGCTGCTCTCCCGCAGGCGGGCTGTGCCCTACCCTGCGATCCTCCGTCCCCGCACACCGCCCGGCCTCACCCCGCACAGGTGACTCGCGGCCCGGGTCGATGCCCCCCGGTCGGCGCTTCCCCGGTCAGCGCTTCCCCGGTCAGCACTTCTCCGGTCAGCACTTCTCCGGTCAGTGCTTCTCCGGTCAGTGCTTCACGAAGATCTTGAACAGGACGATCAGCAGGCCGAGCAGCAGATTGACCGAGGCGGTGACGGCCATCAGACGCCGGGGCGCCCCGGCATGTCGTGCCGCGGCCACCGACCAGCCCACCTGCCCCGCCACGGCGACCGCCAGCGCCAGCCAGAGCGCGCCCTGGACGTCGAGGCCCAGCAGCGGACTGACGGCCACGGCGGCGGACGGCGGAACGGCGGCCTTCACGATCGGCCACTCCTCGCGGCACACGTGCAGCACGGCCCGGCGGTCCGGCGGCCGCTGTGCCAGCCGCGCCCCGAACAGTTGGGCGTGCACGTGCGCGATCCAGAACACCACGCCGGTGAGCAACAGCAGGAGCACCAGCTCCAGGCGCGGGAAGTCGCCCAGGGTGCCGGCGCCGAGGACCACCGAGGCGGCCAGCATGGATCCGTAGACGCCCCCGGTGTAGTCGGCCCTGGTCCGGGACCCGGCGCGGCGCGCCCCGGCGGAGCCGTGCTCGGTCGTGGGCATCGCGGTCTCTCCTCGGACTCAGCGCGACGAACCGGGCGTTTCGGCCGGTTCGTCGGCGTCGGGGTGCTCCGAACGGCTCGCCCGCCCGGTCGGCAGATGCGGTGTGACGAGGAAACTGGCGAGCGTGATGCCGCCGGCGGCAAGGATCGCCGCCTTCAGCCCGTCGAGCTGCGCCGACGCGTACGAGTCCGCGAGGGCGTCGACGTCGGACGGCGGCAGCCCCGCGCGCTCGGCCGCCGAGCGCACCTGGTCGGTGGGAACGAACGTGATTCCGGCCTCCAGGGCGACACCGGTCTGTGCGCGGGCCTCCTCCGACAGCCGCGGGTCCTCCTCCACCTGTGTGGTGAAGGCGTGGGCGAGGGCGCCGACGAGCAGCGATCCGATGAGTGCGGTGCCCAGTGCGGAGCCCAGGTTCTGGGCCGTGAACTGCAGCCCGCCCGCCTCGCTGCGCTCCTCCTCGTCCACGCTGGACTGGACGACGTTGCCCAGTTGCGAGGCGAGCAGTCCCATGCCGACGCCCAGCAGGGCCATGGCGCCGGCGAACTGTGCGTCGTCGATGACGGGGTCGATGGTGGCCAGCAGCCACACGACGGCCGCGGCCAGGGTCGCCAGGGCCAGCCGGACCACCCGGCGCGGTCCGGCCAGCCGCCCCACCCGGGAGGCGACCGTGGAGGCCAAGAGCATGGTGATCGACACCGGCAGCAGCCGCAGCCCCGTCTCGAAGGCATCGAAGCCCTGGACCACCTGCAGATACAGCGGGATGGTGAAGAACAGTCCCAGCAGGATGAGGTTCTGGCTCACCAACGTCATCAGTCCGGATCGCAGGGCGGGCTTGCGCATCAGGGACAAGTGCACCAAGGGGTCCACGCCATGGGCCTCCCGCCGCCGCTCCCAGTGCACGAACACGGCCAGCACGGCCACCCCGGCGCCGACGACGAACAGCGTCGGAGCGAAGCCCAGGACGGTGAAGGGAGGATTGCGCGGCTGTACCCATCCCCAGGTGCCGCTCTGCAGCACACCGAGCACTCCCAGCCCCAGTCCTGCCGCCGAGAGGACGGCACCGACGCCGTCCAGCCGCAGACGGGGACCGGTCCGCGCCGACTCCTTGATCACCCGGTGGAAGAACAGGACCACCACGACGACCACGACCTCGCCGAGGAAGACCAGCCGCCAGGTGAGGTACGTGGTCACCCAGCCGCCCAGCAGCGGGCCGACCGCGATTCCGGCACCGGCGAGTCCGCCGATGACTCCGTAGGCGACGGCACGGTCCCTCCCGCGGTAGGACTCCGCGACCAGGGCCGCCATGGCCGGCAGCACCATGGCGGCACCGAGTCCCTCGATGACCGACCAGCCGAGCGCGAGGACCCACAGCGTGGGAGCCGCGGCGGTCAGGGCCGACCCCGTGCCGTAGACGACGAGCCCGAGGAAGAACAGGCGGCGACGCCCCCACATGTCCCCCAGCCTGCCCCCGATGATCATGAAAGCGGCCATGACCAGCGCGTAGAGCGTGATGACGGCCTGGATGGCGGTGACCTCGGTGTCGAAGTCCTCGACCAGTTGACTGATGGAGACGTTCATGACGGACGTGTCCAGGACCATCAGGAACTGGGCCGTCCCCAGCACGATCAGTGCCCGCCAGTGCGTCACGGTGTCCACCTCGCGGAGTCGGCCCGGGACGTCGGCGGAGTCGGCCGGGCAGCGGCCCGCAGGTGCCCGGCCGCCCTTCCCATCGCATCCGAGGACGTCGCCCGGCGCCTCACCCGCCACGGGCGAAGGACGTCGGCCCGGCCGGGCGGCCGAGCGCGGAGCCGACGCGGCCCGCCGCCGCGGAGAGCCCGCCGGAGCACGGTCACAGCAGTCGCAGCTCGCGTGCCCGGCGCACCGCGTCGCTGCGCCGGTTCACCGCCAGCTTCCGGTAGGCGCCCTTGAGGTGGGTCTTCACCGTGTTCACCGACACGTACAGGTCGGCGGCGACCTCTTCCGTCGACATCATCTGGGCCACCCGTCGCAGCACCTCGCGCTCGCGGTCGCTCAGCGCCTCCACCACGGGCGAGGGGGGCTGCTCCTCGTGGCGGGACTGCCCTGCTCCCCGAGACGGACCGCGCGCCGGCCGGACCGCGGTCGGCCGCTGCGGCGCCGCCTCCGCGAGGAGGGGCCGGATCCATGGACCGGCCTCGAGGAACGGCCGCCGCAGCCGCTCATGCCGGGCCTCGCGGAGCGCCCGGGCGACCAGCGAGCGGGCGGCCGCGGTGTCGCCCGCCCCGTCCGCGGCCTGCGCCCGCACCAGCGCGGCCCGGACGACCACCGCCGGGCCCATCCGGCCGCCCTCGGTGCGGATGCCGTCGAGCCGGTCGAGCGCCGCGCCGGGATTCCCCGTCACGAGCTCGACCCGGGCGGCTTCCACGGAGCAGGCCGGCTGGTCGTGGGGCACCTGGCGCAGCACGTCGGCGGCCCTGTCGGGGCGGCCCTCGGCCAGGTGGGCGGCGGAGGCCACGAGAGCGGCATGAGCTGTCGCCCAGGGGGAGGCCTCATCGGTGGAGACGTACGGCTGCGTGGCCTCCAGGGCGGCACGCGGGTCGCCCCTGGCCAGCAGCAGGCGAGAGGTGGCGAGGGCGCGGGCCGCCGCCGTCACCGGGTCCGGGCCCTCGTGACCGGTCCCGCCCGCCTCGGCGAGGAGGTCTTCGGCATCGGCCAGTTCGTCGCGGTCCACGGCCACCGCCGCCAGGACCAGCCGCCCGATGCCCGGACCGACCGGCCGGGGCGGGCCGGACCGCTCCGGCCCCGCGGCGGCGGCCAGCACCTTGCGCTCGGCGCGGCGGGGCCAGCCGTGCAGATAGTCGATCAGGGCCAGGTGGCCCAGGGACTCCGCTCGCGGCAATGCCGTGGCGGTTTCGTTCGCGCCGCCGGCCACCGTGGACAGGGCGGAGCGCGCGTCGGGGAAGCGCCCGGCCCACAGGCGTGTCGAGCCCACGTGCGTCAGCAGGAGCGCGGTGAGTTCGGGGTGCTCGTCCAGGAGGGCGGCCGGGACGTCGTGCCGCAGCGTCTCGGCCGCGTCCGCCGCCTTCTCCGCCCGCGCGGGAGAACCGGTCAGCCGGGCCGCCAGGGCTTCCAGCAGCGCACAGCTCAGCCTGGCGGCCGCCCGGTCGGGTACGTCACCGGCGAGCCCTTCCTCGGCACGACGCAGATGGGTCAGGCCGCGGTCGATGTCGCCGTGGGCCAGGTCGCGGGCCGCCCGGACGACGTCCGTCGCGGGGCTCGTGGCCTCGGCGTCCATACCGGCGAACAGCTCCGCCAGGTCGTCGCAGCGCAGGCCCGCGAAGAGCTGTCCGATCGCCAGGTCGTCGACGAGGGCGCCGGCGGTGAACTCCCAGTCACCCGCCGCGGCGCCGTGGGCGAGCGTCGCCGAGAGGCTTCCACCGCGCCGCGACCACTGCGCGGCCCACCGGTGCAACCGGGGTTCCAGGCCGGGAAGGCGCACCCGCAGATGGGCCCGGAGGATCTCCCCGAACAGAGGGTGGAGCCGGTACCACGAGTGCCCGAGGTGCTCGACGAACGCGTTCTCGCGGTGCAGCCCGGCCAGGATGGGCTCGGCGTCCGTCCGGTGCGTCAGCGCGTTCGCCAGATCGGGGCAGAAGCGGTCCAGAACGCTCACGCGCAGCAGCAGGTCCTGTGTCTCGGCGCTCTGCCGCTTGAGCACCTCGGCCAGCAGAAAGTCGGCCACCGTACTGTGGTCGGCCTCGAACTCCTTCAGGTACGTCTCCGGATCCGGGCTCTCCTGCGCTGCCAGGGCACACAGTCGCAGGCCCGCCGCCCATCCGCGGGTGCGGTCCACGAGGGCGCCCGCGGCGTGCACGGGAAGGCGCAGGCCGTGGAGCCCCAGCAGGGTGACCGCCTCCTGCGGCGTGAAGGCCAGTTCCGCACCCCGGATCTCCGTCATCTCGCCGGCCGCCCGGTAGCGGTGCAACGGCAGCAGCGGCTCGGTCCGGGTGACGAGGATCAGCCGCATACCCTGCCCTGCGTGGTGCAGGACGAACTCCAGCTGCTCCGCGATCACCGGGGCGGCCACCCGGTCGTACTCGTCGAGCACGACGACCACGCACGGGTCGCGGCCGCTCAGATCGGCGGCGAGCCGGGTGAGCAGCGTCCGGTCCACCCGGCCGGCGTCCGCGGGACAGCCCACCTCGTCGGGGGCCGGTACCCCGGCGACGCGCAGCGCCTCCAGCACATACGCCCAGAACATTCCGGGGCGCTGGTCCGCCTCGTCGGCGGTGAGCCAGGCGACCGGCTGCCGCAGGCCGGCCGCCCAGTCGGCGACGAGCAGGGTCTTGCCCGCGCCGGCCGCGCCGTTGACCATGGTCAGCGGGGTCAGCAGGGCCTGGTCGAGATGCCCGACCAGGCGCTCACGCCGCAGAAAGGTGGCGGGTCTCGTCGGTAGAGCGAACCGGGTGCGCAGAAACGGGTCTCCCAGGGGATCGACACGGGAGGGGACCGATCCCGGGCCGCTCGCGTCCGTCCCATCCATGGCGCTCACCACCACTGTCCGTCAGCTCATGGGCAGCGCACCCTCGCTCAGCATCTCAGCCTTCCGGCGCATCCGCGCGGGCAACGGCTCGTGAAGGCGCTGCGGCGACTGCGGCGACTGTGACCAGTGTGACGACGTACGAAAGGGGCTTTGCGGGCTCTCGCCCGAGAGCCGTCCGGGCTGCGAGCAGTGACGGGCGGCGTCAGGGGGTCAGCAGCCGATGCGTGCGCGCGCCGACCGCGCCAGGCGGCGGGTCACGAGCCCGCCGAACCGGAGCGCCTCGACCGCGGCCGGCAGCGGGTCGTCCCGGCACAGCCAGGCACGTTCGGTCGCGCGCTCGCTCAGGAGATCCGGCGGAAGCCGGCCCTCCACGCGCAGCGAGGCCACCACCGACGGAAGGTCCAGTTGGCCGACGACGAAGACTCGCCCCTCGACCTGAGGCCCGACGGGCACCTCCCGGCCGGTCAGGTCCAGGTACAGGGCGCGCACGACGTCGACGTGGTGCACGTTCTCGAAGAGGCGGAACTGGGCGCCCGTACGCGGGTTGAAGTCCACCAGCTTGTACCGTCCGTCCCGGCGGTCGTAGCGCCAGTCCAGGTCCGCCACGCCGCTGTAGCCGGTCCGGCGGCACAGGTGCTCCGCCAATCGGGCCAGTCCCGGATTGCGCAGCGCCACGGCCCGGGTGGTCACCCCGGCGTACGGCGGCCAAGAGCGCAGCTTCCGGCCGGTGAACAGGACCTTCGGCACGCCGCCCGGCCCGCAGTAGAGGTGCGTGATCCAGTCCTCCGCATGCTGCCTCGGGATGTACTCCTGCATGAGAACCGGCGGCGGCGCGCCTCGCGGAAAACGGTCGAGCAGCTCCCGTTCGTCACGCACCCGCGTGGTGGAGCCGCTCACGGCCGGTACCCGGAGCCGGCTGAACGGCTCCAGGTTCTTCAGCACCAGCGGGTAGCCGAGTTCGCGGCCCGCGTCGACCATCTCGTCACGGTCGGTCGGCGCCCGCGAGCGCGGCGAGGGCACGCCGGCCTCCACACAGAGCCGGTGCAGGCTCGCCTTGCCGGCCAGCAGCCGCGGCAGGCCCACCGGCGTCAGAGGCAGCAAGAAGCACTCCGACAGCAGTTCCGCGTGCTCTGCCAGCAGAATCGCCGCCTCGTCGTCGGTCGGTACCGGCACGCACCGTTCGCCGATCGCCCGGCCGATCGACAGCAGGGACTCCGTAAGACGTGCCGGTTCCTCCCGCCCGGTCGTCGGCCAGACGATCCGGCGCGTCACATGGCGCGAGAGCGCGAGAGGGGTGAAGCGGTCCTCGACGATGGCGTGGACCGGCACACCCAGCCGCCCGAGCGTGCGGGCCACGCCCAGGCCACCGTGATGCTGTGGGTAGTTGCCGATCCTCGTGACGAGCACGGGCACCTTGTCGGGCACGGATACCACCCGCCCTCCCACCACCGGGAACACACGCAGGTGAGGCCCTAGACTTGAATACCGACATTTCACCCATATTCATTATCGCGAGTAACGCGCATCGCGCCCGACACACGCACATCCCCAAGATTCGGCCGCAGCCCCACGAAAGCCGCTCCGGCCTGGGCCCGATCATGAGAGCCCCGAGGAGGGATCGACCATGCTCGCGAAGACCGGTTTCGCCGGTCGGCGCAGGTCCGCCGGACACGGGGCGGCTGCCCGCCGCCGTGGGCAGGCACCCGCCGTCGTCGTCGGCGCCGGCCCCTACGGGCTTGCCACGGCCGCCTGGCTGAGCGCGGCAGGGATCCCACGGCGGGTGTTCGGCGACCCCATGGAGTGCTGGCGCACTCACATGCCCCAGGGCATGTTCTTGAAGTCGGTGCCCGCCGCCTCCAGCATCTCCGCACCGGAGCCCGGCCACCGCCTCGACGACTTCCGTGCGGCCGGGGGGCTGGCACCCGTCGGCGACACGTATGTGATCCCCGTCGGGGAGTTCATCACCTACGGACAGTGGTTCCAGGAGCGCCGAGTGCCCGAGTTGGAACAGCGGAAGGTGCACGCGATCGAGGAGGCGGACGGCCTGTTCGGCGTCACTCTGGACTCCGGGGAGCAGTTCCTCGCCCAGAGCGTGGTGATGGCCACCGGGCAGGTCCCGTTCGCCCGCGAGGTGCCCGAACTGGGCGGCCCGTTTCCGGCCGAACTGGTCTC
The DNA here is from genome assembly GCF_040782645.1 of Streptomyces sp. HUAS ZL42. GTDB lineage: Bacteria > Actinomycetota > Actinomycetes > Streptomycetales > Streptomycetaceae > Streptomyces. The sequence continues at coordinate 1,621,359 of NZ_CP160403.1, forward strand.
CCACACAAGTCGGCACCAGGATCTGGCCCGGTTCTCAGGACAGCGGGTCGCCGTCCTCGGAGCGGGGCAGTCGGCGCTGGAGAGTGCCGCGCTGCTGCACGAGGCGGGCGCCCGGCCCACCGTGATCGCCCGCGCCGCGTCCGTCGCGTTCGGTGCTCCCCCGGCCACGGACCACCCGGGCGACCGGCCGCGCGCCGTTCGGCTCGTCAAGCCCGGTTCCGCCCTGGGGCCCGGCTGGTCGCTGCTGGCGTGCAGCCGGGGCGGTGCCGCCTACCGCCATCTGCCCGCGCCCGTGCGGATCCGTCTGCTGCACGACGTGCTCGGGCCGTCCGGCGCCTGGTGGCTGCGGGATCGCGTGGAGGACGTCGTACCACTTCTGTGCTCCCGTACGCTGCGCTCCGCGCGCGTCGAGGACGGCATGGTGCTTGTGGAGTTGGCGGACGCCGAGGGCCGTACGGACGTGCTGCGAGCCGACCACCTGCTGCTGGCCACGGGGTACCGGGTGGAAGTCGACCGGCTCCGGCTGCTGGCGCCCGAACTCCGCCGTGCGATACGGGCCTTCAGCGGCGCACCGCGCCTCTCGTCCGGGTTCGAGTCCTCGGTGCCCGGCCTGTTCTTCACGGGGCTGGCCGCCGCTCCCACCTTCGGCCCCGCCCTGCGATTCGTCGCCGGTACCGGATTCGCCGCTCGCAGGGTGGCCGGCTCGGTCGCGGCCAGGGCCCGGACACGACCATGACGGCACGGGGCGCGGCCCTCGGCGTGCTGTTGCTGATGCTGGTCGCATGCGGCGGCGCCGGCCCCGTTTTGGACACCGCCCCGCCCCGGCCCCCGGCATCGGGGGACTGGCGCCTCGTGTTCCACGACGACTTCGGCGGGAATCGACTCGACAGGAGCCGCTGGACCACCTGTTACGACTGGAACAAGGACGGCTGCACCATCGCCAGCAACAACGAACTCGAGTGGTACCAGCCCGATCAGGTGTCGGTGGCCGGAGGGCACCTCACCCTCACGGCCGAACGCCGCGCCATCCGCGGCAGCGACGGACGGATGCACCCCTGGGTCTCCGGCATGATCTCGACCGGCCGTGACCACTGGTACGCCCAGCCCCGCAGGACATTCACCTACGGCTACTTCGAGGCGGCGATCCGCATCCCGGCGCAGCCCGGCATGCTGCCCCAGTTCTGGATGATGCCCGCCACGCGCTTCACACCGCCCGAGATCGACATCATGGAGTTCTTCGGCGGGACTCGTGAGCTGTCCATGTACGTCCATTGGAAGGACCGGCAGGGCGCCCCGCGCAAACAGCGGGGCACGTACACGGCGACCGGGTTCCCCGAGGACCACCACGTCTTCGCGGTGCTCTGGGAGCCGGACAGACTGGTCTGGTACGTGGACGGCGTGGAGCGGTTCCGGGTGACCGCCCCGCAGCGGATCCCGCACATTCCCATGGAGGTTCTCGTCAACCTGGCCGTCGGTGTCCCGAGCGGCCCGCCGCCGTCCGTCGACACGGCGCGGATGCTCGTGGACTGGGTGCGCGTGTGGCAGCACTGAGACACGGTCGCCGGCCGACGCGTCCCCTTCACTCGGGCAGGGCCCGGTACGGCCACCCCGTCACCGCCCTGGCCCGGCGGTAGGCCCGCCACCCTCTGGTGCGCAGGCTCTCGGCGAACGGTGCGACCCGAGCGCCCTCACCCCGGGTCCAGAGCCCGAAACGTTCGCCGCTCGTGTCGGCCCGCACCATGAGCCGGGCGAACCTCAGCGGGTCGTCCCGGGCCGAACTGTGAGCAGAGGCACCCCGGATGGCGGCGGCCGAGGTCCAGCCGGCCTCCGCCACCAGTGCGCGCACCAAGCGGCTGGAATAGCCGTGCGGATAGGCGAATGAGACGACGGGATGGCCCAGGGCGTCCTCGATCTCCCGCTTGCAGCCGCCGACCTCCTCACGCACCGACGTCCGGGGCAGCGTGTCCAGTTGCGGGTGGCTCCTGCTGTGCCCGCCGATCTCGAATCCGGCCGCGTCCAACTCGCTCACCTGATCCCACGTCAGAGTGCGCGCGGACGGAAACGGTCCCCCCGATCCGTTCAGGGCATCCGTGGTGACGTACAGGGTGGCGGGCCATGCCCGCGCGGCGAGCAACGGGGCCACGACGGAGGCGAAGTCCGCGTATCCGTCGTCGAAGGTCAGCACCGCGGACCGCGGGGGCAGGGGCGGGCCCCCGAGCAGTGACGCCACGAACCGCCCCAGCGGGACCATCTGCAGTCCGCTGTCGGTGATCATGTGCAGGTGTTCCTCGAAGGTGCGAGGGCTCACGGTGAACGGCGCGAGCCACCGCGGCGGGTCGTCCGACACCGCGTGGTAGAGGAAGACGGGTACGGGCCTCATGACCGAACCGATCCCAGCGGCGCCCCGGCTGCCTTCGGCCACGGAGGGATGTCCCGGGACTCCAGCGGCCGGATCCATCCGACGACGTAACCGGTGACGGTGACGCACACTCCGGCGGTGAGCGCACCGACCGTGCGCAGCGCGCCGGGGCGGCCGATCCGGCGGAGGTTACGGGCGAGGGCACGCGGAATGGTCGACCTGAGGTAGGCGCGCTCGCTGGCCAGGGCCGGCCCGCTGCCGGTGCGCCGGGCCACCAGCGCCTTGGACATCCCCTCCACATAACACCGGGAGCAGAAGTAGGACCAGCGGGCCCGCGTCGCGGGGACCCGGTGTAGCACCTGCGCGGCGGGCTCGTACAGCAGGACGGCATCCGGCGTGCGCGCGGTGATGCGCAGACACATGTCGGTGTCGTCGCAACTGGCCGCAGGGCGGTTTCCCAGCCGCCCCAGGGCGTCGAGGAACCCGCCGACGGCGAGCAACTCCGTCCGGCGGAACGACATATTGGCGCCGATGAGGTTGCGCACCGGTGCGGCCTGTTGGGGCAGCCCCCGGTGGGAGCACCCCACCACCCAGTCGAACTCGGGCGGGAACCACGGCGGCCGCCGGGTGGACCACAGTGGCCGGACAAGACCGCCCACCCCCGCCACCCGGGGGTCCTCGTAGCCGGCCAGCAGACGCTGCGTCCATCCGGGTTCCGCGATCGCATCGTCGTCGAGGAAGGCCACCACGTCGCCGTGCGCGACCGCCACCCCGGTGTTGCGTCCTCCGGACAGTCCACGGCGCCTCCGGTTGGGCACCACTCGAACTCCGGCCAGCGCCTTCGAGGCCAGCTCCTGGAGATCCTGGTTGTGATCGACGACCAGCACGATTTCGTCGGCGGGTGGTTCCTGGGCCAGCAGCGAACCGATCGCGGCCCGTACGTCCTCCCACCGGTCGAGGGTGTAGGCGCACACGACGACCGACAGCGTGAGCGGGGGGTGCCCACCGGGCAGTGCGGCGTTCATGATGACCTCGCGGTTGCCGGGACAAGCCAGCGCGACCGGCACGCCAGCAGGAAGACGGCGATCAGGCACTGGGCGGCCAGCCAGGCGATGCCGGCTCCGGTGACGCCGAACCGAGGCAGGAGCACGACGGTCAGCCCGAGCACCAGGCCACATGTCGCGATCTGCAGTCCGACCGCCCAGCGCAGCCGCCGCCGAGCCCGCGAAACGTCGATGGCCAGGCTCACCAGGAGGTTGGGCAGGGCGGACACCGCCAGCAGCCGCAGCAAGGTGGTGCCGTGGGCCGAGTACGACGCACCGAAGAGGGACAGGATCTGAGGGGCCGCGGCGGCCAGGACGGCGGTGACACCGGCCAGCATCAGACCCGAGTGGCGCAGGACGCGCAGGCCGTTGTCGACGAGTCGTTCGGGCCGGCGTACGGACTCCGTGATCAAGGACGTTCCCATGTTGAGGGCCAGCAGGTAGGGCACGTAGGCGATGCTCCACGCCAGCGAGTAATAGGCGCTCTGCTCCGCTCCCAAGGTGTCCAGCACGATCAGCGGGACCAGGGTGTACGCGGCCAGCCGGAACAGCGAGCCGAGCCAGTCGGTGGCGGCGTACCCCAGCATGCGCGGCGACGGTGGCGTTGCCGGGGTGTTCCGCTCGTGCTGCGGAATCCCCCTGCGCAGCAGGACCGTGTTGGCCACGACGAGGGCGATCAGCAGGGCGCCCGCCCACGAGATCAGGATCCCGGAGAACAGGGCCAAGGCGGCTCCGAGGGCGAGCAGCAGTATCTTCCCGCAAGCGAAGATCAGGTTCTCCGCGACGACCCATCCGGGACGGCCGACCGCGGTGAGCGCGCCGTCCTGCAGCACGAATATGGCGTATCCGGCAGTGGCCACCGCGAAGCAGCCGCCCGCGACGGGGGTCAGCAGGAAGTCGAGCCCGGGTGTGACCACCGGCACCAGGGCCAGGAACACGGCGGCGACGAGCAGGCTGAAGGACGTACTCACCGCGTAGCAGGTGAGGACCAGTCTGCGGGTGCGGCGTCCGGTGGTCGGCACGAATCGCACCAGGAAATCGTGGAGGTTGAGCTGGCCGATGCCCGTGAGCAGCATGGACGCCGAAAGCGCGGAGTAGCTCAGGCCCACCGTCCTCTCGTCGTACCAGTGGGTCGCGAAGAGCCAGAAGAGCGAGCCGAAGCACGAGTTGACCAGGGAACTGACCGCGAGCAGGTGTCCCGTGCGCAGCAGGCGTTCACCGGGCAGCACGACGGCGACACCCGCCCGCAAAGAGGCCCCCAGGGAGCGTCGTTCCCTGCCCGCGGCACTCACCGCCGCCCCGGTGACCGAACGGGCGCCCACGCCTTCACACCTCTCGTCCATCACCTTCTGCCGCGGTCGCCGGTGAGGCGTCCGCGGGCATAGCCGCAGGGCCCGTAGGCCATGCCCCGCATCTCCAGGAGAGTCAGGCGCCGGGACCAGCCGGCCTCCGGGTCGGCAAGCCGGCCGCGCGATCTGGTCACGACGTGGCGCACGCCGCGGGGCAGCCGGCACAGCAGGGCGGGCAGTTGGCGGGGATGGCGCACCAGGGCGCCGGTGAGGTAGGCGCCGAGACCGACGCCGTAGCCGAAGACCTGCGCGGCCACGGCGTCCTGCGTACGCCGGTGCCGGTGCCACACGATGGCAGCGGGCTGGTAGACGAGGGAGTGGCCGGCGGTCAGGACCTCGAAGAAGGCGAGCAGGTCGTCGCCGCCGCGGGCCGGGGTGCCCGCGCCCGTCGCGGGGTCGAAGCCGCCCAGCGAGCGCAGTACGTCGGTGCGGAAGGCCATGTTGGCACCGGAGCCGAAACGCCCGGCCGCGAAGGGGAACAGTGGGTCGGCCGACGTGTCGGACAGCGACCAGGTGAGCACCGTGTACCCCTTGGCGAAGCCGCCGTGCCGCTCCACCGCGGCCTGGGCGGGGGTGTCCAGTTCGGCAGGCACGATGAGTCCCGTGACGCAGCCGATCCGTGTGTCGGACGCGAACGTCTCGGCGAGGGCGGACAGCCACCCGGGGTCGACGAGTGTGTCGTCGTCCGTGAACGCGACGACGGGGCCGCATGCTCGGGACAGTCCGCGGTTGTGGGCGCGCGCCAGTCCGGCGACAGGTTCGCGGAGATAGCGGACCCGTCCTTCGAAGGCACCGCGGACCAGAGCTTCGGTCGCGCGGTCGGCCGGGGCGTTGTCGACCACGATGATCTCGAACTCGCGGTACGCGGACCGCAGGAGCGAATCCAGACATCGGCACAGTTGCCGGGGACGGTCGCGCGTGGCCACGATCACGCTGATGAGGGGTGCGTCGGGGAGGGCAGGGCGTGGTTCGGCCCGGTCCGAGGCGCGGTGCCGGGCGAGGTTGTCCGCCAGTTCCACGTGGGCGGCACGGGCGACCGCCGACCACAGAGCTTCGGGTCCGGAGGTCTCCCCGGCACTGACCATGCCCAGTGGACGGCCGTGCAGTCGCACCAGGGCCCGTATCCTCCCTCGCGGTGTGACGGACCCCTGGTCCCCGGGCAGCCGGAACTCGCCCGGACGGGCGAGGTCCACGTCGACGACACGTACCGGGGTACACACGGCGGCGGAGTGCACGGGAACGGGGTTCACGATGCGTTCCGCTCGTTCCGGGTGGAGGACCGTGCACCGGGGCGTTCCGAGAGCAGGGTGCGCAGCACCCTGAGCCCGTCGGGTATGGCGTGGAGGTTGGAGTGCCCGCTGCGGCGGGGCAGTTCCAGGCTGGGCACCTCGGCGATGCGCAGGCCGGAGCGCAGGGCGTGCACGACCATCTCGGCCTCGATCTCGAATCCCACGGCATGCAGGTCGAGTTGGTCCAGGAAGCTGCGCCGGAAGGCACAGAAGCCGTAGCACAGGTCGGTCAGGGACGCGTGGTAGAGCCTGTTGGCGACGGCCAGCAGCGCATGGTTTCCCATCCGCCTGAAGCGGGTGATGTCGAGTGAACCACCGCCCGCGATGAATCTCGAACCCTTGACGAAGTCGTAGCCGTTCTCGAGGAAGTGCAGGAAGTGAGTGATCTCCGCGGGCGACATGCTGCCGTCGGCGTCCAGCATCACCACGTAGTCCCCGGTGGCCGCGAGAAAGCCGGTGCGCAGCGCGTTTCCCTTTCCGGGACCGCTCTGCCGTACGTGGTGAACCGTCGGCAGGCAGTACCGGGCCATGGGGACGGTCGCGTCGACGGAGTCGGCGTCGACAAGGATGACCTCGTCGACGCATGCCGGGATCTGCTCGAAGACCCATGGGATGTTGCGCGCCTCATTGCGGGCCGGTACGACCAGGCTCACACTGGCGGGCGGCTTGCCGGTCTCGGCGATCGGGTCGCTGTACATGATCGAGTGTCTCCCGATTTGCCACCATACACTTACGATGTAAAAATACAACCTTTGTCCGATTTATTCGCTTCGTCAAGCGACCGGCTCGTTTCGGAGCCGGCCGCCCGCAGCGGCGATCACTCCGATGTGTGGGCAGCAGGCGTCTGCGGGCCCGCGCCCGGAGAGTCTCCCGGCGACCGACGGGGCGCCCCGGGCCGGGGAAGCAGAGCCAGCGTGGAGGTGACGACCGCGAGGGCGAGCAGGGCCCGCGCGACCGTGAACACGCCGCTCAGGAACAGCGCCTCCGCGATGACCACCGCCAGCGACAGGCTGAGCACGAAAGTGAGGACGGCCGCCTCCAGAAGGGCCACCCGGCCCGCGGCCCGCGCCGGGGCGGGCCAGGCCCACCGTACGGCCGCCAGCCCCGGGCAGACGAGCAGGAAGACCGTGGTCACCAGTACACGCAGGACACCGGCGGCAGGCAGGGCGGTGGCGGCGAGGGCAAGCCAGCCGGACAGCGCGAGCCCCCAGCGAAGCCGAGTCATCGCCGCTCTCCCCTCTCGGGGCCCTGATACCGGAAGACAACGGCATCCTCGTTGCGGTAGACGGGCACGAAACCCGAATCCGTCGACAGGGCGGACTCCAGGCGCCGCGGGGTGTCGGCGGGCAGCACCCCTCTGAAGTAACAATCGGCGGCCTGTGCACGGCTCAGGACGACGTAGGCGGGCCGCTGCGCGGTGGCCCCCTCGAGGAACGGTGTCAGACCCGCGACCGGCTCTCTCACCAGGCGCCGCCGGTCACTGATGGCCCACTCTTCCGCCTGCACCCAGAAGTACTGCTCGTAACGCGTGTACAACCCGGGCACGGCCGACGTGAGAGTGACGATCCTGGCCTCCGGAGGAGCGGTGGCCGTGACGAAGCGGACGGCGGCGACCTCGTCCTTCGTGAAGTAGTTCGCCGACTCCTTGCCGTAATAGCCGAAGACCAGTCCGCCGAGCAGAGCGACGAGCACCGGGTATACGGCGACGGCACGCAGACCAGGCTTCCCGCCCCGCTCGAAGAGCAGCGACGCGATCAGGAAGGCGGCCGCGGGCAGTGCGAACAGATACGCACGGAAGATCATCTCTCCGCCGTAGGCGTTCGCCCCCAGTACCGGCAACGGGGACAGCGCCAAGAGCGGAAGCCCGGTCCGGCGGACTTCGGGCCGCACCAGGAGAGCCAGGACCGCCAGCAGGAGGACGGCGGCCGACAGGCCCCTGTCGACCCAGGACACCACCACCTGCCCCGGTGCCGCGGTGCCCAGCGTGGCCAGCCCCGAGACGATGTTCGCGTCCGTCCGCGTCAGCGAGCCCACGAAGTCGCCCAGGTGGGCCGCCATGTAGGACCGTGCGACGGTGACGTTCCAGACCGCGGTCAACAGCACCGCGCAGCCCAGAACCGGCAGCACCACCCGCCGGTTGCGTCGCGGCAGCGACAGCGCCACCAGTGCACTGATCAGCATGAGCGGTGTCAGCGGGTGCGAGGAGACGATGACGGCTTCGATCAGCACCACCGGCGCCAGCGTGCCGAGGGGCAGGCGACCGGGGCGGGGGGTGCCCGGCCGACGCAGTGCCGAGTCGGGAAGCTGCCCCATGACCAGGGCGATCACCGTCACGAAGAGCAGGAACGCGAAGGCCTGGGGTGCGAAATAGTCCTGTCCGACCCATGAACACGAGTAGAAGATCCACGCTCCGCCCCAGACCAGCCGGCGATCCCGCGTCACCGACCGGTAGAGCAGCAGCAACGGGGCGAGCAGCAGGGCGTTGAAGACCGGCGGCGCCCAGGCCGCGTAACCCAGCGCCGGGTCGAGGCCTGTCGACTTCAGGAAGAACGCATTGAGCTCGAAGAAGCCCGGCCACTGGTTGTAGAGGGAGAGCTGCCCCGCGCCCGGCACGTCGCCGTCATGGCGGATCATGGCGTCGACGACCGCGACGTGCTTCCACGCCCAGCTGTAGCGCAGTGTGGGGTAGAGCAGGGTGGGAGACGCGTGGACGACCGCGATCAGCCCCAGCACGTAGGCCGCGAACCAGCCGTGGCCGGTACGCCGGTCGGCCATCGCCAGACAGAAGCCGAAGGCGAGCAGGCCGAGGGCGACCCAGAAGAGGACCGGCAGCACCTGCAGCAGACCGAAGTCGCGCATCCCGCGCAGTTCCACGTGCCGCAGGGAGAGCAGCCACAGGGCGAGCGCCGTGGGAAGGAGGGCGCGCACCGCCCACTGCAGTGAGCCACCGCGCCGTACGCGACGCCGGTCGACCAGGACCGTGCCGGGCCGCCGTGCCACGCCGCTCGTGAGGGACTGCGCGCGTCCGCCCGTCAGCGCCCGGCGCTCGTCCATGAGCTCGTGCCGGGGTTGATGCGTCCCATGCCCCACCTCCCGGTTGCGGCCCGCCAGGCACGTCCGCGGCCGATATGGACGAGATTGGGCAAAATTCCCAATCGCCACATTAATGTCGTTTGCTGTATGTGGCAGTACCCGACGGCCGACCAGGCGGGGTGAGCGGCGTACAAGGCCTCCGGAAAAAGATCGAGGGCCTTGTCTCACATGACGTGATCCAAGGCCCTGACCTGGGCAAAGAACCCAACAAAATGTCGGGACGACAGGATTTGAACCTGCGACCCCTTGACCCCCAGTCAAGTGCGCTACCAAGCTGCGCCACGTCCCGGTGCGTCGCACGCGGTGAACCGCGTGAACACGCAGGCCAACACTACCGTACGCGTACGGGTGCTTCCGCCGGGCTGCCGACGGAGCGGGGCGGGCCGGTGCGGCGGGCGGTTCGCCGGCCCGGGACCAGCAGGGCGGCCAGGGTCGCGGCCAGGCAGAGCAGCGCCAGCAGGGTGAAGCCGTGGGTGTAGCCGGAGTCGTACGGCAGCCCGGACGGCTGGAGACTGCCGGTGACCAGGACGCTGGTGACCGCGGCGCCGACGGAGCCGCCGATGGTGCGGATGTTGGCGTTCATCCCGGTCGCCGCGCCGGTCTGCTCGGCCGGGACGCTGCCGACGACCAGGTTGGCCATCGAGGCGAAGGCGAGACCGATTCCGAAGCCGAACACGCCCGCCACGAAGGCGATCTGCCACTGTTCGTCGTGCCGGAGGGCGAGGAAGCCACAGGCGAAGGCGCCCAGCGCCGCACCGGCCGTGAGCAGGGCCTTGGCTCCGAGGACGGGCTCGAGGCGGCCGCCGAGCACGCCGGAGAAGAACATCGCGACCAGCATCGGCAGCATGAGGAGACCGGACGCGGTGACACTCGCCCCGAAGCCGTACCCCGCGGAGCTCGGGGTCTGGACGAAGCCGGGCAGGAAGGACCAGATCGAGTACATGCCCGCCCCGAACAGCAGCGCGGCGAGGTTGGTGGTCCACACGGCGGGCAGCCGCATGACGCGCAGGTCGATCAGCGGGGTGCGGGAGCGGCCCTCGGCGAACAGCCACACCGCGAACAGGAGCACGGCGGCGGCGAACAGACCGATGACCTTCATGGAGCCCCAACCCCATGCGCTCGCCTGGGTGAGCGGCAGCAGCAGGGCCACGAGCCACGCCGACAGCAGCACGGCACCGGTCCAATTGACCCGCCCCTCGGCCCTGTTGGGCGACTCGGGCACATAACGCACGGCGATGAGCGTGGTCGCGGCGACGACGGCGACAGGGATCCAGAACAGCCAGCGGTAGTCGAGCGCGGACACGATCGGACCCGCGGCGACGATGCCGACGCCGCCGCCCGCGGCGATGACGGCGGACAGGTTGCTGATGCTGCCGCTCACCTCGGCCGGCGCGAACTCGTCGCGGATGATGCCGAAGGAGAGCGGGAACAGGGCGCCTCCGACGCCCTGGACGATGCGGGCGACGATCAGTACGCCGATGTTCGGCGCGAGAGCGGCGAGCAGACAGCCCGCCAGTACGACCACGAGGACGGCGACGAGGGTGCGCTTCTTGCCGATCAGGTCGCCGACGCGGCCGAGGATCGGTGTGAAGACCGAGGCGGACAGCAGATAGGCCGTCATCACCCAGGTCGCGGTGGACTGCGAGGTGTGCATGGCGTGCTGGACGGTCGGCAGGGCCGGCGCGATCAGCGACTGCAGCATGGCGAACACGCCGGCACCGGTCGCGAGGACCGCGAAGGTGAGACGGGTGGACTTGCGGGGCATGAAGAGCCTCTCCGAATCCGAGCAGGGCGCGGCCGAGGAGATCCGGGGTCGCGGAGGAGGGGGGATCGTGCGGGCGCGCGCCTCCATGGCGAGCGCACCCCGCACTGCTAAAGTGGAGGTACCCCTCCACTGTAACGGAGGGAACCCTCCGGTTCAACCCCGTGCGCCCCCAGGAGGCAGCAGTGACGGCTCGGCCGTTCCCCGTCAGCGAGATCGTCGCGGCCCAGCGCCCGCACCGTAAGGACGCCGCGCGCAACTACGACGCCCTGCTGTCCGCCGCCAGGGAGGCCTTCGCGGAGAACGGCGCGGAGGCGTCCTTGGAGGACATCGCCCGCCGCGCGGGCGTGGGCATCGGCACCCTCTACCGCAACTTCCCGACCCGCCGGGCCCTCTTCGAGAGCGTCTACGCGGACGAGGTCAACGCCCTGTGCGGGGTAGCCGTCGAGGTCGCCGACCGCGAGCCCTGGGAGGCCCTGACGGCCTGGCTCGACCGTTTCGCGGACTACATGGTGACCAAGCGGGCCGTACGCCAGGCGCTGGAGGACGAGTCGGAGGTCTTCCAGGCCTGCCGCGACTCGATGTACTCGGCGGGCGGCCCGCTGTTCGAGCGCGCCCAGGAGGCCGGCGCGGCCCGCAAGGACATGGACTTCGGTGATCTGCTGCGTCTGGTGGCCGGTGTCACGGGGACCGCCTTCGCCGACGACGCGCAGCGCGACCGCATCCTGAGCATCGCCCTGGACGGCGTCCGCGCCGCGCGCTGAGGGGTCGGTCAGCCCGCGAGCGGGTGGTTCGGGGCAAGGCGGCCCGTGATCCGCTCGACGACCGTCCGGGCGGTGCTGCCACCGCGGGCCTTCGGGCCCACGGTCGTCGACCACGCGATGCTCAGGCACTGGTGCGGCTCGTACGCCATCAGCGACGTCCCCCTGTGCTCACCCGAGACTGCGGTCGAGGTTGTAGGCGGCGCTGATCATCGCCAGGTGGGTGAAGGCCTGCGGGAAGTTGCCGAGTTGCTCGCCCGTGGGACCGATCTCCTCCGAGTACAGCCCGACGTGGTTGGCGTAGGTGAGCATCTTCTCGAAGGCCAGCCGCGCCTCGTCGAGCCGACCGGCCCGGGCCAGCGCCTCGACCCACCAGAACGAGCACATCGAGAACGTCGCTTCCCGGCCGGCGAGCCCGTCGGGCGACGCTTCCGCGTTGTAGCGGTAGACGAGGCTGTCGGAGACCAGCTCCGCGGTGATGGCGTCGAGCGTGGAGATCCACCGCGGATCGGTGGGCGCGACGAACTTGCACAGCGGCATGAGCAACAGCGAGGCGTCGAGCACATCGGTGTCGTAGTGCTGAACGAACGCACGGCGGGCCGGATTCCAGCCGCGCTCCATGATCTGGTGGTAGATGCTGTCCCGGACCGCCATCCAGCGAGGCAGGTCGGCGGGCAGGCCGCGCTGGCGGGCGATCCGGATCGCGCGCTCGACCGCGACCCAGCTCATCAGCCGGGAGTACGTGAAGTCACGGCGGCCGCCGCGCGTCTCCCAGATCCCCTCGTCGGGCTGGTCCCAGTGGTCCATCAGCCACTCGAGATTGCGCGTGAGCTCCATCCAGCCGTCGTGGTAGAGGGGCAGCCCGTACTTGTTGCTCAGGTAGACGGAGTCCATCAGCTCGCCGTAGATGTCGAGCTGCAGCTGGGTCGCCGCCTCGTTGCCGATCCGTACCGGTGCCGAGCCCATGTAGCCCTCGAGGTGGGAGAGGTTCTCCTCGGGCAGGTCTGCGCGCCCGTCGATGCCGTACATGATCTGCAAGGGGCCCGACTCGCCGTAGTCGGCCGCGTGGCGGAATCGCTCCTGCAGCCACTCCATGAACGCGCCGGCCTCGTCGGTGAACCCGAGTCTGAGCAGCGCGTAGAGCGAGAAGGCGGCGTCACGCATCCACGTGTAGCGGTAGTCCCAGTTGCGTGCGCCGCCGAGTTCCTCCGGCAGGCTGGTGGTGGGGGCGGCCACGATCGCGCCGGTGGGGGCGTACGTGAGCAGTTTGAGGGTGAGCGCCGAGCGATGCACCGGCTCGCGCCAACGGCCGCTGTAGCGCGAGCGGCGCAGCCAACTCCGCCAGAACGCCACGGTGGCGTCGAACTCGGCGGCGATACCGTCGTCGGAGTACGGCACGTGCGGGTCGCCGGGCTGAACGCGGTCGAGCACGAAGGTGGCCGTCTCCCCGGCCCGGAGGGCGACCTGGGCACGGACGTCGCCGTCCACGATCCCGAGCGGGCAGTTCGTCGAGAGGGCGAGTTGCAGCTCGGGAGAGCGGAACAGCGCGCCGTACGGGGTCGATTCCACCTCGTGGCGGGCCCGCGCATAGTCGAAACGCGGGGCGACGTCGACGACGAAGCGCATCTGTCCGCGCACGGCGAGGACCCGGCGGATCATGCGGTGGCGGTGCGCCGCCTCGCCGGTGCGCGGCGGGGGCATGAAGTCCTGCACCTCCCCCACCCCGTCGGGCATCAGGAAGCGCGTGATGAGGATGTTGGTGTCGGGGAGGTAGAGCTGCTTGGAGCTCCAGCCGTCGCAGTCGGGCGAGATACGGAACAGGCCCCCGCGGTCGGCGTCGAGGATCGCCGCGAACACGCTCGGCGAGTCGAAGTGCGGGCAGCAGTACCAGTCGATCGTCCCGTCGGTGCCGACGAGCGCGACGGTGTGCAGGTCCCCGATGAGGCCGTGCTCGGCGATGGGCAGGTAGCGCGCCCGCGGTTCCTGCCGCGCTCCACCGGGCAGGGCCTCCTCCACTCGACCAGCAGGGCCGTCGCGCACCATCGCGAGCGCCTCCTCGGCCTCGACCTCGGCCTATGGCACGAGCACGAGCTTTCCCTTCGCCGCCGAGGTCTCGAGCAACTCGTGCGCGTGACGCGCCTCGGACAGCGGCAGGCGCTCGGCCACGACCGGGTGGATCCTGCCCTCACGGAGCAGGTCGAGCAGCGCGCTGAAGTCCTCGCGGAACCAACGCGGATCGCGGGGGCCGCCACCCACGGGAAGTGCCTCCTGGCCGCCGGCCACGGGCAGCACCTGGCGGTGGTGGTCGTGCAGTTTCTGGATCCGGTAGGCGAGCGCCTGTCGGCGGGGCGAGAGCAGACTCCAGAGCCATACGGTCCCGGTCGCCGCGTACCACTCCGCCCACCGCCGCCAGTTCTTGCGCCCGTGCTCGAGGGTGGCGTAGTGGCCGTAGACGACAAGCCGTCCGCCGGGCCGCAGCGCACGGAAGGAGCGGATCGACAGCGCACCGCCGAGCCCGTCGAGCACGACGTCCACGCCCATGCCGGGGAGTTCGCGCACCCGCTCCAGGAAGTCCTCGTGGCGGTAGTCGATCGCGATCGCGCCGAGCCGTTCGACCGCTTCCCGGTCGCGGGCCGATGCGGTCCCGTACATGTGCAGCCCCGCGGCCGCTCCGAGCTCGAGGACCGCGGTGCCCACCCTGCCGGCCGCACCGTGCACGAGCACCGTCTCACCGCGCTTCACCTTCGCCACACGGTGAAGAAGCTGGTAAGCCGTCATGTACGTGAAGACGAGGTTCAGAGCATCCGCCGGGTCGATGTCCGCGGGTACGTCGACCGCCTCCGCCTCCGGCACGCAGACGCGCTCCGCGTCGGCACCCCACACCGTCAGCGCACCGACACGGTCTCCTTCTTGCAGTCTCGAACACCCGGGGCCGAGCTCCTCGACGACGCCGACGAGCTCGTATCCGGGCGTGAACGGCGGCTTCGGTACGCCGAGATACGTCCCGGCGCGCAGCTGGGCATCGGTGAACGAAACGCCGGCGGCCAGCACCCTGACACATACCTCGCCCGGACCCGGCCGGGGATCGTCGTCCTCCACGACCCTCAAGACCTCGGGACCGCCGAAATGATCAACGACAACGCGTTTCATGTCTTCAGCCTAGGTCGGTGGCGCCGTCCTCGCATCTGATCGAGCGTGCGCCCCGGTCGGCACAAAACCGCGCTGAGCTGGGACGATACGGCGACCGCCGTCCCTCCCCGCCCCCGGTGGCCGGGGCGGCCCCCGGGGAGCCGCCCCGCGCAGGTCGTCCTCGTCAGTGTGCGGTGACCAGTTCCTCCTGCGCGCTGCTGCGGCCGGCCGGCCGGCTTCGTGCTGCGCAGTGCCGCGATGCCGATGAAGACCATCGACGACACGCCGGCCAGCGCGAAGGCGGTGAAGCCGCAGTCGCCGCGCTTCTTGCGGCCGATCCGGTCGGCGACCGTACCCGCGGTCAGGGCGCCGACGAGCATGCCCGACGGTGGCGTAGCTGCCGAGGTCGCCGGCCAGGTTTCGACGGGTCGGGCATCAGCGGTCAGCCCACCGGCGGCGTGCCGTGCGTATGGAACGACTCGATGGTCTTCAGCCCCCAGGCCTGCCCCTTGGCCCGCTCCGCCTCGGTCCAGGTGATCAGCGGCCAGTCGGGCGCGAGCACCAGGCGCGTGAGCGGATTGCACAGCTCGATGCGGTTGCCGCCCGGCTCGTAGACGTACAGGAAGAACGTCTGCTGGATGGCGTGCTTGTGCGGGCCCGTCTCGATGAACACGCCGGTGTCGATGGCGAGGTCGGCGGCGCGCAGGATGTCCTCGCGGGTGTCCGTCGCGAAAGCGACGTGGTGCAGCCGGCCGGTGGAGCCGGTCCAGTCCGAGGTGTAGACGACGTCGTACGACTTGTTCGTGAACGTCAGCCAGCGGGCCGCGATCGTCCCGCCGTCGAGCCGGATCTGTTCCGTCGGCCGGGCGCCGAGCACATGCTGCTGGAACTCGGCGCTGGCGAGCACGTCGGCGGCGAGGAAGTTGATGTGGTCCAGGCGCCGTACGCCCACGCCCCGGTTGGGCTTGGCCTGCGGCTGGTTCTTCAGCGCCGGTTTCAGCTCGTCGGAGGCCCGGTAGTGCTCGCTCTCCCAGTACAGGGCGTGCTCGTGGCCGTCCGGGTCGGTGGTGACGTACAGCTTGCCGAGACCGGGCTCGTCCTCGACCCACTTTCCGGTGCCCCCTGCCTCCTCGACCGCCTTCACACGGCGCTGCAGGGCCTCCTCGCTGGAGGTGCGCAGGGCGAGCCGGCCGAGGCCGGGCTGCTCGCGGGCGGTGAGCACCAGGCTGTGGTGCTCGTAGTCGTCGAAGGTCCGCAGATAGACCGTGTCGCCGTGCTGCCCGTTGACGGTGAGCCCCAGGTAGTCGGTGAAGAAGCCGACGCTGGCGTCCAGGTCCGGGGTGAAGAGCTGGGCGTGCCCGATATGGGCGATGTCGCCGAGCGGCGGAGTCATCGTTGGCCTCCATGGGATCGTGCGGGTCGTGCGGGTACCGGTGCCGTCCCGGCCGACCGGGGGAACACGGTGCCGTCGAAGATCTTGCGGGCCGTACGGACCACGGCGGTACGGCGGACGAAGGGCAGGCCGTCGGGGGTAGTGCCGAGGCTGCTTTCGATGTCCAGGAAGCCCGTGGGATGTTCTATGCGAATTCGGTCACTACCGGCGCGAAGATCCGCGAGGTCCGCGCCCACGCCGCCTTCGATCCGGAGCCCGGCGGCCACACTGGCCGCACCGAGCACACCGATCGACGGGTGGCAGCGCACGGGAATGAAGGTGCGGGTGGTGACCGCTCCGCCGTCACGGGGCGGCGCGAGCAGGGTGAGCTTGGGAACGGTGGTGTCCGACACGTCGCCGAGCCCCATCAGACGGCCCGCGGCCAGGCGGATCGTGCGGAGCCGGCCGGCGAGGGCGACGTCCTCCTCAAGGTCCCTGGGCGACTCGTAGCCCGTCGCTTCGAGGGAAGTGGCGGCGATCAGCACGGCGGGCATCCCGTTGTCCACACAGGTCACCGGCACACCGTCGATCTCGTCCCGGACGCTGCCGGTGGGCAGCAGCTTCCCGTCGCCGGGCGGGAACTCGATCACCACGGGAGCGGCCGTCCCGGGCACACCCGAGATCTCGGCGTCTCCCGTGCAGTCGACCCGGCCGCCGGGGGTCGGGAAGGTCGCGGTGGCGAAGTCGCCGCTGTTGACCATGCGGATGCGTACGGATGTCCGCTCCTCCCCCGCCGGGACCAGACCGCGCTCGACGGCGAACGGACCGATACCGGCGAGGATGTTCCCGCAGTTCTGACGGTCGCTCACCTCGGTCCGGTCCACGGCGACTTGGAGGAAGAGGTAGTCGACGTCGGCCCGCGGGTCGGCCGAGCGCGAGACGACGGCCACCTTGCTGGTGAGCGGGTGCGCGCCGCCCAGGCCGTCGATCTGACGCTCGTCGGGGCTGCCCATGATGCGCAGCAACAGCTCGTCGCGCAGGGCCGGTTCGGCAGGCAGGTCGTCGGCGAGGAAGTAGGCCCCTTTGGAGGTGCCGCCCCGCATCAGCAGGCAGGGCACCGCCTCGGGCAGACGGGTCACGACCGTTCACCCTCGTCCGCCGTGTACTCCTCGTACGTCTTGTACTCGACGCCGAGCTTCTTCAGCGTGTCCCTCAACCCGTAGCGGTCCAGGCCCAGTTCGCCGTCGAGGAACGCCTCGCGGGAGCGGGCCTCCTTGGCCTCGCGGGCCTCGGACGCCTCGACGGTGGCGCGGGCGCTGTCGCGGGGGACGACGACCACGCCGTCGTCGTCGGCGAGGATCACGTCACCGGGGCGGATCACCTGGCCGTCGACGGCGACCGGCACGTTGACCGAGCCGCCGGTGGCCTTCACGGTGCCCTGCGCGCAAACAGCCCGGGACCAGGCCGGGAAGTCCATCTCGCGCAGCTCCTGCGTGTCCCGGATGCCCGCGTTGATGACCAGGCCGCGCACCCCGCGCCGCCGCAGCGCCGTCGCGAACAGCTCGCCGAACATGCCGTCGGTGGACGGGGAGGTGGTGGTGACGACCAGGATGTCGCCCTCGCCGCACTGCTCCACGGCGGCATGGATCATGAGGTTGTCGCCGGGCCGGCTCAGCACGGTGACGGCCGTGCCGGCGACGCGTACGCCCTGCTGGACGGGCCGGATCCCCGGACCGAGGAGGCCGGTACGCCCCATCGCCTCGCTCACCGTCGCCACGCCGAAGCCGGCCAGCGCGTCGACGTCCTCGAGGTCCGCCTTCGGCGGGTTGGTGACGATCACGCCGGTCATGCCAGCTCCTTCGCGATCTGCGGGTACGGACGCATGTAGGCCTCGGCCATGGTCTTGTGGGCCAGGCCGAGGTTCGGGCCCGCGTTGCGCTTGAGCTGGACTCCGCGGCGGACGGCGAGGTCGGTGTAGTAGTCCCACAGGTGCTGCTGGGCGCCGAGGCACTCCATGGCCTTGCGCTTGGTGTCCCACACCTCGGTGATGTCGAGGAGGACCTCGGGCTTGAAGCCGCTCATCTCGGGCTGGTGCGGCTCGAAGAAGAAGACGGGCGGGGCGCCGATGATCTCGCCCGGACCCGGGTAGCCGATGGCCTGGGCCAGCACGCGGGCCTCCAGCGCCATACGGTTGGCGGCGGGGTGGTCGCCGTTGTAGGGGTCCTCGGTGGGGTGGGTGAGGACGACGTCCGGCTGGGTCTCGCGGTAGACCTCGACGAGCCTGTCGGTCAACTCGGCGGTGGGGATCAGCGGGTAGTCGCCGGCGTCGAAGAAGCGGACCTCGGCGCCGAGGGTGGCGGCGGCTCGCTCTGCCTCGTCGCGGCGTATCGCCTTGATCTCCTCGAGCTTCCTGCCCTCGCGCCACGCCTTGGCGGACTCGCCGCGCTCACCGAAGGTCAGGCACGCGATGGTGACCTTCTCCCCGCGCGAGGCGGCGAGGGCGATGGCACCCCCCGCACGCCACACGAAGTCCCCGGCATGCGCGGTGACGACGAGCGTCGAGCGTGCGGGGGGTCCCTTCGCGCGAGCGGAGTCGAGCGTGGGGGAGGCGGGCGCGTCGGCCTGGGTCATTGCTGAAATCTCTCCCTCTTCTGGGCGGTTCGCCTCCGGTGGGCTCCAGCCTGTGTCGACCGGCGCACCCCTTCGGCTCACTCGCCTCGGTGACAGGTGGGCGCCCGCCTCAAAACGGCTCTCGGTCTCGCGGCTCTCAGTCGCGCAGCGCCTCGATCACACTGGTGAGGTGGGCACGGACGGCCGCCTCGGCCGCCTGCGGGTCCCTGGCCCTGATCGCCTCGATCATCGCCAGATGCTCGTTCAGGGAGTGCTGCGGACGTCCCGGCCTCAGCGCCAACTGAAAGCGGTGGCGCACCAGTTGTGCGTTGAGCCGCTCCAGCAGTTCCACGGCCGTCCGCTGGCCGGAGAACTCCCGGATCCTGGCGTGCAGTTCCTGGTTGAGTTCGGAGTACGTCACCGGCTCGCCGTCGGCCACGGCCTTGGTCATCGCCGCGCCCAGGTCCGCCAGTTCGGTCAGCTGCTCGTCGCTCGACGCGACGGCCGCCTTCGCCGCGCACAGCCCTTCCAGGACCATGCGGCACTCGGTGATGGCGACCGCTTCCTCCACGGTCACCACCCGCACCCGCGAGCCGCGGTTGCGGATCCGCTCCACGAGGCCCTGGGCCTCCAGATCGATGAGTGCCGCGCGGATGCTGGCCCGTGTCACACCGAACTGCTCGGCGAGCTCGTTCTCCACCAGCCGCTGCGCCGGTGCCATCTCGCCGTGCAGGATCGCCTGCCGCAGCTGCGTCAACGCATGCTGTTTGGCCTGCTCTCCGGTGCTCGGACGGGCTTCGTTCGGCATGCGCCCTCCCTGAGTGAGTGCCAGTCGAACCTAAATCTAGCCAAACAAGATTGTCAACAATTTTGTCCGCCGTATCGCGGGCGCAGGTCAACGCCACGGCCGCGGCCCGCCCCTGGGCGGCCCCGACGATCGCCGCTCACTTGATGATCGCGTTGGCGACGACCACGATCACGCCGAGCAGGGCGTCCGCGACCCCGGTGGCCACGGCGGCGGCCCAGCGGCGGCCGGCCCATCGGGCCGAGAGGAACCCCAGGACGAGCAACAGGACGATGTTGAAGACGAACGCCGGGAGCTCGACGCCGTTCGCCGGCCACCAGCCCCAGCCCGCACCCGCGAGGATCACCACGGTGGGCAGCATCGCCACGACCAGGGGCCATTCGTCGACGAGAACGCGCAGGGCCTGGAGCCGGTGGCGCGGATCGCGGTCCGCGATCAGGTGGGCGTAGCCGTGCGCCAGGGCCGAGGCGAGCGCGGTCACCAGCAGCCAGGCGGCGTCGTAGCGCCGGTCCGCCCGTGTGGTGTGCTCGTGCTCGGTGAGCGCCGCGACCATGGCACTGGCCAGCACGGCGCCGTAGACACCGCCGAAGAGCATGAGCGAACGGCTGTCGTGCCCGGACCGTCCGGAGACGGCCGCCGTGGTGTCCGTCATCGGCTGCTCTCTTCGCGGGCGTACGGAGACGATCTCCTCAACGATCACCCGAGCCGTACGCCGGCGCCACTCACGGCGGCACCGGCACTACGGTGGCGGCGCCGTGGTTCCGCGGATCTCCAGGGTCGGCGCGGACAGGTGGACGCTGCCCTCGGCCCCCGGCCTGTCCAGGCGGTCCAGGCGGTCCAGGCGGTCCAGGCGGTCCAGCAGACAGTGGGCGGCGCGGCGGCCGACCTCGTGCGGTGCCGGGTCGACGGTGGTGAGCCAGAGATGGCGCAGCCGGGAGATGCTGGTGTTGTCGTAGCCGACCACGGACAGGTCGTGCGGGACGCGCAGGCCCAGTTCCTCGGCCGCGGACAGGGCCCCGACGCAGGCGATGTCGTTGACGGCGAACACGGCGGTGGGCCGGTCGGGGCGGCTGAGCAGCCGTACGGTCGTCCGGTAGCCGCCCTCCTCGGTCATGTCGCTGGGCTCGACGAGCGCCTGGTCCGCCAGGCCGTGAGCCCGCATCGTCGCCTCGAAGCTGCCGCGGCGCAGCTCGCCGACGGCGCCGTAGCCGGCGATGTGCGCGATGCGGCGGTGGCCGAGCCCGATGAGGTGCTCGGTGGCCAGCCGTGCCCCCATCGCGTCGTCGTTGGCCACGACGTCCACGCCGGGCGGCGCCTGCTCACGGGCGGCCGCGACGACGACGGGGATCCGGGCGGCGACCGCGCCGAGGGCGGCCGGGTCGGGCAGCGTGCCGACCACGACCAGCCCGTCGGCCTGCAGGTCCAGGAAGGGTCCGGCGAGGTCGTGTCCGATGCGGCGGTTGAGGCGGGCGTCGGAGAGCAGCATGTGCAGGCCGCCCGCGTGCAACAGCGAGTTCAGGCCGTCGAGCAGGTCGACGAACCAGGGGTTGCGCAGGTCGTTCAGGAGTACGCCGACCATGGGGGTCCCCCCGCTCGAGCGAGGCCGAGAGTGGGGGAGGGTGCGCTGTTCGCTGAGGCTGCGGGCGGCCGCGTTGGGCCGGTAGCCGAGCTCGCGCACGGCGGCCAGGACGGCCTCCCGCTTCTCGGCGCGCACCTGGTCGGAGCCTCGCAGCACCAGGGAGACCAACGACTTGGAGACTCCGGCCCGTTCGGCCACGTCGCGGATCGTCGGCGGTCTCATGCTTTGGACCGTTCCACGAGCCGCACCGGCTTGTCAAAGGGTTGACAGGCAGGGGAAAGCACCCCCAGGGTGGCCTGGAATGAAATGGACCGGTCCAAAGAGGGGCTGTCATGGTGGATTCGCTGGGTGTCGCCGTCGTCGGGTTCGGCTGGATGGGGCGGGTGCACACCCAGGCGTACGCGCGGGTGCTGCACCACTTCCCGCAGCTGACCGTGCGCCCGCGGCTGGTCACGGTGGCCGAGGAGGTGCCCGGCCGGGCCGAGGAGGCCGCCGCCCGGTTCGGCTTCGCCACCACCACCCGCGACTGGCGCGAGGTTGCGGCCGACCCCCGGGTGCAGGCGGTCAGCATCACCGCCCCCAACTTCCTGCACCGCGAGATCGGCGTGGCGATGGCCGAGGCCGGCAAGCACATCTGGATCGAGAAGCCGGTGGGCCTGACCGCCCAGGACGCCCGCCAGGTGGCCGACGCCGTCGCCAAGGCGGGCGTGCAGGGCGCGGTCGGCTTCAACTACCGCAACGCGCCGGCCGTCGAGGCCGCCCGCGACCTGATCGCCGCCGGTGAGATCGGCACGGTCACGCATGTGCGCATCCGGCTGTTCAGCGACTACGCCGCCCACCCCGAGGGCGCGCTGACCTGGCGCTACGAGCGCGAGCGGGGCGGCAGCGGGGTGCTGGGCGACCTGGCCTCGCACGGCGCGGACCTGGCCCGCTTCCTGCTCGGCGACATCGCCTCCCTGACCGCCGACACCGCGATCTTCGTCCCCGAGCGGGCCCGCCCGACCGGCGCCACCTCGGGCCACACCCGCGCCACCGGCGGCGAGCTCGGCGCGGTCGAGAACGAGGACTACGTCAGCTGTCTGCTGCGCTTCGCCTCCGGCGCCCGCGGCGTCCTGGAGGCCTCCCGCGTCTCCGTCGGCGAGCAGAACAACTACGGCTTCGAGGTCCACGGCACCCAGGGCGCCGTCTTCTGGGACTTCCGGCGGATGAACGAACTGGGCATCAGCCGCGGCACGACCTATCAGGACCAGCCGGTCAGCACGGTGTACGTCGGCCCCGGCTCCGGCGAGTACGCCGCCTTCCAGCCCGGAGCGGCGAACGCCATGGGCTACGACGACCTGAAAGTGATCGAGGCCCACCGCTTCCTGCGGTCGGTCGCCGAGGGCACCCCGTACGGCGCCACCCTGTCGGACGCCGTGCACAGTGCCGCCGTACTGGACGCCATGGCCCGTTCGGCGCAGGGGGGCGCGTGGGTCACCCTGCAAGCGCCGTAGGCATGTTGTAGGGCGTCACCACCTGGATCGCGGACGGCAGGGTGGGCCCCGCGGGCGGCAGCGCGCCGTGCGCCCGCATGACGGTGTGGCAGGCCTCGCGCATGTCCTGGCGCAGGTCGTGGTGGAGGACGGCGGACAGACGGTGCTCGCGCAGCAGGCGGGTGTTGTCGTGGTCGAGGTCGTGGGCGATGAACACGGCGCACTCGCGGTCCAGGTCGGCGAAGGCGCGCAGGGTCGCGATGTTGCCGCCGCCGATCGAGTAGACGGCGCGGATGTCCGGGTCGCGTTCGAGGGCGGCGCGGACGAGGTCGTACTGCGTGGCGTCCAGGCCCTGGCCCTCGGTGATCTCGACGAGGGTGCGCTCGGGGTGCCGGGCGCGCATGGCGCCGCGGAAGCCCATCTCGCGCTCCTCCTCGTTGCGGAAGAAGCCGCTGCTGAGGCTGGTGAGCACGTTGCCGGGCCGGTCGCCCAGCCACTGGCCCATGAGGTACGCGGCGGTGGCGCCGGCGGCCCGGTTGTCGATGCCGACGTAGCCGAGGCGGGCGCTGGTGGGCAGATCGGTGACGAGGGTGACGACCGGGATGCCCGCGGCCTCCAGCCTGCCGACCGCGGCGGTGATCTCGGGGACGTCCGGGGCCTTCAGGATCACCCCCTGAGAGCCGCGCCGGGCTATCCGGTCCAGCGTCCCGGCCAGCTCCCCGACCGGCCCGGTCTCGCGGAAATGGAAGCGGGAGCGCAGGACGGCCGGGTGCAGCGACGGCAGTTCGGCCTCCAGGGCGGCGCGCACGGCGGTGGAGAACCGCTCCGGCGTCTGCATCACGATGTCGATCATGAAGGTGCGGCCGACGAGCCGGACCTGGGTGCGCTGCCGGTCCAGGTCGGCGATGGCCCTCTGCACCTCCTGCGCGGTGCTCTCCCGCACCCCGCCCCGGCCGTTGAGGACCCGGTCGACGGTGGCCTCGCTCAGGCCTGCCTGACGTGCGATCTCACGGATCGGGAAGGGGTGGCCCACAGGAGGCTCCTTGATGGGTTTTTGATGGCTCGCTGCTGGTTGTTCGAGGGGTTTGTACTGACAAGAATGTCAGAGCCGCGCGTCGCCGCGTGCCGCCGGTGCAGGGTCCTCGCCCCGCCCCGGAGCCGCGTCGCTCCCCGTGACCGAAAGAAGGACGACGATGTCCGTGACCTCAGCTCACAGCCGTGCCTGGCTGACCGGGCAGGACTGCGACTTCGACGACTTCCGTGCGCTGGTCGAGCGCACGACCGACCTGGCCGACTACCCCCACGCCTCGGCGGTAAAGGGGAACGTCCTCGTCTACGACAGCGAGCGCCTGCGCGTGGCGGACGAGGACCGTCGGCTGCGCACCGAGCTGGTCCGCGCTCTCGCCGACGGGCCCGGCATCGCGGTCTTCCGGGGCGCGTTCCCCGACGCGTCGGTCGTCGACCGGGCCACCGCGGTGTTCGACGCGCTGATCACCGAGCAGTACGCGTCGGGGGCCACCGCCGGCGACCACTTCGCCAAGCCGGGCGCCAACGACCGGGTGTGGAACGCCCTCGAGAAGGCCGCACTGTACGACCCGGAGACGTTCGCCGACTACTACGCGAACCACGTCGTCGCGCTGGTCTCCCGGGCCTGGCTCGGCCCCGGCTACCAGATCACCTCCCAGATCAACGTGGTCAATCCGGGAGGCGCGGCCCAGACCGCGCACCGCGATTACCACCTCGGCTTCCTCTCCGACGAGGCCGCCGCGGCCTATCCGGCGCACGTGCACCGCCTCTCCCCCGTGCTCACCCTTCAGGGCGCGGTCGCGCACTGCGACATGCCCGTGGAGTCCGGCCCGACGCTGTACCTGCCGTACTCACAGAGGTACGAGCCCGGCTATCTCGCCTGGCGGCTGCCCGACTTCCAGGCGTACTTCAAGGCGCACCACGTCCAGCTTCCGCTGGCGAAGGGCGATGTCGTGTTCTTCAACCCGGCGGTGTTCCACGCGGCCGGCACCAACCGCACGCTGGACGTGCGACGCATGGCCAACCTGCTCCAGGTGTCGTCGGCCTTCGGGCGCGCCATGGAGACCGTGGACCGCGAGGCGGTGGCGAACGCCGTCTACCCCGTGCTGCGCAGGCGCCGGGCCGAGGGCGTCGGCGAGGAGTGGCTGGAGCATGTGATCGCCGCGAGCGCCGAGGGCTACCCGTTCCCCACCAACCTCGACAGCGACCCGCCCGTCGACGGGATGGCCCCGCCCTCGCAGGCGGACGTCGTACGACGGGCGCTGCACGAGGACTGGACACCGCGGGCGCTGCGGGACGAACTGCGGGCCGGCGCCGCACGGCGTGAGAGCTGAAAGGGCTGGGAGATCATGGGACTTCTCGACGACAAGGTCGTCCTGGTCAACGGTGGCAGCCAGGGTGTCGGCGCCGCCATCGCACGGGCCGCGGTCCGCGAGGGCGCGGTGGTCGCCGTGACCGGGCGGCGCGCGGAGCCGGGCGAGGCGCTCGTGGCGGAACTGACCGCCACCGGCGGCAAGGCCATGTTCGTCCGGGCCGACCTGGCCGACGCCGAGCAGGCGAGGACCTCCGTGTCCGAGGTGGTGGACGCGTACGGCCGGATCGACTGCCTGGTCAACTCCGCCGGCCTCACCTCCCGGGGCACACTGCTGGACACCACGCCCGAGCTGTTCGACCAGCACATCGCGATCAACCTGAGGGCGCCGTTCTTCGCCATGCAGGCCGCCGTCGCGGACATGGTCTCCCGCAAGGCACCCGGCACGGTCGTCAACATCATCACCTCGTCGGCGCACGGCGGACAGCCCTTCCTGGCGCCGTACGTCGCCGCCAAGGCCGGGCTCGTCGGCCTGACCCGCAACGCCGCGCACGCCCACCGCTGGGACCGGATCCGCATCAACGGCCTCAACATCGGCTGGACCGCGACCGAGGGCGAGGACGCGACGCAGAAGACCTTCCACGGCGCCGGGGACGACTGGCGCGAGCAGGCGGCCGCCGGGCTGCCGATGGGCAAGCTGGGCCAACCGGACGAGATCGCCGACTTCGTGGTCTTCCTGCTGTCTGACCGGTCCGGCGTGGTCACCGGATCGGTGATCGACTGGGACCAGAACGTGCTGGGCGGACTCGACTGAGCGGATTTGAGCCCGTCCGGCGATTGAGGACGAACCCGAAGGGCGATCGGGGTCCGGGGCGGAGCCCCCGCAACGGACAGCAACCACAAACCAGGAAAGCAGCGGAGCACATGCGTATCGGAATCCTCGGCCTCGGCCGCATCGGCGCCTTCCACGCCGAGACCCTCTCCGGACTCGAAGCCGTCGAGTCGCTCGTCGTCGCCGACCCGTTCGCGGAGGCCGCCAAGTCCGCCGCCGAACGCTTCGGTGCCGAGGTCGCGGACTCCCCCGAGGCCGTGCTGGCCGCCGGGGTGGACGGCGTGGTGGTCGCCGCCGCGACCGACGCCCACCCGGGTCTGATCCTGGCCGCCGTCGAGGCCGGCGTCCCCGTCTTCTGCGAGAAGCCCGTTGCCAGGACCATGGGCGAGGGCGTCGAGGTGCTGAAGGCGGTCGAGGGCAAGGACGTGCCGATCCAGATCGGCTACAACCGCCGCTTCGACGCGGGCTTCGTGGCCGCCCGGGCCGCCGTGCACAGCGGCGAGCTGGGCAAGCTGCACACCGTACGGTCGACCACGCTGGACCCGGCGCCGCCGCCGGCCGCGTACATCGCCGCCTCCGGCGGCATCTTCCGCGACTGTTCCGTGCACGACTTCGACATCATCCGCTGGGTGACGGGCCGCGAGGTGACCGAGGTGTACGCGGTCGGCGGCAACCGGGGCGCCGAGTACATCAAGGAGGCGGGCGACGCCGACACGACCGGCGCGATCCTCACCCTCGACGACGGCACGATCGCGGTGGTCTCCAACAGCCGCCACAACGCCCGCGGTTACGACGTCCGCATGGAGATCCACGGCTTCACGGACTCCATCGCCGTCGGCCTGGAGGACAAGCTGCCGCTGCGCTCCGTCGAGCCCGGCGTGACCTTCCCGGCCGGGACCCCGCACGACTTCTTCATGGACCGCTTCACCGAGGCCTACCGCGCGGAACTCACCGCGTTCACCGAGGTCGTGGCCGGCACCCGGCCCTCGCCCTGCACGGTCGCGGACGCCCTGGAGGCGGGCTGGATCGCCGAGGCGTGCACGTTGTCGCTGGCGGAGCACCGGCCGGTGCGGATCGACGAAGTGCGGGTGGTTTGACGTACCACCGCCGGGGGCGGGACGGGGCCCCTGACGCCCCGTCCCGTGTCCTCCGCGGCCCGTCCTCACCGCGCGGCGGGCTGCGCGGGCAGGTCGAAGACGTGGTCCGGGCTGATGATCTTCGTGATGGCCTCGCCGAAGACGGTGCTCGGTTCCTCACCCTTGTAGTTGATGTCGGTGTTCAGCAGCACCACGAGGGTCGCCTGCGCCGACGGGAGGTAGACGGTCAGGGACTCGTAGCCCGGCAGCGAGCCGTTGTGCCCGAGCCAGCCCCGCACGTCGAAGATGCCCAGACCGTATCCGGCGCCGGGGAATGTGCTCGGGGGTGTGGTGAGCCGCTGCTTCTGGACGACGGGGCTGATCAGGGTGGAGCCGTCGGGCAGTTGGCCGGTGGCGACCGTGCGGGCCCAGATCCTCAGGTCGTCCAGCTTGGAGATCATCGCGCCGGCCGCCCAGGCCCACGAGGGGTTCCAGTCGGCGGTGTCCGCGACGTTCCCGTCGGCGGTCTGGTCGGTGTAACCCTGCGCGTGCGGCTGCGGGAACTCGGCGCCGGTCGGGAACAGCGTGTCCTCCATCCCCGCCGGATCGAGGATGTTCCGCTGGATGTAGTCCCCGAGGCGCATACCGCTCTCCTTCTCGACGACCAGGCCGAGCAGGATGAGGTTGGTGTTGCAGTAGTAGAACTCCTGGCCCGGCTGGAACATCACCGGGTGCCTGAAGGAGTAGCCGAGCAACTCCTGCGGGGTGAACGGCCGTCGGGGATCGGAAGTCAGGGCCTTGAAGAAGGCCGGATCCTCGGAGTAGTTGAACAGACCGCTGCGCATGCCCGCCAGTTGCCGCAGCGTGATCCTGTCCCCGTTGGGAACTGCGCTGATGTACTGCCCGATCGGGTCGTCGAGGCCCACCTTGCCCTCGTCGACCAGCTCCAGCAGCGCGGTCACGGTGAACGTCTTGGTCTCGCTGCCGATCCGCATGAAGAGGTCCGGCGCCATCTTCTGCCCGGTGTTCTGGTCCGCGACACCGAACGACCGTACGTACTCACCCTTGTCGGGCGTCCAGATCCCGACGGTCACGCCGGGTACGTTCGCCTCCCGCAGGACCTGCTGCACGGCCGTGTCGAGCTGCCGCTTCACATCGGGGGTGAGAGGCACGACGCCGTCGTCGGTGGCGGAAGGACTGGGTTGGCCGGTGGCGGTGGGGGTCCCCGGCGCCGCGTAGGCGGTTGCGCCCGCCGTCGCCACGAGGAGAATCCCCGCTGCCACAGCGGTGACGACCACCCTGCGAAGTCTTCCGCACGCGTGCTTCATGGCTGCTCCCAGCGCATGAGAGGCGACCGTACCGTTGGACTCGGAGCTCAACAGCCGTACCTCATCAGGATAGGAGCTCCCCCCATGGCCGTCCTGTCGGGGCGATCGCGGCAGGTCTGCGCCACGCGCCGGTGGCGACGGGTTCCGGGGTCGGCCTCCGGCGGCCGCGACGGCACACTTTCCCTGCACGGGTACCGCCCCGTGCCGACACAGGAGGTACGACAGGCATGGGCGAAGCAGACCGGGAACCGCTGCGCATCGGAGTGCTGGGCGCGGCACGCATCACCGAACTCTCCCTCGTGGCCCCGGCCCGGGCGACCGGCCACCGGCTTGTGGCGGTGGCCGCCCGCGACCGGTCCCGCGCCGAGTCCTTCGCGGCCGCACACGGCGTGGAGCGGGTGGCGGACTCCTACGCCGGCCTGCTCTCCGACCCCGAGGTGGAGGTGGTCTACAACCCGCTCGCCAACGGCCTGCACGGTCCGTGGAACCTGGCCGCCTTGGCGGCGGGCAAGCACGTCCTGAGCGAGAAGCCTTCGGCGAGCAACGCCGAGGAGGCCGCCGAGGTGCGGGAGGCGGCCGCGAAGGCCGGCACCGTCTTCATGGAGGCCTTCCACTACCTCTTCCATCCGGTCACCCGGCGCCTGCACGAGTTGCTGGCCTCGGGGGAACTCGGGGAGCTGCGCCGGGTGGAGACACTGGTCGCGATCCCCGCGCCGCCGGACACCGACCCGCGCTGGTCCCTGCCGCTGGCCGGGGGCGCCGTCATGGACCTGGGCTGCTACAGCCTCCATGCGGTGCGGATGCTCGCGCCCTGGGCGGGCGGTGCGCCGCGGCTGGTGTCCGCGCGGGGTGGGGAGCGGGCCGGGGCGCCCGGCGTCGACGAGTGGCTGGACGCCGACCTGGAGTTCCCCGGCGGCGCCACGGGCTCGGCCCGCTGCCACATGGCGTACGGAGACATGGAGATGAGCTGCCGGATCGTCGGTTCCCGTGGTGAGGCGCTCGCCCCGAACTTCGTGCTCCCGCACCTGGACGACCGCGTCGTGGTGCGCACGGCGGACGGCGAGCGCACGGAGCGGCTGGGTACGCGCTCGTCGTACACCTACCAGCTGGAGGCGTTCGCCGACCGGGTCCGCGGCGGCGTCCCGCTGCCGCTCGACGCGGACGACGCCCTGACGACGATGACACTCATCGACGACTGCTACCGCGCGGCCGGTTTCGAGCCCCGGCCGCGCACGGCCGTCGAGGGCTGACGCCCTTCGTCAGGAGCAGTCGAACCGGTGGCCCATCGGGCGGTCGGGGCGCTCAGCGGTACAGCGCCGGCCGCTCCACCAGCTCCACCTCCACCCGGCCGCCCTCCTCCAGCGACCGCACCCCCGCCTCGCAGACCGCCGCCGCGGCGTAACCGTCCCAGGTGCTGGGGCCGGTGACCTCGTCGCGGCGGGTGGCGTCGACCCAGGCCTGGAGCTCGCGGTCGTAGGCGTCGGCGAAGCGTTCGATGAAGTCCTGGGCGATGGTGCCGCCCCAGCGGCCGGCCATGTTGGTGACCATGGCGTGGCCGTCGCCGATGCGGGCGGTGCCGCGTTCGCAGACCATCTCGGCCTGTACCTGATAGCCGAAGCCGCAGTTGACGAACATCTCCACGTCGGCGATCGCACCGCCCTCGGTCTCGAAGACGACGAACTGGGGGTCCTGCAGACCGTCCGGAGCGTTCGCCGACGGCTGCGGGCGCAGCACCGTGACCGCCGTGATCTCGTGGCCCAGCAGCCAGCGGGTCGCGTCCGTTTCGTGGGCCACGGAGTCGCTGATCAGCATGGCGCTGGTGAAGCCGGGCGGGCTGGCCGCGTTGCGGTGCCGGTTGTGCACCATGAGCGGACGGCCCAACTGACCTGTGTCCAGTAGGGACTTGAGCTTCATGTACTCGGCGTCGTAACGCCTCATGAAGCCGACCTGGACGCGCCGCCGGCCGAGCCGCTGCTCGGCCTCCAGCACGCGCAGCGCCGATGCCGCGTCGGGGGTGAGCGGCTTCTCGCAGAGCACGGGCAGGTCGTGTTCGAACGCCGTGAGAAGTGCCGCCTCGTGGGCGGGCCCCGGGGAGGCGATCAGTACGGCGTCGACGTCGGCCGCCGCCATCGCCGCAGCCGGGTCGGTGTAGGCGGTGCAGCCGTTGACGCGGGCAGCGACGGCCTTGGCGCGTTCCGCGTCGACGTCCACCACAGCGGTCACCCGTGCTCCGCTGGTGACCTGCTGGATCCGGCGCACATGGTCGGCGCCCATTTTTCCGGTACCGATGACTGCCACCCCGAGCGTTCCGCGCGTGTCACGCCGGTTCATGGTGATCGGCCGTCCTTTCGGGTCGTCAGGCGCCACAGGACTTGAGGAACTTACGGGTGCGGACCGCGATGGGCAGCGGCTTGTCCGGCTCACAGGGGTACATGTCCTGCTCGACGATCGCGAACAGTTCGACGCCGAGCTTCTGTGCCGCCTCCAGCACCGGCCCCAACTCCGGGACACCGGCGGGCGGTTCGCACATGACTCCGCGCTGTACGGCCGGTCCGAACGGGATCTCGTTCGCCACCACGTCCGCGTGGATCTCGGGGTCCACCTGCTTCAGGTGCAGATAGCCGATCCGTTCGCCGTACGTCTCGATCAGCTTGACGCTGTCGCCGCCGCAGTAGGCGTAGTGCCCCGTGTCCAGGCAGAGGTTGACCAGTTCGGAGTCCGTCGAGTCGAGGAACCGCTCGACGTGGGCCTCGGTGTCGATGTGGGTGTCGGCGTGCGGATGAACGACGATGTCGAGGCCGTACGTCTCCTTCACCTCGTGCCCGAGCCGCTCCATGCCCTTGGTGAGGTGGGCCCACTGTTCGTGGGTGAGCTCCGGGGGCTCCAGGATCTCGGCGGTCTTGTCGTCCCGCCAGAAGGACGGGATGACGACGAGGTGGCCCGCGCCCATCGCCTGGGTGAGCGCGGCGACCTGGCTGACATGCTCCCAGGTGGACTCCCACACGGACGGGCCGCGGTGCAGGCCGGTGAAGACCGTGCCCGCCGAGACCCGCAGCCCGCGCTTGTCCACCTCGTCGGTGAGCCGCGCCGGGTCGGTCGGCAGGTAGCCGTACGGACCCAGCTCGATCCACGAGTAGCCGGCCTCGGCAACCTCGTCCAGGAAGCGTTCCCAGGGCACCTGCCGGGGGTCGTCGGGGAACCAGACGCCCCAGGAGTCGGGGGCCGAGCCGACCCGGATGCGGTCGAGCGAAGAAGCCATGTCAGGACTTCCCTTCGGGGGTCGCGACGGGTCCGGTGAGGTCCTCCTCTTCGGGGAGTTCTTCGACGTCGACGCCGCGGACCTGCGACAACTCGTGCTTGAGTGCGGCGAGTTCGGCTCCGCCGGCCATGTGGTTGGTCAGCTCCTCCAGGCTGATGTCGCTGCGCTCGGCGGAGAGTTCCATGGTGCCCAGGCGCAGGACGCTGAAGTGGTCGCCGACCATGTAGGCGTGGTGGGGGTTGTGGGTGATGAAGATGACGCCGAGGCCGCGGTCGCGGGCGGCGGCGATGTACTTCAGCACCACCCCGGACTGCTTCACGCCCAGGGCGGCGGTGGGCTCGTCCAGGATGAGCACGCGGGCGCCGAAGTAGACGGCGCGGGCGATGGCCACGCACTGGCGCTGGCCGCCGGAGAGGGTGCCGATGGGCTGTTCGAGGTCGTCGAGGACGATGCCCATCTCGCGCAGCTCGTGGTCGGCGGTCTTCTTCATCTTCTCGATGTCGAGGCGGCGGACGGGCCAGGGGCCCTTGGTCATCTCGGAGCCGAGGAAGAAGTTGCGCCACACCGGCATCAGCGGCACGGTGGCCAGGTCCTGGTAGACGGTGGCGATGCCCTTGTCGAGGGCCTCGCGGGGGTGGCGAAGCGTACCGGGGTGTCGTCGACGAGGAACTCGCCCTCGGTGTGCTGGTGCAGCCCGGAGATGATCTTGATGAGGGTGGACTTGCCGGCGCCGTTGTCGCCCAGCACACAGGTGACCTGACTGGGGAACACCTTCAGGCTCACCCCGTGCAGGGCACGGATGTTGCCGTACGACTTGCCCGCGTTGCGCAGTTCGACGATCGCCCCGTCGCCGTTGGCCGGGACGGTGTCCGCGAGGATCGCGCCGTGGGTTCCGGTTCCGTTGGTTTTCATTGCGGTCACCTCCGGGTCGCCGTGCGGCTGACCCACAGATTGATCAGGACGGCGCCGAGCAGCATCACGCCGAGGAAGGCCTTGAACCAGTCCGGGTTCCAGCCGGCGTAGACGATGCCCTGCTGCACCATGCCGAACATGAACGCGCCGAAGACCGGACCGATCGCGGAGCCGGCACCACCGGTCAGCAGACAGCCGCCGATGACGGCCGCGGAGATGTAGATCAGCTCCTGGCCCACGCCCTCACCGGACTGCACGGTGTTGAAGGAGAACAGGTTGTGCATGCCGATGAACCAGGCGCCGAAGCCGACCAGCATGAACAGCGAGATCTTGGTGAAGGTCACGGGCACGCCGACCGCCCGTGCGCTCTCCTTGTTCCCGCCCACCGAGAACACCCAGTTGCCGTACTTGGTGCGCAGCAGCACCCAGGTGGCGATGGCGGCGAACACCAGCCAGTACACCACCGTGATCTTCACATTCACGCCGCCGATTTCGAAGGTGGAGGCGAAGACCTTCCTGGCCCCGTCGAAGCCGTCCATGTCGCTGATGTCGTCGGTGGCCACGTTCCCGGTCACCAGCTTGGTCACCGCGAGGTTGACGCCCTGCAGGATCAGGAAGGTGCCCAGGGTGACCAGGAAGCTGGGCAGGCCGGTCTTGACCACCATCCAGCCGTTGAAGAAGCCGACCCCCAGGGAGACCAGGAGTGCGATGATCACGCCTGCCCACACGTTCATGCTGAGCTGATAGGCGAGCATGCTCGCCGTCAAAGCCGAGGTGATGACCGCGACGCCGGCCGACAGGTCGAACTCCCCGCCGATCATCAACAGGGCCACCGGCAGGGCCATGATCCCGATGGTCGACGACTGGTACAGCACGTTCGCCATCGAGCTGGCCTCACGCACCGGCGGGGCGGCGACCAGGAAGAAGACGTACACCGCGACGGCACCGAGGAACACACCCACTTCGGGGCGAGCCAACAACCGCAACACCAGGGGACGTTGCGCGGTGCGCCCGTCGGTTTCCTTCGGGCCGGGGGCCGGCGGTGTGGTCACCGCCGGCTCGGCGTGCTGGGTCATACTGATCACCGGGTGCCCTTCGCGGCGAACGCGGAGACGGCGTCGACATTGCTCTTGTCGACGAAGGCCGGACCGGTCAGCACCGGCTGCTCCCCGCCGCCCATGTAGTTGCCGTTGTTCTTGTAGAGCCACAGCGAGTCGATGGCCAAGTAGCCCTGGAGGTAGGGCTGCTGGTCGACGGCGAACTCGATGGTTCCCTTGCTGATGGCGCCGGTCAGCTCCTTGTTGAGGTCGAAGGTGGCGACCTTGGCCTTGCTGCCCGCCTCGGACACCGACTGCGCGGCGGTCAGTGCGAAGGGGGCGCCGAGGGCGACGACGTAGTCGATCGCGCTGTCCTGCTTGAGCTTGGCGGTGATCGTCGACTTCACGGAGGGCATGTCGGTGCCGTTGACGTACAGGGTCTCCGTTGTGCCCGAGAACGTCTTCTTCACGCCGTCACAGCGCTG
This sequence comes from Streptomyces sp. HUAS ZL42, assembly GCF_040782645.1. GTDB lineage: Bacteria > Actinomycetota > Actinomycetes > Streptomycetales > Streptomycetaceae > Streptomyces. The sequence goes on from NZ_CP160403.1 coordinate 1,655,249, forward strand.
CGTCAGGCCGATGTTGCCCTGCTCCTGGACCACACAGACGGCCTTCTTGGCGCCGGCCGCGCTCAGGCGCTTGCCGAGCGCCTCGCCCGCCACCGTCTCGTCCTGACCGAAGAACTCCATCAGGCCGAGCTTCTTCCAGTCGCTGACACCGGAGTTGAGGCCGACCACGGGTATGTTCGCCGCCTTCGCCTTGCTCACGACGTCCTTGAGGGCGTCCGGCTTGGCGAGGGTGACGGCGATGCCGTCGACCTTCTGGTCGATCGCGTTCTGCACCAGGTTGGCCTGGCCGCCCGCGCTCGGGTCGGCGGAGTAGACGAGTTTGATGTTGTCCTTGGCGGCGGCGGCCTCGGCGCCCTTGCGGACGATGTCCCAGAAGGTGTCACCAGGTGACTGGTGGGTGACCAGCGCGACTGTCATCCGGGGCGTGGTGGCCTTGCCCGCGGAAGCGCCGCCGGCGCTTTCCTCGGCCTTCTTGCCGCCGGAGCTGCTGGAGCAGCCAGCGAGGGTCAGAGCTGCCGCTGCGGCCACGGCCACCACGGGGGCCATTCTGCGGGAGCGGAAGTGAGAAGAGCGGTCCATCTTTCCTTGCACCTCACTGTGCGACGGGTGGAGACGGTGGAAAGGAGGGGGATCGCGAAGATCCCGGGGCCCGTGATCGGGCCATATGCGCTGGGACGGGATCCAATCCCTTGGCGCGCCCGCTGTCAATACTTTGTTAAGACATCATTTCACAATCAGGTCCGAATGTAAGTACAAACTATTGACAGTGGCGCCCTCCGCGACCTACACCTGAGAGGCGTCAGGCCCCGTCCGGGACCCGCACCCCCGATCGGTTCGAGGAGCGTCGTATGGCCGAGTCAGCCCAGTCCTTCGACCTGATCACTATGGGCCGTATCGGAGTCGATCTCTACCCCCTCCAGTCTGGCCTACCTCTGATGAGCGTGGAGACCTTCGGGAAGTTCCTCGGAGGTTCCGCCGCCAGCGTCGCTGTCGCGGCCGCCCGACTGGAGAGGCGCACCGCCGTGATCACCCGGACCGGCGACGACGCCTTCGGTGCCTACCTCCACGAGGCGCTGAAGGAGTTCGGTGTCGACGACCGCTGGGTCACCCCGGTCGCGGGTCTGCCGACGCCGGTGACCTTCTGCGAGATCTTCCCGCCGGACGACTTCCCGCTGTACTTCTACCGGCGGCCCAAGGCGCCCGACCTGGAGATCCACACCGACGAACTGGACTTCTTCGCCATCCGCGCGGCCCGTGTCTTCTGGATCACCGGCACCGGTCTGAGCGAGGAGCCGAGCCGCTCGGCGACTCTCGCGGCCCTCAAGGCACGGGACCGGTCGGGCACCACCGTGTTCGACCTCGACTGGCGGCCGGCGCTCTGGAACGACACAGCCTGGAAGGATCCGGAGGAGGCCCGCCCGTACTACGCCGAGGCACTGCGGCACGCCACCGTCGCGGTCGGCAACCTCGACGAGTGCGAGGCCGCCACCGGCGTACGCGAACCGCGGGCCTGCGCCGAGGCGCTGCTGGCGGCGGGCGTCGAACTCGCCGTCGTCAAGCAGGGCCCGAAGGGCGTGCTCGCGGCGCATCGCGACGGTACGACCGCGGAGGTCCCGCCCGTGCCGGTCGAGGTGGTCAACGGCCTCGGCGCGGGCGACGCGTTCGGCGGCTCGCTCGTCCACGGGCTGCTGTCCGGCTGGGACCTGGCCAAGACCCTGCGGTACGCCAACGCGGCCGGCGCCCTGGTGGCCTCGCGTCTCGCCTGCTCCTCCGCGATGCCCACCGAGTCCGAGGTCGAGGACCTCCTCGCGCGCGGCTGATCCGGACCACCCCGAAAAACGGAGCCCGACTTGTCCCTCAGCATCCCCGGCCTCACCACGGTCCGGGTGCGGCACCCCGAGGCGATCGCCGAGGCCGCCGCCCGGCGGTCGCGTCGCCCCCTCCTCGGTGACAGCGGCCGCCTGATGATCGTGGCCGCCGACCACCCGGCGCGCGGTGCCCTCGGCGTCGGCGACCGCGCTCTCGCCATGGCCGGCCGGGCGGATCTGCTGGAACGTCTCTGCATCGCGCTGTCCCGGCAAGGTGTCGACGGGGTGCTCGCCACCGCCGACATCCTGGAGGACCTGCTGCTGCTCGGGGTGCTGGAGAACAAGGTGGTCATGGGCGGCGGCCTCGCGGGCGCCGTCTTCGAGCCGGACGACCGCTTCACCGGCCACCGCGCCGAAGACCTCGCCCGGCTCCGCTTCGACGCGGGCAAACTGCTGCTCCGTGTCGACCACGACGACCCGGGATCGCTGACCACCCTGGAGTCCACGGGCCCGCGCCATCGACGAGATGGCCGCCCTCCGGCTCCCCCTGTTCGTCGAGCCGTTCATCTCGCGCAGGGTCGACGGCAGGGTCCGCAACGACCTGTCCGCCGAGGCCGTCACCCACTCCATCGCCATCGCCTCGGGCCTGGGCGGCACTTCCGCCTGGACATGGCTGAAGCTGCCCATCACCGACGACCCGGACGACATGGCCGAGGTGCTGGAGACCTCCACGCTGCCGGCCGTCCTCCTGGGCGGCGAGGTCGGCGACGACCAGGAAGGCGCGTACACGCGCTGGGCCAAGGCCCTGCGCCTGCCGACCGTCCGGGGCATGGTCGTCGGCCGGTCGCTGCTCTACCCCGCCGAGGGCGGCGTGGAGGAGGCCGTGGACACGGCCGTGAGCCTGCTGTGACGAACCCGCACGTTGTGACCAGGAACGATTCCGAGAGGTACCCCATGAGCCAGTCGAGCCGGTCCACGAGCCGCCTCACCGTCGCCCAGGCGCTGGTGCGGTTCCTGTCCGCCCAGTACACCGAGCGGGACGGGACGCGGCACCGGTTGATCGCCGGCACCTGGGGCATTTTCGGCCATGGCAACGTTGCCGGGATCGGTCAGGCCCTGCTCGAGGCGGGCGAGGACGCGATGCCGTACCACCAGGGCCGCAACGAGCAGGCCATGGTGCACGCGGCCGTCGGCTACGCCCGCCAGCTCAACCGGCTGTCGGCGCAGGCGGTGACGACGTCCATCGGTCCCGGCGTCACGAACCTGGTCACCGGCGCCGCCCTGGCGACGATCAACCGCCTCCCCGTCCTCCTGCTGCCGGGTGACTACTTCGCCACGCGCCCCGCAGACCCCCTGCTCCAGCAGTTGGAGCACCCGACCGAGGCGGACGTGTCGGTCAACGACACCCTGCGCCCCGTGTCGCGCTGGTTCGACCGGATCACCCGCCCCGAGGCGCTGATCCCCTCCGCCCTGAACGCGATGCGGATCCTCGCCGATCCGGCCGAGACCGGTGCCGTCACCCTCGCGCTGCCGCAGGACGTGCAGGCGGAGGCGTACGACTGGCCGGAGGAGTTCTTCGCCGAGCGCGTGTGGCGTGTACGGCGTCCCGCGCCCGACCCCGTCGAGCTGGCCGAGGCGGTCCGGGCGATCCGGGCCGCCGATCGTCCGCTGATCGTCGCGGGCGGCGGGGTCCACCACAGCGAGGCCGAGGAGGCGCTGAAGGCGCTGGTGGACGCCACCGGCATCCCCGTCGCCTCCACCCAGGCGGGCAAGGGCTCACTCCGGTACGACCACCCCGCCGACCTCGGCGGAATCGGCCACACCGGCACGGCGGTCTGCGACGACATCGCCCGCACCGCCGATCTGGTCATCGGCGTGGGCACCCGGTACACCGACTTCACCACGGCGTCCGCCACGCTCTTCCAGAACCCCGGCGTGCGCTTCCTCAACCTCAACATCGCCGCCTTCGACGCGCACAAACTGGCGGCGCGGACGGTCGTCTGCGATGCGCGGGCCGGACTTACGGCGTTGACGGAAGCGCTGTCGGGCCACCGTGTGAACGCGGTTTACGAGGCCGAGTACCGCGCCGGCAAGGACCGCTGGGAGCAGGTGGTCGACGCCGCTTACACAGCCGCCGACGACAACGCCGTTCCCACCCAGACGCAGGTGCTCGGCGCGCTGGACGCGGTCGTGGGCGACGACGACGTGGTGATCAACGCGGCAGGCTCGCTCCCCGGCGACCTGCACAAGCTCTGGCGGGCGCGCGGCCCCCGCCAGTACCACCTGGAGTACGGCTACTCCTGCATGGGTTACGAGATCCCCGCCGGGATCGGCGTTCAGCAGGCGGCCCCCGGCACGCCCGTCTGGTCGCTGGTCGGCGACGGCACCTACCTGATGATGCCGACCGAGATCGTCACCGCCGTCCAGGAGGGCCTGCCCGTCAACATGGTCCTCATCCAGAACCACGGGTACGCCTCCATCGGCGGCCTCTCCGAGACGGTGGGCGGCGAACGCTTCGGCACCGCCTACCGTTACCGGTCCGCCGACGGCACCTTCAGCGGCGCCCCGCTGCCCGTCGACCTCGCCGCCAACGCGGGCAGCCTCGGCATGGACGTCCTGCGCGCCAAGACCGTGCGCGAACTGCGCGAGGCGCTCGCCACGGCCCGCGCCTCCGACCGTCCGACGTGCGTGTACGTCGAGACGGACACCGCCACCGCGACCGCTCCCCCGGCCGAGGCCTGGTGGGACGTGCCCGTGGCCGAAGTGGCCTCCCGCGAGGCCGCGTCGGCCGCCCGCGAGGAGTACGACCGCCAGGTCGCCGCCCGGCGCCGCCACCTCTGACCTCCCCCCATGCCCCTGTGAAAGGCCCCGCACCATGACGACGACCATCACCCACTGGATCGACGGCAGGCCCGTCGAAGGCACCTCCGGCCGCTACGGCGCCGTGTACAACCCGGCGACCGGCGCGCAGGAGAAGCAGGTCGCGTTCGCCACCGTCGACGAGGTGGACGCCGCCGTCGCCTCCGCGAAGGCCGCGTTCGAGACCTGGGGCGCCTCCTCGCTGGCCAGGCGCACGGCGATCCTGTTCAAGTACCGCGAGCTGCTGGACGCCCACCGCGACGAGATCGCCGAGCTGATCACCGCCGAGCACGGCAAGGTGCACAGCGACGCGCTGGGCGAGGTGGCGCGCGGCATGGAGATCGTGGAGCTGGCCTGCGGGATCAGCGTGCAGCTGAAGGGCGAGCTGTCGACGCAGGTGTCGACCCGGGTCGACGTGGCGTCGATCCGCCAGCCGCTGGGTGTGGTGGCGGGTATCACGCCGTTCAACTTCCCGGCGATGGTGCCGATGTGGATGTTCCCGCTGGCGATCGCGTGCGGCAACACGTTTGTGCTGAAGCCTTCGGAGAAGGACCCGTCGGCGTCGTTCCGGCTGGCCGAGCTGGCGGCTCGGGCGGGCCTGCCCGACGGTGTGCTGAACATCGTGCAGGGCGACAAGGTGGCCGTGGACCGCATCCTGGAGCACCCGGACATCGAGGCGGTCTCCTTCGTCGGCTCGACGCCGATCGCAAAGTACATCCAGCTCAAGGCGGTTGAGCACGGCAAGCGCGTCCAGGCCCTGGGCGGCGCCAAGAACCACATGCTGGTCCTGCCGGACGCCGACCTGGACTTCGCGGCAGACCAGGCGATCAACGCGGCGTACGGCTCGGCGGGCGAGCGCTGCATGGCCGTATCGGTCGTGGTCGCGGTCGGCGGCACGGGCGACGAGTTGGTCGCCAGGATCGCCGAGCGTGCGAAGAACCTGAAGATCGGCCCCGGCGACGACCCGTCGTCCGAGATGGGCCCGCTGATCACGCGCGAGCACCGCGACAAGGTGGCGTCGTACGTGGCAGGCGCGGCGGAGCAGGGCGCGGAGGTGGTGGTGGACGGCACCGGCTACACGGTGGCGGGCCACGAGGACGGCTTCTTCCTCGGCGTGTCGCTCCTCGACAAGGTGCCGCTGACGGCGGACGCGTACCGGGACGAGATCTTCGGCCCGGTGCTGGTGGTGGTCCGCGCGGAGTCGTACGACGACGCCATCAAGCTGATCAACGACTCCCGCTGGGGCAACGGCACCGCGATCTTCACCCGGGACGGCGGCGCCGCCCGCCGCTTCCAGCTGGAGGTGAAGGCGGGCATGGTCGGCGTGAACGTGCCGATCCCGGTGCCCGTCGGCTACCACAGCTTCGGCGGCTGGAAGGACTCCCTCTTCGGCGACCTGCACGTCTACGGCAACGACGGCATCGCCTTCTACACCCAGGGCAAGGTGATCACGACGCGGTGGCCGGACCCGGCCGACGCCGGCATCAACCTCGGTTTCCCCAGCCACTCCTGACTGCTCCTCAGAAGGAGGCACGTCCATGGCGAAGACCGGCGACCGCGCACGCGCGACGACCGCATCGGCGCTCGACAACCTGCACTTCGCCCTGGACCGGGGCAGTCCGGTGCCCCTGTACTACCAGCTCGCGCAGCAACTCGAGGCGGCGATCGAGCACGGCGTCCTCGCACCGGGCAACCTCCTCGGCAACGAGATCGACCTGTCGGTACGGCTGGGCCTGTCCAGGCCCACCGTCCGGCAGGCCATCCAGTCCCTGGTGGACAAGGGCCTGCTGGTCCGGCGACGCGGCGTCGGCACGCAGGTCGTCCACAGCCAGGTCAGACGCCCCCTCGAGCTGAGCAGTCTCTACGACGACCTGGAGACCGCCGGCCAGGGCCCGACCACGCAGGTGGTCCGCAACGAGGGCGTCCCGGCACCCGCCGACGTGGCCGCCGCCCTGGGCGTCGCGGAGGGCAGCGAGGTCACGCTCCTGGAGCGGCTCAGGTTCACCCACGGCGAGCCGGTGGCGCTGCTGTGCAACTACCTGCCCGCCAACCTGCTGAACCTCGACGACAGCAGGCTGGAGTCGACGGGCCTGTACCGCATGCTGCGCTCCGCCGGCATCACCCTGCACAGCGCCCACCAGACAATCGGCGCCCGCTCCGCCACGGCGGAGGAGGCGGCTCGGCTGGACGAGGAGCCGGGCGCGGCGCTGCTGACCATGCAGCGGACGGCTTATGACGACACGGGGCGGGCGGTGGAGTACGGGACGCATATCTACCGGGCGTCTCGGTATGCGTTTGATTTTCAGTTGCTGGTGCGGCCCTGACCCTTCCGAGGCTTGACCAACCAGGACAGGAGACCCATAGTGGTACGTATGTATACATCGTAAGCGTACGTCGTCCCGCCTGAGGGGCTCGGGCCTATGAGCGCTCCATCCACAGTCCTGGTCACCGGTGGAGCCGGCTTCATCGGCAGCCACGCCTGTGTCGACCTGCTCGACCACGGCTACGAGGTCATCGTGGTCGACGACTACTCCAACAGCTCGCCGCAGGTCTTCGCCCGTGTGGAACGGATCGCCGGCCGCTTCGTCGGCGCCGTCTACGAGCTGGACATCCGTGACCGGCAGGCCCTGTCAGCCGTCTTCGACCGGCACACGGTAGACGCGGTCGTGCACTTCGCCGCCCTCAAGTCGGTGAGCGCTTCGACGAAGATGCCCGTCGAGTACTACGACACCAACGTCGGCGGCACGACCGCCCTGCTGCGAACCATGCACGAGCACGGAGTCCACCGGCTCGTCTTCTCCTCGTCCTGCTCGCTCTACGGCGAGGCCGGCTCCGGGCCGCTCGACGAGTCCACCCCCGCGCGTCCCACCAATCCCTACGCTGCGTCCAAGTGGGCCTGCGAACAGATACTTGCCGACGTCTGCCACCGACGTCCCGAGTACTCCGTGCTGTGCCTGCGGTACTTCAACCCTGTCGGCGCCCACCCCAGCGGACTGCTCGGAGAGGACCCGCAGGGAACGCCCGAGAACCTCATGCCGTACCTGGCACAGGTGGCCGTCGGACGACGCAACCAGTTGCGCGTGTACGGAAGCGACTACCCCACGCCCGACGGAACCGCGATCCGCGACTACATCCACGTCATGGACACCGTCGAGGCACACCGGGTCGCGCTCGACCGCCTGGCCGACACCTCGGGCATGCAGGTGTACAACCTCGGCCTCGGCCACGGCAGTTCCGTCCTCGACGTCGTCACCGCGTTCTCCAGGGTCTGCGGCAGGGAAATACCGTACGAACTCGCGCCGCGCCGCCCCGGCGACGTGAGCGAACTCGTCGCCGACGCCTCCGCCGTGACGCGCGCCTGGGGCTGGCGCCCTCTGCGCGACCTCGACGACATGTGCCGGGACGCATGGCGGTTCCAACTGCACAATCCCCATGGGTACGCGGGGTCTCCCCGGCGGCCCAGGACGAAGGAGAGCTGACCGCCGGTGCCAAGATGCAGCCCGACAGTGCCGTGCCTACCATTGCAGAAGGCCCAGGTCGAGGCGTACTTCGCGGCCCGGCCTCCTCCGACCCGAGGAGGCGCTTTGCGATTGCTGCTGGCCCACCGGCTGATGGCTGTCTTCTTCACTCTGTCCGCGGTCGTCACCTCTCTCTACATGACCGTTCCGAGCCTGCGCACGCCGATGTGGGCCCTCATAGGCATGGGAGGCGCCGCAGCCATCCTCACCGGTGTCCACATCAACCGTCCGGCGCACCGATGGCCCTGGCTGGTACTCGCCGCCGGGCTGCTGGCCCTCACCGCCGGTGACACCTACTCCCACGTGCAGGAGCAGTACTTCCAGGCCTCTCCGTTCCCCTCACCGGCGGACGCGTGCTATCTCGCCGTGTACCCGCTCCTCGCGGCAGGGCTCTTCGGCCTCGTCCGGTACCGCCGGGTGGACCGTGACCTGCCCAGCCTGCTGGACGCGATGATCGTCACCGCGGGGCTCGCGGTGCCGGTCTGGGTCTACCTGATACTGCCGCTCACCAGGCAGGAGAGCCTGACCTGGGAGCAGCGCGCGATCAGCATCGCCTATCCACTGGGCGACATCGTGATACTCGCGCTGCTGGTCCGGCTGCTCGCCCACAGCCCCCTCTCCGGCCGGGAACGCTCCGTACAGCTGCTCGCCCTGGGCACCCTCGCACTGCTCGGTTTCGACATCGCCTACGGAATCGTGCAGCTCGACGGGGCGTGGCAGGCCGGCTTGCCTGACCTCGGCTGGATCGTCTTCTTCACGGCCTGGGGGCTGGCCGGGCTCCACCCGTCCATGACGGAACTGACCCGTCCGGAACCCCGGCCGCAATCCGCCCTTCCGCCTTGGCACCGGCTGCCCCTGCTCGCCGCCGCCACGCTGATCGCACCGGCGATCCTGCTCTCGGAGGGACGGGTCGGCACGGTCCGGGACGCAACGGCGCTGGCGGCCTTCTCCGGCCTGTTGTTCGTGCTGGTGATCCTGCGGCTCGCGGGCATGATCGTGGCACACCGCGAGGCCGTGACGCGTGAGCAGACATTGCGCAGGGCAACCGCCGCACTCGTCGCGGCCACAGGAGCCCAGGAGATCGAACAGTCCTGCGCCGGTGCGGTCACGGCGTTGTTCGGACCGAAGGCCCGGCACGCGACCATGCTGCTTTCGGCCCAGCAGGCCCAGCAGCTGTACGCGCTTCCGGCAAAGACGCCCGTCGGCCCGGAGACCGCGGGCACTGCGGGCGGGCCTCACAGAGAGCCGGCCGCCGCCGTACTCCCCGGCACCCTCCTCGTCACCGTTGCCGAGCTCGGGCCGGACATCGCCGACCGGCTGGACCACCTGCCGACCGCCCTGGTGTGCCCCATGGTCCAGCCCGACCGCCCGACCGGCAGCGAGCTTCCGGGTGTGCTGCTGGCCGCCGGACCCGAGCGACAGCTCACCGAGATGCGCGGCACACTGGAGATCCTGGCCTCGTACGCGGGGCTGGCGGCTGAACGTGTTGAGCTCCGGCAGGAGATCATCCGGAAGGAGAGCGAGGCCTACTTCCGCACCCTGGTGCACAACGCCTCGGACGTGATCCTCATCCTCAACGACGACACGACCGTGCGCTACGCCAGTCCGTCCGCGGAAGCCGTCTTCGGCAGCACCGTGATGACGGGTACGGCACTGCGGGACCTGGTGGATCCCCGGGATCGCGACCGGGTACACCGCACTCTGACGGTCCTGCGCAGCACCAAGCAGAAGGAGGCCCACGAGTACTGGTGGGTGCTCAAGGACGGCGACCGCATCGAAGTGGAGGTGCGGTGCCGTGACCTTCGGCAGGACAGGACCGTCGGCGGGCTGGTGATCACCCTCCGGGATGTGACCGAACAACGTCAACTGGAGCACGAACTCACCCAGCGGGCCTTCCATGATTCGCTGACCGGTCTGCCCAACCGGACACTGCTGCTGGAGCGGACCGAGCGCGCGCTGCTGCGCGGCCGCCGCGAGGCGACTCTCACCTGTCTGCTCTTCATCGATCTTGACGACTTCAAAGTCGTGAACGACACGCTGGGCCATTCGGTCGGCGATCAGCTTCTCTCCGCTGTGGGAGAGCGAATGGCGAGGACGCTGCGCCGCACCGACACCGCGGCGCGTCTGGGCGGTGACGAGTTCGCCGTGCTGATGGAGGGTGCGAGACAGCCCGTCGATGCCGAACTTCTGGCGGCACAGGTGATCCAGAGCCTCAACCGGCCCTTCCAGCTCTCCGAGGACTCGGTGAACGTCTCCGCCAGCGTGGGCGTGGCCACGGCGTGGGACAGCGCGGACCCCGAAGAGCTGCTGGCCCTCGCAGATCTGGCCCTGTACGCGGCCAAGACGGCGGGAAAGCGCCAGTGGCGCCGCTTCCAGCCGGAGCTGCGCGACAACATGGCGGAGCGGCACGATCTTCGAGCGCGGCTTGACCGGGCGATCGCCGAGGAGGAGTTCAGCCTGCTCTACCAACCGGTGGTGGACATCACCGTGGGCGAGATCGTCGGCTTCGAGGCACTGGCCCGCTGGCCGCACACCCGACGGGGTCTGGTCCCACCGCTGCAGTTCATCGGGCTCGCCGAGGAGACCGGGCAGATCACGCCGCTGGGCGCCTGGGTGCTGCGGAACGCCGCGGCCGACATCGCCCGGCTGCGGGATCGGACCCCACGGCCCGTACCGCTGTACGTCAGCGTCAACGTCTCCGCACGCCAGTGGCGGGACACGGGCTTCCTGAACGAGGTGCGCAGGGCCCTCGACACCTCCGGCCTCGATCCGGGCTCACTGCAGCTGGAGCTGACGGAGTCGGTGCTCATGCGGCGGGACGACCACATCGACGCGCTCCTTCGGACGCTCAAGGACCTCGGCGTGCGCATCGCGGTCGACGACTTCGGCACCGGGTTCTCCTCGCTGCGCTATCTGCGGGAATTCCCCATAGACGTACTCAAGATCGACAAGACGTTCATCGACGACATCCCGGAGGACCCCCGGCAGGTCGCACTCGTCGAGGGAATCGTCCACCTCGCGGACACGCTCGACCTTCAGGTGATCGCCGAGGGCATCGAGGAACCGGCACAGCGCGAGATGCTCGCCGCCATGGGCTGCCGGTTCGGCCAGGGATACCTGTTCGCCCCGCCGATGAGCCTGGAGGAGAGCGAGATCGTCCTGCGCCGGCACGACGAAGCAGTTCGCCACAACGAAGCAGGGTGACTCAGGCGGGGTGGCAACGCGCCGCAGGCGGAGAACCGGCCCACCCTTCGGACCGGTCGCGCCCTTCGGACCGGTCGCGCTCGGACGGTGCTGCCGACAGAGCGAACGCCGTCTCCACCAGTGCGATGTGACTGAACGCCTGCGGCGCGTTGCCCAGTTGGCGTCCGGCATCCGGATCCCACTGCTCCGACAGCAGCCCGACGTCGTTGCGGACGGCGAGGACCCGCTCGAAGACTTCACGGGCGTGCGCGCCGTGGCCGGTCTCGGCGAGGGCGTCGGCGTACCACAGGGTGCACGCCACGAACGCGCCTTCCCGGCCGTGCATGCCGTCGACACCGTGGGCCCCACTGTTCGGCGGGTACCGGCGTACGAACCCGCCATGGTCGAGCCGCCGCATCTCGCCAATGGTGCACAGCACCCTCGGGTCCCGTGCGGGCAGGAAGCCGAGCCTGGGCATCAGCAGGGCTGAGGCGTCCAGGTCGGCCGAACCGTAGGACTGGACGAAGGACCGCTGCTCGGCGTCCCAGCCCTCCCGCAGGACCTGGCGATGCACCCCGTCCCGCACGGCCCGCCACTCGGCCGAGGATCCGTTGCGGCCCAGCAGCTCCGCCATGCGCAGGGCACGGTCGGCGGCCACCCACACCATGACCTTGGAGTGGACGAACTGCCGTCGGGGCCCACGCACCTGCCACAACCCCTGATCGGGTTCGCGCCAGTGCCGTTGCAGGAAACCCATCATCGCCTCGACCAGGTGCCACACATGGGCGGGCATGGGGATGCCTGCCTGCAGGGAATGGAACAGCGCGTCCAGGACTTCGCCGTACACATCCAGCTGGAAGTGACCGACCGCGGAGTTCCCGAACCGCACCGGCCGCGAGTCCTCGTAGCCGGGCAGCCAGGGGGCCTCGATCTCCGGCAGCAGCCGCTGTCCGCCGAGGCCGTACACGGTCTGAAGATCGGCCGGGTCACCCGCTATGGCCCGCACCAGCCAGTCCAGCCAGGCCGACGCCTCGTCCCGGTAGCCGCTGCGCAGCAGGCAGGACAGGGTCAGGGTGGAGTCGCGCAGCCAGCAGTACCGGTAGTCCCAGTTGCGTTCGCCGCCGATGCACGCGGGCAGCGAGGTGGTCGGTGCGGCGACGATGCCGCCGGTGGGCGCGAAGGTGAGCGCCTTCAGTGTGATCAGCGAGCGCACCACCGCGTCCCGCCACGGCCCCTGATAGCGGCACTCGCCCGCCCAGCGCCGCCAGAAGTCGGAGGTCTCCTTGAGCATCGTTTCCGCCGGAACACCCATCGGCGCGGGCGGCCCGGGGCGGTGCGAGGGCGCCCACACCAGTGTGAGGGCGACCCGCCGGCCGGCCGGGACCGTGAAGTCGAGGACGGTGGCGCCCTCCCTGCCCTGGGCGCGCACGGGGCCGTCCGCAGCCAGCCACACGGAGTCGGGACCGGCCACCGCGACGGTGCAGTCGTCGGTGACCTGGACCCACGGCACCACACGGCCCTGGTGGAAGCGCAGGCGCAGTTCGCTGCGCATGGGCACGGCACCCGACAGCCCCTCGACCAGCCTGACCATGCAGGGCAGTTCGGCGCGCGGCGGCATGAAGTCGGTGACCCGTACCGCTCCCGACGCGGTCTCCCACACGGTGTCCAGGACCAGCGTGTCGGGCCGGTAGGCGCGGCGGGCACACGTACCGGGACCAGCTGTCGGAGCGACCCGCCAGAAGCCGTTGTCCTGCGTGCCCAGGAGCGCCGCCAGGCATGCCTCCGAGTCGAAGCGGGGCAGGCACAGCCAGTCGACCGACCCGCTCCGGCCCACCATGGCGGCGGTTTCCAGGTCACTGAGAAGGGCGTAGTCCTCGATGGGTGCGCTCATGATCGGAGTCTCCGTCACCACGCCGGCGGAATTCGGGTGGTGGTCATGACGGGATCTGCACCTTGCTGTGGTCGCCGAGCACCAGCCGGTGCACGGCGGGGGTACGGGGCGCCGGGGTCACCTGGACGTTGCGGCCGATCAGGGACACCTCGATCCGGCGCATCCCGACGATGGTCGCCCTCCGCAGCACGATCGAGTACTCGATCTCGCTCTCCTCGATCAGGCAGTCCTCGGCGATCGAGGTGAACGGCCCGACGTAGGAGTCGGCGATCACACTTCCGGAACCGATGACGGCCGGTCCGACGACACGGCTGGCGAAGACCTTCGCACCGTCCTCGACGCCGACCCTCCCGATGATCTCGCTGGCCTCGTCGACGCTGCCGTCGATCCGCGGTTGCAGGGTCTCCAGGACCGAGCGGTTCACCTCGAGCATGTCGGCGACGTTCCCGGTGTCCTTCCAGTAGCCCGAGATCGTCGTGGCGCGCACGTCGCGATCCTGGTCGAGTAGCCACTGGAGGGCGTCGGTGATCTCCAGCTCGCCGCGCCGGGACGGCAGTACGGCCCGTACGGCCTCGTGCACGAGGGGGGTGAAGAGGTAGACCCCGACCAGCGCCAGGTCGCTCTTCGGGTGCTGTGGCTTCTCCTCCAGGCCCATCACCCGCCCCGCCCCGTCCAGTTCGGCGACACCGAACGACGCCGGCTCGGGCACGTGAGTCAGCAGGATGCGGGCGTCGGGCCGATCGCGGCGGAAGTCGTCGACGACGCCGGAGATGCCGCCGACGATGAAGTTGTCGCCCAGGTACATCACGAAGTCGTCGTCGCCCAGAAAGTCGCGGGCGATGAGCACGGCGTGCGCGAGCCCGAGCGGTGCCTCCTGCGGGAGGTAGGTCACGTCGAGGCCGAACCGGGAGCCGTCGCCGACGGCTGCGCGGATCTCCGGCGCGGTGTCGCCGACGACGATGCCGGTCTCGGTCACTCCGGCAGCGGCGATCGCCTCCAGGCCGTAGAACAGCACCGGTTTGTTGGCCACCGGCACGAGTTGCTTCGCGGAGGTGTGGGTGATGGGGCGGAGGCGGGTTCCGGCTCCGCCGCACAGGACGAGTGCTTTCATGATGAACGTCCCACTGGTGAGTGCTCCGGGGGGCGTGCAGCCGTGTCCGGATGCGCGGCGAACCAGGCAATGGTGTGGCGAAGCCCCTCTTCCAGCGGCACGGTCGGGTTCCAGCCGAGTCCTTCGAGGGCACGCGTGATGACGGGGCGCCGGCGTACGGGGTCGTCGACGGGCAGGGGCAGGAAGCGCAGTCCGCCTTCCGATCCGGTGATCAGCAGCACCATTTCGGCAAGCTCCCGCACCGTCCGCTCGGTGGGGTTGCCGAGGTTGACCGGGCCCGGAAGGTCCGCGTCGACCATGGCCAGCAGGCCGCGGATCAGATCGTCCACATAACACAGGCTCCGGGTCTGGCTGCCGTCTCCGAACACGGTGAGAGCTTCCCCGTCCAGCGCCTGGTTGACGAACGTGGAGACCACCCGGCCGTCGTCGGCGCGCATCCGGGGGCCGTACGTGTTGAAGATCCGCACGATGCCGGCGTCGACGCCCTGACTGCGCCGGTAGGCCATGGTGAGCGCCTCGGCGAAGCGTTTGGCCTCGTCGTAGACACTTCGGGGCCCGACCGGGTTGACGTGTCCCCAGTAGTCCTCGTCCTGCGGGTGCACCGCGGGGTCGCCGTACACCTCGCTGGTCGACGCGAGGACGAAACGGGCCTGGTGCCGGACCGCCAGTCGCAGCAGGTTCTCGGTGCCGCGGCTGCCGGCGGCCAGTGTCTCCAGTGGATGACGGCCGTAGTCGAACGGGGACGCCGGGCTCGCGAGGTGCACGATGGCGTCGACGTCGCCGTCGACCCTGAGCCGCTCCGTGACGTCGGCCGGGGTGAGCACGAATCCGGACTCGTTGAGCAGGTCGGCCACGTTGGATGCCCGGCCCGACGAGAAGTTGTCCAGGCAGCAGACGCGGTCGCCCCTGCGCAGCAGCGCTTCGCACAGATGCGATCCCAGGAAGCCGCTCCCGCCGGACACCACGACACGCATGAGCTCTCTCCTGCCGGTCAGCCGAGCCGTGGTCGACCCGGGGCGCACAGCGTCCAGCCCGCGGCGCTCCAGACCACCGGGTCGAGGATGTTGCGCGCGTCGACGATGACCGGGGTGCGCACCACCGTGGCGAGGGCCGCGGGGTCGAGCTCCCGGTACTGGGGCCATTCGGTCAGGTGCAGGACGACATCGGCCTGCTCGCACGCCTTGGTCACGTCGAGGGCGAACTGCAGTGCGGGGTACGCCGCGCGGGCGTTGTCGACCGCCTCGGGGTCGTGCACGCGGACCTGGGCTCCGCGGCGCCGGATCGCGTCCGCGACGGCGAGCGCCGGGGAGTCCCGTACGTCGTCGCTGCGCGGCTTGAAGGCGGCGCCCAGGACCGCGACGTTCCGCTGCGCGAAGTCGCCGCCCACGACCCGTTGGGCGAGGGCGACGGTGCGCTCGCGCTGGCGGGTGTTGATCTCGTCGACCTGGCGCAGGAACGCCACCGACTCGCCCTGCCCGAGTTCCTCGGCCCGTGCGGCGAAGGCCCGTATGTCCTTGGGCAGGCAGCTGCCGCCGAAGCCGAGCCCGGGTGCGAGGAACCGGGGCCCGATGCGGGAGTCCGCGCCCATCGCCCGGGCCAGCGTGAGCACGTCGGCGCCCGTCGCGTCGCAGATCTCCGCCATGGCGTTGATGAAGGAGATCTTGGTCGCGAGGAAGGAGTTCGAGGCCACTTTGACGAGTTCGGCGGTGGCGGGGTCGGTGACGAAGACCGGTATGTCGGCCGCCAGGAGGGGCGCATAGAGGGCACGCAGCCGCGCTTCGGCAGGCACCGAGCGGACGCCCACCACGATGCGCTCGGGCCGCAGAGTGTCCTGGACCGCGCAGCCCTCCCGCAGGAACTCCGGGTTCCAGGCGACATCGGCAGTGGGATCGACGGCCCGCAGCCGCCGGGCCAGTCGGTCGGCGGTACCGACGGGGACGGTTGACTTCCCGACAACCAGGACGCGGTCGTGTCCGCTGTCGTGCAGATGCGCGGCCAGGCCGTCCACGGCGGCCTCGACGTACCTCAGATCGGAGGCACCCGAACCGGGCTGCTGGGGGGTGCCGACACAGACGAAGTGCGTGCCGGCGAACCGGGCGGCCTCGGCCAGTGAGGTGGTGAAGCGCAGCCGCCCCGCGTCCACCATCCGCTTGAGCATGCCGGACAGGCCGGGCTCGTAGAACGGGGGTCTGCCGGCGCCGAGCGCACCGATCCGCTCCGCGTCGATGTCCACGCCGAGCACCTCGTGCCCGATCTCCGCCATGCAGGCGGCGTGGACCGCTCCTACGTATCCGGTACCGATGACTGTCAGGCGCATGGTGGTCTCCGTGGTGGGCGTGTCGTCGGAGGCGTGTCCCCCGGTGGACGCTCGGTTCAGGGACGGGGAGCGGGGCTCCGACGCTCGGTTCACGGACCGGGGGCGGTTCCCCGGGTCCGGCTCGTGCCGGTTGCCACCCGGTCATGGAGGGGCGGCAGGCCGAGCAGCTCGCGGTAGCAGTCGTCGACGGCCGCGCACATGGCTTGGGGCGCGAAGGACGTACGGACCCGCCGGCGCCCCTGCCGCCCCATCTCGGCGGCCTCCCCCGGGTGGTCGAGCAGCCAGGAGACCGCCCGCGCCTCGCCCTCGGGATCGGCCGGCGGTACGAGCAGGCCCGTGGCGCCGTGCTCGACCAGATCGGGTACACCGTTGACAGCCGTGGCGACGACTGGCCGAGCAGCGGCCAGCGCCTCGGTGAGCGCGCGGCCGAGGCCCTCGTAGAGCGACGTCATCACGAAGACGTCCAGCCCTGCCACCAGCCAGGACGCGTCCGGCCGGTATCCGGTGAAGGTCACGTCGACGTCCAGTTCCGCGGCGAGTCGCCGGACCTCGTCCTCCAGCGGTCCGTCGCCGATCACGACGAACGCGGTGCCGGGGTGATCGGCACGGATCGCGGCCGCCATGCGGACGAAGTCCCAAGGGGCCTTCTGGTAGTCGATACGGCCGACGGTGCCGATGAGGGTCTTTTCGCGAGGCACACCCAGTACATGGCGCGCGACGGGGTCGAACCCCTCGGGGATGTGCCCCAGGTCCACGGCCGACGGCACCACGTGGACCAGACCCGGTGGGGCCAGGCGCTCGTCGACCGCCTCTCGGGCGACGCGCGGCGCGACAGCGAGGAAGCGGTGGGTGAAGCGCCGCGTCGCCCGCTCCAGCCAGCGGTACGCCGTGCGCCGACGGCGCGACATGTACGGGTGGAAGCTGAAGCCGTGGAAGGTGTGCACCACCACGGGCGTACGGCACAGCCGCGCGGCGGCCCGCCCGAGGAACCCCCCCTTCCCCGAGTGGGTGTGCACGACGGTGAACCGCTCACGGCGGACCAGGCGCACCAGCCTCCACAGCACCAGGAGGTCCACGGGGGTCAGGGTGTGCCGGAACCCCGGTATCTCGGCCGTGCGCAGTCCGGCGGCGCGCGCCGGTTCCCAGAGGTCACCCCCCGGGACCCCGGCGATCCACACCTCGTACCGCTCGGGGTCCATTCCCTCTGCCGACAGCAGCGTGTTGCCACCGGCTCCCGCCTCGAAGCGGGTGATGACGTGAAGGACCTTGATACGGGGCAGCACCGGCGGTGTCGGCAGCGTCGCCGCCGGTGCCACCTGTGGGGGCGTCGCGGGCCAGCCCACGGCTTCGCCGTCCGACCGCCCCGAGCCGGTCACGAGCGTCCCGTTCTGCATGGTCGATCACCACCGTCGAGGTAAGTCGTATATTTACGCTGTATACGTACATCATTACTCTATCGGGCACCATGCGTCAATTCATCAGAAGATGGACACCTGAGACGATCGCCGGAGGAACGCGCATGGTCCTGGCCGACGTGAACGCCGTCGAGCATCTGCTGGTCTGCCCCCGCTGCCGGTCGCCGCTGGTCTCGCGGCCCGGGGGCTTCAACTGCACCGCGCCCGGCTGCCCCCACCGCGTTCCCATGGCCTTTCCCGTCGCCGGCCGGTGGCCGGTCCTGGTCGACTTCGAGCGCAGCGTCGTGGACCGCAAGGCCGTCGTGGCGGCGGCCGGCGGCACCGATTCCGAACGGCCGCGCCGCGCCGCCGGCGCCGACGGACTGCCGGCGCCGTTGCGCCGCATCTTCAAACCGCCCAACCGCGTCGCGGCCCGGAACGTCGAGCTGCTGCTGCGGACCCTTCCCGGTCGCGCGCCGCTGCTGCTCGTCGTCGGCGGGGCCACCGTCGGCAACGGCGTGGGTGCCGTCTACCGCGATCCGCGCGTCCAGGTGATCGGGTTCGACATCGTCGGCAGCACCGTGACGCAGTTGATCGCCGACGCCCACCAGATTCCGCTGTCCTCGGCGAGCGTCGACGCGGTGCTGGTGCAGGCCGTACTCGAGCACGTTCTCGATCCGGCCCGGGTCGTGGCGGAAGTCCACCGGGTCCTGCGGGACGACGGGCTCGTCTACGCCGAGACCCCGTTCCTGCAGCAAGTGCACGCCGGCGCCCACGACTTCACGCGGTTCACCGCGAGCGGCCACCGCTATCTCTTCCGCCGCTTCGAGGAGCTCGCCGCCGGACCGGTGACCGGGCCCGGTACTCAACTGCTGTGGAGCGCCGACCACCTGGTCCGCGGCCTGACCCGGTCCGCTCTCGCGGGCCGCGTGGCGCGCGGGCTGCTGTTCTGGCTGCGTGCCCTCGACCGCCTGGTGCCGGCGAACTACGCGATGGACGACGCCACCGCCTACTACTTCCTGGGGCGCAAGCAGGACGGTGAGATGTCGGCCGCGGAGATCCTGACCTATTACCGCGGGGCACAGGTCTGACGCCGCCCGGCGGTCACGCGGCGGGCACCGGCCGGCCCGTGTGCGCGGCTGCCACCATCGCCGCGAGTCCGTCCCGTACGCCTGTCTCGGGCCGAAAACCGAAGGCCTCACGAGCGACCGTGATGTCCGCAGCGGTACGACGGGCGTCTCCGGGCCGGCGGGGCACGCGCACCACACGGACGGAGGCGCCCAGCAGCCGGAGGAGACCGACGACCTGATTCATCGTCACTTCGGAGCCCCCGCCCACATTGGCCACCCCGCTCCATGACGAGAGCGCGGCCTTGCGCATGGCGGTCACCACGTCCGCGACGTAGGTGAAGTCGCGGCTCTGCTCACCGTCTCCGTACAGCGTGAACGGCCGCTGGGTGAGGGCTGCCGCAACCAGCCGGGAGAACGCCATGTCGGGTCGCTGCCGGGGGCCGTAGACGCTGAACAAGCGGAGGGATACGGCGGGCACACCGAAAGCGGTGCGATACGTCTCGCACAGGTGCTCCGCGGCCAGCTTGGTCACGCCGTACGGGGAGACGGGCCTCGGACGCACCGTCTCACTGGTCGGATACGTCTCGGCGTCCCCGTAGACCGACGAACTGGAGGCGTACACGAGCCGACGCAGCCCGGTGGCGCGGGCCGTCTCGAGGACGCGCTGGGTGGCCAGGACGTTGCGTTCCACGTAGTCGGCGAACTCCGGGCCCCAGGAACCTCGCACACCGGGCTGCCCGGCCAGGTGGTAGACCGCGTCGGCGTCGGCGAAGAACGCCTCCAGGGGCGCTGCCAGCAGATCCTCCTGCCGGAAGGTGAAACGGTCCCGGCCCAGCAGGGGGTGGAGGTTCTCCCGCTTGCGCGCGGGATCGTAGTAGTCCGTCATGGCGTCGACGCCTGTCACGTCGTCGCCACAGGACAGCAGGTGCTCGCAGAGATGGGAGCCGATGAACCCGGCTGCCCCGGTCACGACGGCGCGCATCAGCATCGGCCTCCCTCGGTGCGCAGCTTCTCCTCCCCGACCGCCCCGTCGCAGGAGGTCCCGGACCCCTCCCAGGCGGCGGACAGGAGGTACCACGGCGTGCGGGCGACGAAGAGAATCACGGTGACCGGGGTGATGTGCGCGAGGAGCTTCGCGTCCATCGCGACCCGGCGCGGGACCATGACCTCGAGGTAGTACCGCTCGGGATCCGGACTGCCGTCGAACACCACCGCGTCGGAGCGCGAACGGAGTTGGCACGGTCCGGTGAGCCCGGGGCGGTGGCGGAACACCCAGTGGCACTCCGGCGGATAGCGGTGGGCCAGTTCGACGGCCTCCGGACGCGGACCCACCAGGGTCATGTCCCCGCGCAGGACGTTGAACAGTTGCGGCAGTTCGTCAAGGCCGAAGCGCCTGAGCTGCCGTCCCGTGCCGGTCACGCGCGGATCGGAGGTGCCGGTGAGCCCGGGACCCGCGGCGTCCTGCCGCATGGTGCGGAACTTGTAGAGAGTGAACTCCTGCGCGCCCTCACCCATGCGCCGCTGGCGGAAGATCGTCGGCCGACCGCTCGTGGCGCGCACCAGGACAGCGAGAAACAGCAGCAGGGGCGACAGCAGGACGAGCAGCACCAGCGACACGGCGACGTCCAGGGCGCGGCGCGGCCAGGTGAGGCGCACCGGGGTCATGAGCGGGAGAACCTGCTCTCGCAGGTGACCAGTGGTGTCCATGGATGGTGTCCCTTCCTTGCCTGCCGCCGCCGTCACGGCGCCCCTGGGAGTTCCAGAGCCGCCTTCCATCGGTGAAGCCAGGCGTCGTACGAGTAGCGCCGGCGGACGACGGCCCGGGCGCCGCGTCCCAGCCGCTCGCGGGCGGCGTCCGAGCCGTCGAGCAGCGCCCGGACCGCTTCGGTCCAGTCACCGTCGTCGCGGGCTGCCGGCATCCGGAACTGACGCAGGATGTCGGCGTTCACCCCGATCGGCGTGGCCACCGAGGGCACACCCGCGGCTCCGTACTGGAGCAGCTTGTAGCCGCACTTGCCCAGGCTGTAGGTGGTCGCGGGCAGGGGCATCAGACCGATGTCCATGTCGGCCAGTACGGTCCGCTCGCTGTGCGGGCTCCAGGCGACACGGTCGATGAAGGCCTCCAGACGGCCCAGGGAAGGCTGCGTCGTACCGACGAGTGTCAGGCGCGCGCCGCTGCTGCGGTGGATCTCTTCCAGCGCTCCCGCCACAAGAAGCAGGTACGCCTCGTTGTCGCGCGAGCCGATCCAGCCGAGCCGCGGTGGATCGTGCAGCGCGTAGGAGGTCTTCGGCGTGTAGTCCTCCGGCGCCACGCAGCTGGGGATCACCACGACGTCGCCGTGATGATGCGCCGCCCAGTCCCCGAGGATGTCGTTGCCCGCGATGACGCGGTCCGCGTGACGCACGGCGGTCCGTGCCTTGTCGGCCTTGGGTGCCAGCCTGCGCGCCAGACCTCCGGCACCGTGATCCCACTGCAGGGCGTCGTCGAAGTCGTACACGGCGAATTCGGCGCTCGCGAGCAGGCGCCGCTCCCACCAGCCGCGGCTGAGCGGCGAGGCCTCCCGGTGCAGCAGCAGCCGCCTCGGCCGCGCGGTCACGAGCTGGTGCAGCCGGAGTTCCGCCTGCGCCACGGCCATGGGGTGCCGGGCAAGACGGGCGGGGGCGGCGTCGGCGAGTGAGGCATAGCTGCTGACGGTGAAGTCGGTGTCGACGCGGTCCAGCCATTCGAAGACGCGGACCCGCGAGCTGCCTGCCCGTCGGCTGTAAGGGGTGATCGCGCAGTGGTCCGGGCGACTGTCCGAGGCCCTCATATCAGGCTCCGTCGATAGCGTATATTTACATCGTAAACTTGAATATGCCCCGTCGTGAGCACAGAGTCAAGCCCCGGTTTTCACGACACCCTTTGCTTCGACGCTTCAAGGGCCCGCAGATAATTGCTGTACCGAGGAGACAGGTAGTCCTGGTACGCGCCGTTCACCATCGCATCGCGAATCTCGCGCACACCGTCGACGACCCGGAAATCCTTCGTGAACGAGAGGCTCTGCCGTATGGGAGAGAAATCCACTCGGTAGTTCCGCGGATCGCACTCGTCCCCGAGGAGGTCGATCGTCGATCCGGGGACCTCCTGCAGGACCAGTTCGGCCAGATCCTTGATCAGGTAGTTCTCCTCGTTCGAGCCGCAGTTGTACACCGCGGCCAACGAGGCCGGCCTTCTTTTGAGGCATTTCAGGATCGCCGAAGCAGCGTCGCGGACGTGGAGGAAGGGACGCCACTGAGACCCTCCGTGGACGACGATCCGCCCCTGGGCGACAGCACCGGCCGTCATGATGTTCACGGCCAGGTCGAAGCGCATACGGGGAGACACACCGTGCAGCGTCGCGAAGCGCAGGATGCACGGCTCAGGTCCGGCATTGTGCGCCGAGAGGAGATAGTGCTCCGCAAGCACTTTGGTCTGCGCATAGACCGACTGGGGGTTGAGCGGGGACCAGATGTCGGCCTGTTCACCCTGGGTGCTGCCGTAGTTGCTGCACGTGGACGCGAAGATGATCCGGCCCACGCCGAATTTCCTGCACGCCTCCATGACCCGGATCGTGCCGAGGTAGTTCGTCGCCATCGCCAGATCCTCGTCCACGCCGCATGCGGGATCTCCGACGATCGCAGCGAGGTGGACCACGGAGTCGACGTCCGCCAGTACCGTCCGCCAGGACGCGGCATCCAGCACATCCCCTTGTACGTACGTGACATGAGGCAGGGCGGTTCGGGTGTCCGACACGTAGCCGCTGTCCAGTGAGACGACCTCATATCCGCTGCGGGACAACAACTCGTTGACAACAGAGCCGAGATAGCCTTGTCCCCCGGTGACGAGTACCCGTGTCAGTTTCATCTTCTCCCCTTCCGAATACCTCGATGCGGCCGATTTGGTCAATCTGGGAGAGCCTCATGCATGAGGTGGGATCAGCCGTCGGTCCCCGGTGGGGCGCCGGACGAAATCGGACCCGGCCGGCGGCGACAAAGCCGGCGGAGGAACTTCCAGTGGACTGCGAGTGAGGTCCGCAGTTCCGCACGCCGACCGCGAAGCACCGCCGCCGCCAGCCGCGCCAACGGCTCCAGGGACAGGCTCAGGGCCGTCAGGAGCCACGCCTGAGGCCTGCTCCAGTGCAGGAACGCGTAACGGCTGCGGCTGCACAGCGTCAGATAGTGTCGCCAGGCCCCGAGTTGGGCCGAACTGACGCCCTCCGCGTGGTAGACCCGCGCTTCCCCGATGTAGTACGAGGGCCAGCCGAGACGGCGTGCCCGCAGAGCGAAGTCGACCTCTTCCAGGTACAGGAAGTACTGCTCGTCGAAGCCGTTCAGTTCGGTGAACAGCGGTCGGCGCACCAGGAAGAAGGCACCGATGACCTGGTCGACGGGACCCGACCCCGTCAACTCGTCCGGCCGCAGGTGGTGCGGCGGGAAGAGGGCGGGCACCACCCGGTCGAGCCCTGTCATGGCGCCGACGTAGATGCGCAGGCTGGGGAATCTCGAGCAGGAGATCTCCGGGCGACCGAGTTCGTCCACCATGCGCGCCCCGAAGATACCGAAGCTCTCCGCGGTCGGCGTCCGCAGGAACCGGCCGACGACCCGCAAGGTGTCCGGATACAGCTTCGTGTCCGGGTTGAGGAAGAGCAGGAAGTCGCTGTCGCCCCGGGCGGCACCCTGATTGCAGGCGGCCGCGAAGCCCCGGTTGCGGGAGTTGCGCACCAGGTCGAGCGGGATGTCGCACGCGGGCAGACCGCAGAGGGAGTCGTCGCTGGAGGCGTTGTCCACAAGGATGATCCGCCGCACGCACAGCTCCGACTGGTCGGCTCCGGCGATCGCATCCAGACAGTCGCGCAGATGGTGCCCCGCGTTCCAGTTGACGATCACGACGTCGGCCGTCAGCGAGGCATGAGCCGCTTCGATCACGGCAGCCTCCCTCGAAGAACCAGGGAACACGGAAACTCACCACCCCGGACGGCGTCGCACCGGGCCACAGCGCGGCAGATCGGACAGCACTGGCCCCAAGGGCCCGATTAATGTATGTTTACGACGTATACGTACAGTACCACGGACATGTCCGACTTGGTCAACGGGTGAGGTGAAGCGATGAAGGAGTCAGGCGCGGCACCCTTGGACCGACGGTCCCGGATCGCACTCACGCTCACACTCATGGCCGCCGCGATGCCCGTACGGGTACTGACCCCGGCATCGACGATCGAGGCGGTGTCCCTCCTCGACATCGTCATCGCCGCCATGGCGGTGACGCTCGTCGTCGACTGCGCGAGCCGGCCGCTGAATGTCGGATATCCCTGGCTCTTCGCGTTGCTGTGCATCCCGGCGCTCGTCTGCGCCCTGTCGATGCTGTGGACCCAGAGCAGGCTGACGACGATGCGCGCGACGGCCAGTTACGTCGAAGGCCTCATCGCCTATCTGTTCGTCGTGCGAGAACTGGAAGGTGTGTCGCCGTCACGCGTCATGGTCTATGTCAAGCGGTACGCCTACCTGGTCACCATTCCGGCGGTACTGCTTCTGCTGCACGTACCCGGGTTCGCCCCCCAGGATCTGGATCCCGACGCGGACTCCGGCGGCAATCTCACCTACTACAGCCGTCTGTCACATCCTGTACTCGGCAGGTCGAACAACCTGGCAACCGTTCTGGCGTTCTTCATCCCGCTGCTCTTCTACTGGGGGCACGTCCACCGTGATCGCCGTTTCACCCGTGCCGGCTTCGTTCTGCTGATCGCGGTGGCCTTCACCCAGTCCAGAGGGGTGATCCTCGCCCTCGTCATCACGGCTCTGATCGCCGCCGCAGGGTCCGTTCTCCGCCGCCGCAGCATCGACAGCCGGACGCTGGGGAAAATCGCGGCGGCCGGAGCCGCGACGGCCACCGGAGTCGTCCTGCTGCACAGCTTCAATCCCTACACCAGGGAATTCTTCAAGAACCGGTTCAGCCCCACCAACCTCTTCCTCCGCGAGGATCTCGTTGACGCGGCCATGGACAAGCTGCCGGCTCGGCCTTTCCTCGGTTACGGCGGAGGTGTCGTACCGGACCAGGACCCGGAACTCCTGCTGGGTGTCCACAACACTTATCTGCAGCAGATGCTGTCCTTCGGTCCGGTGCTCGGCGTCCTTGTCTCCGTGTCACTGATCGGGACAGCGGTCTTCTTCTTCTCCCGACGGCAGACGAGGACGGTGTCACGCGTCATCGGTCTCACCCTGCTGGCTCAACTGCTGATCTTCTTCGCCGAGTCCAGCTTCGAAGGGGCGGTCCTGCGTACGCTCTTCTACCTGTCCATCGGTCTGGTGACCGCTCTGGCACGATCCTGCGAAGCCTTCGAAGCCCGGACCGGACATCAGCCGTCGGAGCGTCTGCCCGACGCGGCGGAGCGCACCGTGAGTGCGGCGAACCGCAACGTGTCCCGCAGCAGCTGACGCCGGAGGACGGCCAGCCCCACGACGAAGAGTCCCATGGCACAGCCACCGGAGAGGATCCCCGAAAGGAGATGCTCCCCCCAGCGCCGGCCGAGGTACCACCCGAACGAGGCCGAGACCACACCGACTCCGAGCGGGGCGAGAAGCGGGCGCAGCAACCTGGCACGCAGCCGCCGGGCGGTCGCACGGACGAGGACCGTCACTTCGCCCACCCCGGCTGCCACTCCGCCCATTCCGATCGAGGCGACCCCGATCACCGGAAGCAGCGGAAGCGTCACGGCGAACCAGAGGGCCGTGTGCAGCAACGCCGAGCGCAGGACGGCTCCCGCGTCCTCGACCGCGTAGAGATATCCCTGTGTCGCCACCGAGACGGGCCCGCTGAGCGCCAGTCCGAAACAGACACCGGGGAATATCACGGTGGCCGGCTGCCACTGCTCGCCGAAAAGGCCCGGAATGAGTCCGGGAGCCGCGCCGACGAGACCGGTCAGCACGAAGCAGAGCCCGACCGCGGCCATACCGACCGCGCGCTCCACGAGATGCGACACGTCTTCCTTCGCCGCGACCAACCGGGACATGGTGGGGAACGAGACCCGCCACAGAGCCATGAGGACCTGGCGGGGAAGCTCCATCACTCGTCGGACGAGACTCCACAGTCCCAGCGCCGCGACACCGCTGATCGCGGCCACGGACACGCTGAGAGCCTCGGTCCCGACCAGCCAGGTGGCGTTGACCGCCTGGAAACGCAACCCGAAGCCCACGAGAGGCCGGATGAGACGGATCGACCAGACGGGCCGCATCAGAGAGCCGGGACACGCCACCGCCACCGCGCCTGTCCCTATCGCGGCCCGCACCACCGTTGCCGTGGCCAGCCCCCAGACTCCGAACCCGGCGATCACGGTGACCAGCGCCCAGGCGTAGAAGCCGACCACCTGCGTCACCTCGACCACTGCGAGACGCCGGTAGAGCAGGGCTCGTTCCAGCAGAATGCGACCCGGAAACTGCAGGGCGACCAGCGGCATGGACGCCACCATGACCGCCACGGTCCAGCCGACCCGGTTGCCCAACGGTGCAGCGACCGCCACCGCCAGGAGCACGGCCGTCACCGTCACCCCGAGTTGCAGTGCCGTCAGCGCTCCGAGCTCGCTTCGGCTCGGCGGCTCCGGGCGCCTGATGAGACCGGCGCCGAGACCGCCGTCGGAGACGAGCTGGGCGAAGACGACGAACGACATGCCGATCGCCACCACACCGAAGTCGCTCGGTGTGAGAAGCCGGGCCAGGGCCAGGTTGCCGGCAAAGCCGACGAGGAGAATGACCATCCCGCGGGTGCTCACGATCAGAACACCGGCTGCGGCGCGTCGCTTCAGCTCGGCGCGCGGTATGGCGTCCTGCTGGTCGGGGGTCCGACCGCCGTCCACGGTCATGTCACCCGGTGGCGTGACCGGCGCGCCACTTGGCCAGACGGGTCCGGATGCCGAGTCGGTGCATCCACAGCAGCTCCTCGCGGATGCCGTCGGCCAGATCCGCACGTGCTCGGTCGACGGAGGCCAACCGCCCGTGACGCAGCCGCAGGGGCACCTGCTGCGGCTCGAGTCGAAGAGCGACGTCCGGGGCGAGGAGGAGCCTCGACAAGAGCCTGGAGTAGACGTTGCTGGCGGTGGCCCGCAGCCAGGGCTTCGCGGTGATGTGATGGAGGACGAACGGTTCGGTTCCGTCGGGGTACCTGCAGAGCAGGCGCCGTTCGTCGACGCAGCGCAGCCCGGGGAACGGTGGGTGCGGAGCAAGCCGGTGTTCCAGAAGCGCCGACTCCTCCTCGGTGAACCGTGAGGCGAGCAGCGCGTTGATCATGTCCTGGTCACCGAAGTAGAAGGGGGTCAGCTCCTTTGCCCCGCCGTACTTGGTCTGTCGTACGTCGACGGTCTGCTGGGCTTGCGTCAACATCGGCAGCAGCCGATCGCCCAGCGACTCCGGGAAGGCAAGCATTCCCGCGTTGAGATATGGATGCCGACGCAGCGGACCCAGACCGAGGGCGGTCTGCCACTCGGGGTGGAATCTGTCCTTCAGGGGATCGACGAACGCCACGATCCTGCCGTCCCGCGCGTCTTGTACGAGGCTGGTGAGCGGCCGAGTGACGATGATGTCGGCGTCGATCACCACCATCACGTCGGCGGGGAGGCGCATCGGTCCCACCGGAAACAGGTAGTACGACACCGTGTCCGACGGGGCGGGGAGGAGCGTGACGTGTCCGGTGAGGAGCTGTCGCTGCTCTGTCGTCAACCCGGCGTCCACGACGACCACGGGTTCGTCATGGCCCATGAGGCGCAGGGAGTTGAGCAGGCCCACCAGGCCGAGGAAATACCGTCGGTCCGAAACGGTGTAGAACGCCACGCTGGGTTTCGCTGTGTCAGAGCCCATGGCCCGCCTCCCTGTTGACCTTCGACGCCATGTTGTCGTCGAAACGAAAGTGCGAGCCGGAAACGGCCGCCACCTTGTGATCGGGATCGAAGGGAGCCGAGGCGGGGGCACGTTCCCTCGCTGTGTGCGGAGTCGCCGGCGGTGTCTCCCGTTCCCGCGTGTCGTAACCCGCTTGACCGAACGCGCCGTTACCCATGCGGTCTCGCCGATGTGTCGCCCCGAAGAGGGCGGTCCCGAGAACGGGGGCACCGATGTTGCGGAGGCAGTGGACGGCCCTGCGAACCTCATGGTCGAGGGTCTTGTTCTGATCGGCCACGATCACGGCCTGTCCGGCGACGCGGGCCAGGAGCACCGCGTCGGCGCCCGTCAGCACGGGTGGCGAGGCGAAGATCACGGCATCCGCTCGCTGTTCGAGTTCTTCGCAGAGCGGGATGAGGTCGTTCTGCCGCAGGACCGTCGGCGCGGGAGCCGTGCCGGGGGACGATTCGGGACCGGCCAGCACACGAAGGGAGACTCCTTCACGCCACTCCTGAAGAGCGGAGTCGAGCGGCAGCCGACCGGTCAGTACGTCGGTGAGGCCCTCGGGCCCCGACAGTTTCAGCAGCCGGGCCACACTCGGGCTGGTGAGATCGGCGTCGACGAGTATCACCGACTGTCCACTGTGCGCCAGGGCGATCGCCAGGCCCACGGCGGCGCACGGCGCTCCGTCGCCGCCCCTCGGAGAGGCCACGGCGTAGGAGTGATCCCCGGATTCCGGGAGGCGGGACTGCAGGTTGAGCGCGAACAGCCGATAACCCTCGACGACCTCGGAGGGGGCTCCGCCGGGCAGTGAGGCCATCTCCCGGATGGCCTGCCGGCCGCGGACGACGCCGAGAACCGGCACGTCGCAGGCCCGCATCAGGTCCTCGGCATCGCGTACGCGCCGGTTGGAGAGCTCACGGAGCACCGACCAGACAAGTCCGACAAGGAGCCCCAGGGCCCCGCCCAGAGCGGCGTTGAAGGCTGTGGATCGCGGTACCTGCCTCGCCACGGCACTGCCGGGGTCCAAGGTTGTCACCCGGACACTGGAATCGCTGCTCTCCGCCTCGTTGATGGTGGCGGAGAGGGCCGGTCCCAGTCCGTCGGCAATGGCCTTCGCGCGCTGGGGCGACCTGTCTTCGACCGCGACATTGATGGCCGCGGACTCGGCGGGGTTGGCGGCTCTGATCTCACCGCGGAGTCTGTCCGGCGAATACGGGAGGTTCAGGTCCTTGATGAGCCTGTTGAGCACGGCGTCAGAGGTGAGCACCGGGGTGTAGGCCTGCGCGCGCTTCTGCGCGAGGAGCGCACCCTGGTAGTCCTCTTCGAGGTCGGAGCCGCGGCTCGATGCCGTCACGATCATCTCGGACTTCGCCTCGTACGGCGGCGGCTGAGCATAGGCCAGCGCGACACCGCTGGCCGCCCCGAACACCGTCAGGAGGAACAGGGTGACCCAGTGCAGGCGCAGCAGCCGAAAGTACTCCCTGATGTCCATGTCACTCCTTCACATGGTGGTGTCGTCGGCCAGCACGGATTCCAGGGGGCGCAGTGTCATGTCCCAACTGAGCTGCTGTGCCTGCGTATACGCCTGATCACTCGCCGACTGCCATTCGTGCTGGACAGCGAGGGAGTCGATGACGTCTGTGAACGTCTCCTCCGTGTAAGGGACAGAGCCCTTCAGCAGTTCCAGATGGTTCCGCCAGGCGGGAACCAGGACCGGAAGCCCGTACGCGAGATACTGCGGGTGTTTCGCGGAGAATCCGTTGCTTCTCAGTGCATCCCGAGTACAGGTGATCAAACCGAACTGGTAGTTCTTCACGACGTCAGCAGACGCATAGCCGCGATAGCGCAGACCTAGGCGCGGATCTGGGGGTGGTCCACCGTAGACGTCGATCGGGTAGCGCTGGGAGAGACGTGCGAGGAGGGGCAGGTCGATGAATCGGGAGCTCAGAGAACCCAGATAGACGATCCGCGGCGGGGCCGCGAAGTGGGCGCGCTCGGGCGAGGGGTCGCACCCCCAGTCGAGGCGCACCATGTTCCGGCCCGAGATGCCGTAGTGCTCGACGGCGTATTGCGCATACGTCACCCAGAAGTACGACAGTACGTCGACCTTTTCCAGGAGCCTGATTTCCCGGCGGCGAAGCCTGCGATGCTGCCGGTCGGTCAGCTTGCCCTCGTTGTACAGCTCGTCCGAGAACGGGGTGGGGCAGTCGTACCACGTGCGAGCGGAGGTGACGCCGGTCAGCACCTCAGCGGCGCACGGGTGGACGCACATGACCAGGTCGAAGGCGTCGAGCGGCAGGCGCGCCCTCAAGAGGGCACGGCGCAGGCTGAGACCGGCGGTCAGCGCGTAGTACGAGAGGAAGCGTCTGCCGGGTCCCCCATGGCGCGTGATCAGCGAGGACACCGCCTCGGTCGCGTACAGCGCGACTTGGCGGGGACGGGGGCCCGGGAGCCTTCTGCCGAACAGTGAGCCCGCGCTGGGTGTGACGGCCAAGTCCGCAACGTCGAACAGGTGCACCTCGTGCCCGCGTCGTCGCAGGAAGCGGTGGATCTCGGTGGGCCTCACCGTGTTCGAGTAGCCGTCCAGTTCACAGATCACCAGGACGCGCTTGCGGTGTGTGGGCGCAGCGGCGTCGGCCGGCTTGGTCGCGTTCACGGTGGATCTCCTGCCTCGGTCCTCTGGCACAGTGCGCGCAGCTTGCCCCTGTCGAGAATCAGCACGTACTGGCCGTCGATCCGGTCCGGCCGGACGATCGGCGCGGTCGTGAAGCGAGCGTCCGCGGTGTGCAGGTGGCGCAGGCCGAGCGCCAGGTCGCGCAGGTCGCCGTTGGACATACGGTCGTCCACGCTCACGGTCCGGGTGATCGCATCGAGCGTCCGGTTGATCTTCAGCGGGTTGGTGATGCTCACGTCGCCGCGGATCTCACCGACGAGGGCCCGCAGGAACTGCTGCTGCCGTTTGATCCGGTCCAGCTCCCCGCCCGGCAGGCCGTGGCGCTGACGGACGTAGGAAAGCGCTTCGTCGCCGTTCATGGTGTGGGTGCCCGCGGTGAAGTGCCGTTGCTGCTCCGGGTCGTAGGAGTTCTCGTGCACGGCCACGGGCACGCCACCGACCGCGTCGGTGAGGGACTTGAAGCCGTGCCAGTCGATGACGGCGAAGTGGTCGACCTTGACTCCGGTGAGATGCTCGACCGTCTGGATGAGGAGCGGCGGGCCGCCCCAGGAGAACGCGGCGTTGATCTTCGCGGAACCGTGCCCGGGGATGGGCACCCAGCTGTCGCGGGGGATCGAGACCGTGTACGACGCGTGCTCACCGGGGGCGAGATGCACCAGCATGAGGGTGTCGCTGCGCTGCGCACCGAACTTCCACAGGGAGGCCTCGGCGTCCTCGCCGGTGGTCGGCTTCGCAGAGCGGCTGTCGACACCGGCCAGCAGGAAGGTGGTACCGCCACCGCTTCCGTCCTCGGGCCGCGGTCCGTCCGGGAAGGCGTCGGGTATCCGGGTGACCTGGTCACCGTAGTGGTTCGTCGCCCACCAGACACCGCCGACACCGAGCCCGAGCAGGGCGAGCACGGCAACCGCCAGGCATATCAGCACGCGGCCCAGCAGTCGGCGACGCGGCCGGGTGCCCGTCCGGAGGCTTCGCCTCGACGGCCACCCGGACCACCGGCGGCGCGGGGACATCAGGGGTCCTCCGGGTGGACGCCCACCATGACGGCAGGTGGCGAGGCCGTCGGGCTCACAAGGGAGTGCGGTCTGCCGGCCGGTCGCGGTGCGAGCCGGATCAGCTCCCCGCAGACCCGGTCGACCGCCTGATCGGTGAGCCCGGGGTGCAGGGGCAGGGACAGCAGTTGGGGGAACAGCGTGTCCGCTCCCGCCAGGCCGCCCGGTGGAGTGGTCGCGGTGCGCCGGAAGTGCGGCAGGTGGTGCAGCGGGATGAAGTGGACCGAGGTGCCGATGCCACGGTCCGCGAGCTGGTCGATCAGTTCGTCGCGCCCGGTCCCGTACTCCTCCAGTACCCGCACGACGTACAGGTGGTGGGCGTGCCGCCCCGGGGTGGGAACGTCCAGCGGCTCGAGGCCGGGGACGGCCTCCAGCGCCGCCGCGTACCGTTCGGCCACTGCCCTGCGTCGTCGCTGCCAGTCGTCGAAGTGACGGAACTGGGCCCGTCCTATGGCGGACTGTATGTCCGTCATGTTGGCCTTCAGGCCGGCCTCGTCGACGGTGTACCGCCAGTTGCGGCCGGGCTGGTGCCGCCGCCATGCGTCGGTGGACATTCCGTGCAGCCTCGCGCGGCGGACCCGCAGGGCGAGCTCCGGGTCGTCCGTGGTCACCATGCCGCCCTCACCGATGGGCAGGTTCTTGGTGGCGTAGAAGCTGAAGCAGGTCGCCGCTGACAGGTTCCCCACAGGCCGGTCGCCCACCGACGTGCCCAGGGCGTGTGCGGCGTCCTCGACGACGTGGGACAAGGGCAGGCGCGCGGCCCGCGCCAACTCGGCGACCGGTGCCGGGGCCCCGGCGTAGTGCAGGACCATCATCGCCTGGGGGCATCCGCACGCCCGGGCCGCCCGGGCAACGGTGGCCGGGGTCGGCATCGCCGTACGTGGATCGACGTCGACCAGCACAGGCCGCAGCCCGGCGTGCAGGATCGCCTGGGCAGCGCCGCAGAACGTCACGGCGGGGACCAGGACCGTCCCGCCGGCCGGCAGCCGCAGGGCCCGCAGCGCCAGTTCGAGCGCTGCCGTGCACGAACTCACCGCGATCGCGTGCTCGGCCTCGACACGGGCTGCGAACTCGCTCTCGAAGAGTTCCGTCTCGTGGCCGGTGGTCACCCAGCCCGAGGCCAGCACACGCTGCGCGGCGCGCCGCGCTTCGTGGCTGATCCGGGTCACGGCGAAGGGCACGTCCGGTTCCCTCGCACGGCCCGCGCCGACGGCACGGCCGGAGGTCACGCCGTACAGGGCGCGCGAGGCGTGGGCGACTGGTTGCTGCCGGAGGCGATGAACTGTCATGTACTTGCTCCCCGCTTCTTGCGTCCTTGGGGAACGGAGACGTCTCAGCGAGTCTCCATGGCGTATATTTACGTCGTATACGTACACTTTGCGCCCGGAAGCGCATAGAGTCAACACGTACAGGAACTGAACGGCTGACTCTCGGGAGGCTGGGCATGGCGAAGGAGCAGGCCGGGGCTCGACGCAACGGCGAGGGAACCGACGATCCCGCGCGTCGCGCGAGCGATCGCGGCCGCTACGGCCGGCTGAGCCGGGAGCGCGTGCTGGCCAGCGCTCTGGAGCTGGTGGACCGGGAGGGCCTCAGCGCGCTGAGCATGCGCCGACTGGGGTCCGAGCTCGGCGTGGAGGCAATGGCGCTCTACCGGTACGCAGCCAGCAAGGACGCTCTCCTCGACGGCCTGGTCGAAGCTCTCTACCTGGAGCTCGAGGAACGCCTGACCGCGGAGCCCGCGGCGGCCGAGGGCACATGGCGCGCCGAGCTCCACCGCATCGCGCGGTCGATGTACGAGGTCTGCCTCGCCCACCCCCAGGCGGTGCCGCTGCTCGCCACCCGCATGCTGGCGGTCCCGCTGGCTCGGCGGCCCCTCGCCGTACTGCGCGACCACGAGCGCGTGCTCGCACTCCTCCGGGGTGCCGGCCTCGACGAGGCCCGCGCCTCCGCCGTCTTCCGGGCGTTCACCGCCTGGCTCCTCGGCTATGTGTCCATGGAACTGCGCCCCATGGTCGACAACCCCGAAGAAACGGACCCCGCCTTCCGTATGGGCCTGCACCGCCTCTCACCCCAGGAACTGCCCACCTTGCGGGAAATCGCCACCGCGCTCGCCGAGCCCGGCGGACCCGAAGGCCTGGCCACCGGACTCGACGCACTGCTCGACCGATTCGCGGGAACAGAAGACTGACCGTACGGAGCGCTCAGTGCGCCGCGTCCAGCCTCTGCCGCTGCTCCCCCGTCAGCTCGAGATCCACCGCAGCCAGATTCTCCTCCAACTGCGCCACCGACGACGCCCCGACCAGCGGAATGATCGGCGCCTCCCCGCCCAGCTGCCAGGCCAGCACGACCTGGTTGACGGTCGCGCCCGTCTCGCGGGCCACGTCGTTCAGGGCGGCGAGCCGGGCCAAGGTGCCGGGGTGGTCGTAGTCGGGCGGCAGGGGCTTGTCCGGGCGCGTGTAGGCGCCGGTGAGCAGGGGTGAGTACGCGATCAGGGTCAGACCGGGCTCGGCCCGCAGGTAGCTCTGCAGTTCGGCGCCCGCGTGGCCGAGACTGCCGTCGGGGAAGAGGTCGCCGGGTATGTCGGTGCGCGGGCGCAGGTGGCTGTGCTGGTACTGGAGGACCTCGTAGCCGGGCAGTCCGGCCGCTGCGGCGAGCGCGCGGGCCCGTTCCACCCGCCAGATCGCGTGGTTGCTGACGCCCAGCAGGCCGACGGTGCCCTCGGCGACGAGTGCGGCGAAGCCCTCGACGGTCTCGCGGAGGGGGACGGTGTGGTCCTCGATGTGCGCGTACAGCAGGTCCAGCCTCTCCACCCCCAGGCGCTCCCGGCTGCGCTCGGCCGACTCGCGGATCGTCTTCGCCGACAGGCCCTCCGCGTTGTCGACGTAGCTGGTGCCCGGGGCCAGGGGGCGGGCGCCGAGTTTGGTGGCCATGACGATCTCGTCGCCGATGCCGCGGCTGCGCCGCCAGCGTCCGAGCAGTTCCTCGCTCTGGCCGCCCTGACTTCCGTCCACCCAGAAGGCGTAGTTGTCGGAGGTGTCGATGAAGGTGCCGCCCGCCTCGACGTAGCGGTCGAGGACGGCGAAGGAGGTCTCCTCGTCCGTCCGTGAGCCGAACAGCATCGCGCCCAGCGCGAGCACGCTCACCTCTCGGCGGGTGGCGGGATCGGTGCCGATGGTGCGGTACTTCATGGTGAATCCTCCCGTTCGGCCGGTGTGCGGCGGCTGGAACGGGAGTCTTCAGCTTGAAGCGCACTTCAAGTCAAGGACTTTCATGCCCTGTGCCGCTGCACGTACGGCACCGGCTGCCCCGTGAAGGCGTCCAGCAGCAACCGGTCGCCCATCGGCCGGCTCAGTTTCACCGTCATTTCCTTGCCGAGCAGCTGCATGGTGCAGTCACCGTCGCCGGTCCCCACGACGGACGCCGACAGCACCACGCTGCCGTCCGTCTCCAGCACGTCCACGGCGGGGCCGTCGTCACAGGCTCCGTGTTCGGCGACCACGGTGACGGACCGGCCGTCTCCGGCGACCCGGACCAGCCCGCGCAGCGGCCACAACGCGTCACCGGGAACCTCAGCGGCCTCCCCGATCGGAGGCGCGGGCAGTTTCGAAGGGCTGAGGGCGATCCGCCTGAGCGGGGTGTCGTATCCCTCCAGGGTGAACAGCCAGGCCGGGACGGTGGCGGGGCCGCGGCTGGTGGTGAGGGTCGTCTCGCCGAGCTTCGCCCCGGTCACGGTGAGGTGCGGTCCGTCGTCGCCGCCGCCGGCGAGAGTCTCGTACGCCGACCGGGCATCCATCAGAGGCAGTGTGAGCGAGCCTCCGCTCCGCCACTTGATCTGCCCGTCCGCGGGCGCTTCGGCGGGGAGTTCGCCCAGCAGGACGAAGTTCCGCCTCGCGTACGCCTCCTTGTCGTCGGAGTCGTGGAAGGCGTCCTCGGGCAGCTGGACGACGTCCCCCATCGGGTAGTAGCCCTGCCGCCATGTCTCGGCGGCCGGGGAGCCGTCCCAGGCGTCGGCGACCTGGCGGGCCCGGACCGCAGGGTCCGGGGCCTGCTCCGCGTCACGGGCCCCGCCGCCGGCCCTCTCACTGCCGCAACCCGCCACGGCGCCGACGGTACCGGTCAACAGGGCGAGGACAACAAGCAGTCGGGCCGTGCGTGCGGTGGGTGTGCGCATGGGTCCCCCAGGAGCCGACGTGACGAGCGGCAGCCGTGCCGGGTGCCGCTCGGGCCGTACCACTCCTGTGACGCACCAAACCCGTTCGGCGTTCGCAACGTCAGCGAACCGTTGTCACTCCGCGTCGGGCGTCCCGGACGCGGGCTCGGCCCCGAGGGAGTCCAGCAGCCGCCGCGACGCCTGAAGTGCCGTGCGCTGCATCAGGTCCACCACGCCGCGCGTTCCCGCCAGCTCCGATCCTCCGCCGGCCCTGCCGGGGCCGCCGTGCTTCAGGGCGGGGAGCGGGGAGCCGTGGCCGGTGGCCTGTGCCATGTTCGTCGAGTCCAGCGTCGTCACCTCGGCGCTGGGCAAGCAGGTGATCCGCCCGCAGGACCGGGCCGGCTTCGTGGTGAACGCCCTGCTGGTGCCGTGCCTGCTCTCCGCGATCCGCATGCTGGAGTCGGGCTTCGCCTCCGCGGAGGACATCGACACCGGCATGGTCCTCGGCTGCGCCCACCCCCCGGGCCCGCTGAGCCTGGCCGACCTGATCGGCCTGGACACCCTCGCCGCGATCGCCGAGGCGATGTACACGGAGTTCAAGGACCCGCTGCACGCCGCCCCGCCACTGTTGCTGCGCATGGTGGAGGCCGGCCTCCTCGGCCGGAAGTCGGGCCGCGGCTTCCACGACTGTCCCGATACCAAGTAGCCAGGAGGCGAGCTGGGGTGCTTCTGCGCCGATGGCGGTGCTGTCTCCGCCTGTCGGAGCCCTGGGCTAGAGTCGGCGCCGCCCCGGCCGCACGTCCTGCTGCCGGGGGGTTGGGCTGGGGCTGGGGGCTGAAGGCACGATGCGGTTCGAAGACGTGGAACTGTCCGGTTACGCGATCCAAGAGGTCCTGGGCCAGGGCGGTTTCGCCACGGTGTACCGGGCGCACCAGCTCGCCGTGGGCCGGGAGGTGGCCCTCAAGGTCGACAGCAGGGTGCTGGCCTCGCCCCGCGACCGGCAGCGCTTCATGCGGGAGGTCACGGCGGCCGGGCAGCTGTCCGGTCACCCGCACGTGGTCTCCGTGTACGACGCCGGGGTACTCGGTGACAACCGCCCTTACATGGTGCTGGAGTTGTGCCCCGGCGGCTCTCTGGGCGAGCGCCTTCAGCGCCAGGGCCCGCTGCCCGTCAAGGAGGCGCGCGACATCGGCGTGGGCATAGCCGACGCGGTGGCCGCGGCGCACGCCGCCGGGGTCCTGCACCGCGACATCAAGCCCGGCAACATCATGATCAATCGGTACGGCGGTGTGGCCCTGGCCGACTTCGGGCTGGCCGCCATGCCCCGCCCCGGCCGGGAACTGTCGGTCACGCGGGAGGCGTTGACTCCCGCATACGCGCCGCCCGAGGCCTTCCACATGGCCGAACCGGCTCCGGCCGGCGACGTGTACTCACTCGCCGCGACGGTCTAC
Organism: Streptomyces sp. HUAS ZL42; assembly: GCF_040782645.1. Classification (GTDB taxonomy): domain Bacteria; phylum Actinomycetota; class Actinomycetes; order Streptomycetales; family Streptomycetaceae; genus Streptomyces. The sequence goes on from NZ_CP160403.1 coordinate 1,692,607, forward strand.
GCCCTTGTGCTGGGCCGCCCGCCGCACTTCCCGGAGGACGGCGGCCAGCTCGGTCTGGCCGAGCTCATCGTGCGGCACACCTGGCCCTACCCCGACCTCGCCGGGGTCCCGGCGTCCCTGAACGAGGTGCTCCGGCACGCCCTGGCGGCGGACCCGGCGCACCGTATGTCCGACGCCGCGGTGCTGCGCGACGCCCTCGCCGCCGTGGACGTGGACGTCCGCCCGGGCGGCTTCGGACCGGCGCCCAGCATGTACACCGTCCCGGCGTACCGGGATGCCGCTCCGTCGGCGCCTCCGTACGCCCCTCATGACAGCGTTCCGTCCGCGACGGTGGCTCCCGGGCACCCCGGCGGGGCGGTGGGTGCCACGTCCGCCAACCCGGCGACGCAGGACCGGAAGGCGAAGAAACGCCGCTCCCTGCTGATCGCCGTGCCGGCGGCGGTGGCGGTCTCGGTAGCCGTGTCGGTCACCGTGATCGTCAATCAGGACCAGCCGCCGGAGGACTCCGGTTCGTCCTCGACGGCGTCTGCGTCATCAGGCCGCGGAAACCAGGGGCCGGCCGACGGGAAAGCGGGCTTCGGTGGGGTGGCGACCACGACCAAGGGCTGCCCGGCCTCATCGGTCGAGGGCGTTGGCGGCCGGTGCGTCACCACCCCCGAGTGCTGGAGCGGCATCACCGACATCTCGGGCACGATCACCGTCAGCGCCGCGGACTGCCACGCGAAACACGTCTGGGAGACCTTCGCCATCGCCCCGCTGCCCGCGGACGGCATGACGAACAATGCCCGGGACCTGATCAAACACCCCGACGTCAAGGCGCTGTGCTCGCAGCAGATCATGGCGAAGTCCAGAACGGCCGCCGGCCGGGAGGCCGCCGCGGAATGGAACGTGGACATCCTGCCGCCGACCGCCTCCCAGTGGGACAACGGGCTGCGGGTCTTCCGGTGTGTCGCGGCAGCGGTCACGGAGGACGGCGAGACGACGGGGAGCCACTTCGAGGTGGGCGCCTGACGATGCGGCTTCCCGACATGCCACTGCACGATCCGTTCGTCGTCGCCGACAGCAGGACCCGCTCCTACCACCTGTACACGTCCAACGACCCGTCCGTGTCCGGCGTGGACGGCGTCGGCACGATGGTCTACCGCAGCCAGGACCTGCGCGACTGGATGCGCCCCGTCGTGGTCTTCCTGACCGCCGAGCAGAGGGGAATCTGGGCGACCGACGGCGGATGGGCGCCGGAGGTGCACGAATGGGGAGGCAGGTACTACCTGTTCACCACGCTGCACAACCAGGACAGGCCGCTCCCGGTACCGCGACCCAACCGATGGGGCGTCCCGTTCCAGATCCCGAACCACATGCGGGGCACGATCATCGCCGTGTCCGACTCGCTGCTGGGCCCCTTCACCGTCATCGACCCGGCACGCCCCACCCCGCCCGACAACCTCATGACCCTCGACGGCACGCTCTACGTCGACCCGTCCGGACAGCCCTGGACGGTCTACGCACACGAGTGGCTGCAGACCATCGACGGAACCATGGAAGCGATCCGGCTGGCCCCCGACCTGTCGAGGACGATCGGAGATCCGGTCCTCCTGTTCAAGGCCTCGGACGCGTCCTGGATCACCGAGCAGATCCCCGGCGGCGTACCTCACCAGCTGCCGCCCTACATCACCGACGGCCCGCAGCTGTACCGCACCCCCGACGACTCCCTGCTCATGCTGTGGTCGACGTACGAGAAGAACGTGACCGGCCAGGACGGCACCGTCAGCGGCGGCTATGTGCAGACGTACGCCGTCTCGAAGTCCGGCGACCTCAAGGGGCCGTGGCAACAGCACCGGCCGCTGGTCCGGGACGACAGCGGTCACGGCATGCTGTTCCACACGTTCGACGGCCGGCTGATGATGATCCTGCACCGTCCGTTCGACAACGCGCGGGGCAAGCTGTACGAGATGGAGCTCATCGGTCACGAGCTGCGCGTGCTGCGCCGACGCGCGGATCTCGACGGCGGCGGATGACTCCGTCCACTCGGCTGTTGGCGGACTCGCCGCTGCCGGATCAGCCCATTTCTTTCGAGCACCCGCCACTGAACGAAACCTTGTCGCCGTTGCCGCGTTATACCTAAAATGATTTCGCCGCTTCTCGGGTTCGACGAAGAATATTCTGTGAACGCCTATCGAGAGTAGGTGCCTCATGACGGTTGCTGCTGTGTCGACGGTCCACCCGGACGAGGTGCACGAGAGGCTCGGCCGCCATGTGCTGACCGACGGTTTCAAACTTGTGCTCGACCCGCTCGCCAGTCAGGGCTCGTGGATCATCGACGCGCGCACCGGTGAGAAGTTCCTCGACCTCTACTCGTTCTTCGCGTCCGCTCCGCTGGGGCTCAACGCGCGGGGCATCGTGGACGATCCGGATTTCATGGCCCTGCTGGCGCAGGTGGCGGCGAACAAGCCCGCCAACCCCGACATCTACACCACCCACTACGCCGAGTTCGTCGAGACGTTCGCCCGGGTGCTGGGCGATCCGGACCTGCCGAGACTGTTCTTCGTCGAGGGTGGGGCGCTGGCCGTCGAAAACGCGCTGAAGACGGCGTTCGACTGGAAGAGCCGCCGCAACGAGGCCGCAGGCCGCTCACCCGAGCTCGGCGCCAAGGTGCTCCACCTTCGGCGGGCGTTCCACGGCCGCAGCGGTTACACCCTCTCGCTGACCAACACCGAACCCAACAAGACGGCCCGCTTCCCGAAGTTCGACTGGCCGCGCATCGACGTACCCGCTGTGCGGTTCCCCCTCGAGCACCACCTCGCCGAGGTCGAGGAGGCCGAGCGCCGGGCCCTCGAGCAGGCGCGTCGAGCGTTCGAGGACAACCCGCACGACGTCGCCTGCTTCATCGCCGAGCCGATCCAGGGCGAGGGCGGCGACAACCACATGCGCCCGGAGTTCCTGCAGGCGATGCAGGCGCTCTGTCACGAGTACGACGCGCTGTTCGTGCTCGACGAGGTGCAGACCGGGGTGGGGATCACCGGCACCACCTGGGCCTACCAGCAACTCGGCCTCGAGCCGGATATCGTCGCCTTCGCCAAGAAGGTCCAGCTCGGCGGCATCATGGCCGGCCGCCGTGTCGACCAGGTACGCGACAACGTCCTCCGGGTCTCCGGGCGGATCAATTCCACCTGGGGAGGCGGGCTGGTCGACATGGTCCGGGCGCGCCGCATCCTGGAGATCATCGAAAGGGACGGCCTGGTGGCCAATGCCGCCACCATGGGTGCGTGGTTCCTGGCCGAGCTACGCGATCTGGAGGTCCGACACGCACCGGTGGCGTCGAACTCGCGGGGGCGCGGGCTGATGAGCGCCTTCGATCTGACCGACAGCGGCGTCCGCGACGAGGTGGTACGCCGGCTGCGAACCGAGGAGCAGGTGATCGCATTGCCGTGCGGTGAGCGTTCGGTGCGCTTCCGCCCCGCCCTGTCCATCACCCAGGACGAGCTCGGGTTCGCCCTGCGGGCCCTCGACCGGGTGCTCGCCGGCCTGCACTGACCCCGTACCAGCCGACAAGGAGCAAAGTCATGGCCCGTTCCGTCGCCTCGATCGTTGCCGGCCACCTGGTCGCCGGCGCTCCCGGCGGGACTCTTCAGCGCCCCAATCCCGGCCGTACCGCCGAGCTGCTCACCGAGGTCTCGCTCGGAGACGCCTCGACGTTCGTCGAGGCCGCAAAGGCCGCGAAGGCGGCTGAGCGGTCCTGGGCGGACACCCCGGCGCCGGTGCGCGGATCCGCGATCGGAAAGATCGGCCGGCTCGTCGAAGCCAACAAGGACCGGCTCGCCCGCATCGTGACCGAAGAGATCGGCAAGCCGCTCGCGGAGGCACTCGGCGAGGTCCAGGAGATCATCGACACCTGCGACTTCTTCCTGGGCGAGGGCCGCCGGCTGTACGGGCAGACGGTGCCCTCGGAGATGCCCGACAAGCAGTTGTTCACCTTCCGCAACCCCGTCGGCACGGTCGCGGTGATCACCGCGGGCAACTTCCCGGTGGCCGTGCCGTCCTGGTACCTCGTGCCGGCGCTCGTGACCGGCAACACCGTGGTGTGGAAGCCCGCCGAGTACGCCGCCGCGAGTGCCAAGGCCCTCTTCGAGCTGTTCGTGCACGGAGGCGGTCTGCCCGACGGCGTACTCAACCTCGTCCTCGCCGACGGGGAGCAGACCTACGCCGGTCTGGAGGCCTCCCTCGAGGCCGGGCTGGTCGACAAGGTCGGCTTCACGGGGTCCACGCTCGTCGGCCGGAAGATCGGCGCCCTGTGCGGAAGCCACCTGCAGACCCCGTGCCTGGAGCTGGGCGGCAAGAACCCCCAGGTGGTCACCCCGAGCGCGAACCTCGACCTGGCGGTCGAGGGGGCGCTGTTCTCCGGCTTCGGCACCGCGGGGCAGCGCTGCACCTCCCTCGGGACGGTCATCGTCCACGAGTCGGTGCACCAGGACTTCCTCGCCCGTTTCGACGCCGCGAGCCGCGCGGCCCGGATCGGCGACGCGTTCGAGGACGTCCTCTACGGCCCGATGCTCGACGAGCGGTTCGCGCGGCGCTACGAGACCTTCCTCGGGTGGATCAAGGACCACCACCGCACGTACGGCTCCGACGGCACCGGGCGGATCACGGCCGGCAACCCGCGCAAGGGCTTCGTCGGGGACCCCGAAGCCGGCATGTTCTACCACCCGGTGATCGTCGACGGTGTGCGCCGCGACGACGACCTGTTCCTCACCGAGACGTTCGGCCCCATCGTCTCAGTGACCACCTACCGGGACTTCGACGAGGCCCTCGACCTGGCCAACGCCCACGGTTACGGGCTGTCCGCCGCGATCTACACCACCGATCCGCACGAGGTGTGGACGTTCCGGCGCGGCATTTCCGCGGGCATGGTCAGCGTCAACAACACCACCTCCGGAGCCGAGGCTCACCTGCCGTTCGGCGGCAACGGCAAGTCGGGCAACGGCAGTCGACAGTCGGGGCAGTGGGTGCTCGACCAGTTCACCCGCTGGCAGTCGATGAACTGGGACCACTCCGGCCGGCTGCAGAAGGCGCAGATGGACGTGGCCATGCTCGAGCCCGACATGTCTTTCCGCCTGTGAGCGGCGTCGAGGACCTGGACCGGCACTTCCGCGAGGCGGTGGCCGGTCTCCGGTCTGCGGACGCGGTGCGTCGGCTGCACGCCGGCGGACTGGACGCCCGCACCCTGCTGGACCTGTTCGACGCCCAACTGGAGAGCCGGCACACCGACGCCGCCGCACGCTGGATGCAGCAGCAGGGCCGTGGCTACTACACCATCGGATCCAGCGGGCACGAAGGCAACGCCGCACTCGCCCTCGCGTTGCGCCCCACCGACCCGGCGTTGCTGCACTACCGGTCCGGCGCCTTCTACTGCGCCCGCGCCAGGCAGGCCGGCGGCGTCGACGCGGTCAGGGACATGCTGCTGGGGGTGGCCGCCGGGGCCGACGAGCCGATCGCCGGCGGACGGCACAAGGTGTACGGGCGCCGTGAACTGGCCGTCATCCCGCAGACGTCGACCATCGCCTCCCACCTGCCCCGGGCCGTCGGGGTGGCCTGGAGCATCGCCCGCGCCAAGCGGCTCGGGGCCGAGTGCGCCTGGCCCGGCGATGCCGTCGTCTGCTGTTCCTTCGGCGACGCCTCGGTCAACCACTCCACGGCGGCAGGCGCCATCAACAGCGCCTGCCACGCGGCCTACCAGGGCCTGCCGATGCCCGTGCTGTTCGTCTGCGAGGACAACGGCCTGGGGATCAGCGTGCCGACACCGCACGACTGGGTGCGGCTCGCCTACGGCAACCGGCCTTCTCTCGCCTACTTCGCCGCGGACGGGTGTGATCCGTCAGCCGCCTTCGACGCCGCGCGCGAGGCGGTGGCCCATGTGCGGGGGCGCCGGCAACCCGCGTTCCTGCACCTGTCGATGGTGCGATTCCTCGGCCATGCGGGCTCGGACGCCGAAGCCGCCTACCGGATGCCTTCCGAAGTCGCCGCGGATCTGCGACGCGACCCGCTGCTGGCCACTGCCCGGCTGCTCACAGCGGCAGGCGACCTCACCGAGCAGCAGGTTCTCGACCGGTACGACGAGGTGGGCGGACGGGTGTTCGCCGTTGCCAAGGAGGCCCTCGAGAGTGAGCCCCTGACCACCGCCACGCAGATCGCCGCCCCCATCGCACCCCGCCGTCCCGACCTCGTGGCTGCTGCGGCACGCCGTACGAGCGAACCACCCGCAGTGCCCGTGGGCGAACCCGTCACCGTCGCCCAGGCCATCACCCACACACTCGCCGACCTGCTCGGCAGTCACCCGGAGATGGTGGTCTTCGGCGAGGACGTCGGCCGCAAGGGCGGGGTCTACGGACTGACCCGGGGACTGCAGCGGCGTTTCGGCACCGCTCGGGTCTTCGACACCCTGCTCGACGAGCAGGCCATCCTCGGCCTCGCGCTGGGAGCGGGGCTGTCCGGGCTGCTGCCGGTGGCAGAGATCCAGTACCTTGCGTACCTGCACAACGCCGAGGACCAGCTGCGCGGTGAGGCCGCCACGCTCCAGTTCTTCTCCCAGGGCCAGTACCGCAACCCCCTCGTGGTCCGCATCGCCGGCTACGGCTACCAGCGCGGGTTCGGCGGTCACTTCCACAACGACAACGCACTGGGTGTCCTGCGTGACATTCCCGGTCTGGTCATCGCCTCCCCGTCCCGCCCCGACGACGCCGCCGCGATGCTTCGCACGTGTGTGGCGGCGGGGAAGGTGGACGGAACGGTCAGCACCTTCCTGGAGCCGATCGCGCTCTACCACACGCGAGATCTCCACGCGGAGGGGGACAACGCCTGGCTGGCCACGTACCCGTCACCTGCAGAGCACGTACCGATCGGCCGGGCACGCACCCATGGCACAGGCACGGACCTGACCCTCGTGACATTCGGCAACGGCCTGCGCATCGCGCTGCGAGCCGTACGCCGGCTGGAGCGGCAGGGCATCGCGTGCCGGGTCGTCGACCTGCGCTGGCTGGCGCCCCTGCCGGTCGACGACCTGCTGCGGGAAGCCCGTGCGACGGGACGCGTCCTCGTGGTCGACGAGACCCGCCGTACGGGAGGCGTGTCGGAGGGAGTCGTCGCCGCCCTGGTCGATGCCGGATTCACCGGCGCCGTCCGACGGGTCGCCGGCGTGGACAGCTTCGTCCCGCTGGGAAAGGCAGCGCAGTTGGTGCTCGTGTCCGAGGCCGACATCGAGCGCGCCGCCGGCGAGCTGCTCTCAGCAGGCCCGCACGCTCACGGGTGACGGCTCGTCAGCCCCGGTGATCTTGAGGCGCTCGCGGGCGAGAGCGGTGTAGTGGTGGAGCTGGTCAAGGTGGCCGATGAGGTATCGGACGCAGGCGTCGGCACCCTCACGTTTCACCCCGCGCGCAGTGTGCCGATGCGGCTGCCGCGACACGCAGCGCCAACAGCTCGGCGCCCACTGCCCCCGCAGACACGAAGAAGGCCGCCTTCCCATCGCTGAGAAAACGGCCTCCGACCTGCATCAGAGCTGGTCGGGACGACAGGATTTGAACCTGCGACCCCTTGACCCCCAGTCAAGTGCGCTACCAAGCTGCGCCACGTCCCGGTGCTCTCGCGCGGTGAACCGCGTGATCGCGGACAGCACTTTACCCCACGCGGAGCGGTGGGCCGAAGCGGGCACGGGGCGGGACAATCGGCGTATGGGCGAAACAGGGCGTACCAGCGGCGCATCCTCGGCTCGGCCGGCCGGGGCGCGGGACCGGGACAGCGAGGGGCGGGCGCGCAACGCGCGGCCGCGGGACGGACTCGGGCGGCCCCTGCCGTACGGCGCGGACGGTGTGGAGCGTCAGCCCGAGGGCGTCGCACGCACGCCGGAGGAGACCGTCGCCGAGGCACAGGCGCTGCTGGACGAGGGGAAGCCGTTCCATGCGCACGAGGTCTTCGAGGACGCCTGGAAGTCGGGCCCCGAGGAGGAACGCGCCCTGTGGCGCGGGCTCGCGCAGCTCGCGGTGGGGCTCACGCACACGGCCCGGGGGAACCTCACGGGCGGGGCGCGGCTGCTGCGCCGCGGGGGCGGGGCCGTCGAGGAATGGGTGGCGTCGAGGGCCGGGCGGTGGCGGCCGTACGGGATGGATCTCGACGGAGTGATCGACTGGGCGCGGGAGCTGGCGGAGGCGGTGGAGCGCGGCGCCGGGCCCGTGGATGCGAAGGAGCGGGCGCCGCGGCTGCGGGGAAGTGACTGACGTTCCCCCCGGCCGGGCGGACGCGGTGCGGTCACTGTCAGTGGCGTACGGCAGACTCGGGGCGTGCGAAAGATTCATGTCATCGGTATCGGTGCGGGCGACCCCGACCAGCTGACCCTGCAGGCGGTCCGGGCGCTGCGGAGCACGGACGTGTTCTTCATCCTGGACAAGGGTGAGGTGAAGAGCGATCTCACGGAGCTTCGCCGGGACATGCTCGACGCGCACATACCGGAGGGGACGTACCGGCTGGTGGAGGCGCGCGACCCGGAGCGGGACCGGAGCGCGGGCGGCTCCGCCTACTCCCCTGCCGTCGGGGACTGGCGCAGTGCCCGCGCGGACATCTACGAGCGGCTGATCGCCGAGGAGCTCGGGGAGGACGAGAGCGGCGCGTTCCTGGTGTGGGGCGACCCCGCTCTGTACGACAGCACGCTCGCGATCCTCGAGGAGGTGCTGGAGCGGCGTGGGGTGGCGTTCGAGTACGACGTCGTGCCGGGCATCAGCAGTGTCTCGGCGCTCGTCGCCCGTCACCGCACGGGGCTGAACCGGGTGGCACGGCCGGTGCAGATCACCACCGGGCGGCGGCTCGCCGAGGGGTTCCCGGAGGGCGTGGACGACGTGGTCGTGATGCTCGACGCCCACCAGACCTTCCGGCAGTACGCCGACCAGGACATCGACATCTACTGGGGCGCCTACATAGGCACCCCGGACGAGATCCTCGCCTCCGGCCCGATCGCCGAGGCCGCGCCCCGTATCGAGCGACTGCGCGCCGAGGCGCGCGAGCGCAAGGGCTGGATCATGGACACGTACCTGCTGCGCCGCAACCCCGGCGAACGGTAGGTGTCATCGCGGCCCGAGGCCCAACCGGTCGAGAACCCCGGCCACGTCGGGCACCGCCGCCACGCCCTCCGGCAACGGCGGCCGTCGTACGACCACCACCGGGAGGCCCAGTTCGCGTGCCGCCGTCAGTTTGGCGGCCGTCGCCTCTCCCCCGCTGTCCTTCGTGACCAGCACGTCGATGCGGTGCCGGCGCAGGAGCGTCGACTCGTCGGTGACGGTGAACGGACCGCGCGCCAGTAGGACACGCAAGTCCGGCGGCATGGGTGGAGTGGGCGGCTCCACGGACCGTACGACGAAGTGAAGGTCCGTCAGGGGCGCGAAGACGGCGAGGCCCAGGCGGCCCGTGGTGAGGAACACCCGGCGGCCCACGGCCGGGAGGAGATCCGCGGCCGCCTCCAGCGAGGCGACGTCGTGCCACCGGTCCCCCGGTCCCGGTCGCCAGCCCGGGCGGCGCAGCACGACCAGCGGGAGCCCGGTCGCCGCCGCGGCCTGTGCCGCGTTCGCGGTGATGCCCGCGGCGAAGGGGTGCGTGGCGTCGACCACCGCGTCCACGTGCCGTTCGCGCAGCCATGCCGCGAGGCCCTCGGCTCCGCCGAAGCCTCCGATCCGTACGTCTCCCGCCAGCGGGCCCGGCCGCTCGACACGGCCCGCCAGGGACGTGGTCACGCGGACGCCGGGCCGCGCCGCCAGCTCGGTGGCGAGGCGCCGTGCCTCGGTGGTGCCGCCGAGGACCAGGACGTGCGAGGGCATGGCGTCGAGCGTACGAGGCCCGTGGGCGGCGACGGGGCCCGGGGTCGTGGCCCGCCGTCCTCCCGATCGGTCGTCGACCCCGGCGTTATCGTCCAGGCATGGATTCAGTGCGTGCCGTTCTGATCGACATCGACGGGGTCCTCACCGTCTCGTGGCAGCCGCTGCCGGGTGCGGTCGGGGCGTTGCGCCGGATCCGCGACGCGGGGCTCGCGGTCGCCCTGGTCACCAACACGACGTCCCGGACTCGGGCGTCGATCGCCGAGACGCTGGGGGACGCCGGGTTCCCGGTGGCCGCCGAGGACATCCTCACCGCGCCCGCCGTCACCGCCGTCCACCTCGCCGAGCGGTTCCCGGGGGCGCGGTGCACGCTGCTGAACAGCGGGGAGATCGGGGACGATCTCGCGGGAGTCACCGTGGCCGACGACGGTGACGGCGATGGTGACGTCGACGTCGTCATCGTCGGCGGCGCCGGACCCGAGTTCGGATACGAGGCGCTGAACCGGGCCTTCGGGCATCTGCAGCGGGGTGCGCGGCTCGTGGCCATGCACCGCAATCTGTACTGGCGTACGGAGCGCGGCCTGCAGCTCGACTCCGGTGCCTTCCTGGCGGGGCTGGAGGCGGCCGCGCAGGTGGAGGCCGAGGTGACCGGGAAGCCGTCGCCCGCCTTCTTCGAGGCTGCCCTGAGGCAGCTCGGGGCCGGTGCGGGCGAGGCGGTGATGGTGGGCGACGACATCGAGTCGGACGTACTGGCCGCACAGCAAGCCGGGCTCACCGGAGTCCTGGTCAGGACGGGGAAGTACCTGCCGGAGACCCATCGGGCGGCCAGTGGCACGCCCGACCATGTCGTCGACTCCTTCGCGGACCTTCCGGCGCTGCTGGGACTGCCCGAATAGCCGACGGCAGCCGCCACGGCGGCCCGTCTACTTCAGCAGCAGCTGTACGCCGCCGACCACCGTCGCCGCGATCACCAGTTGTTCGAAGAGGCGCTGGTTGATTCTGTTCACAGCCCATTTGCCGAACAACGCACCCGGCACGACGAACACCGCGAGCGCGGCGTCGAGGAGCAGCGAGCGGCCGTCGATCAGGCCGAGGCCCGCGCTGAACGGCACCTTCGACAGGTTCACGATGAGGAAGAAGAACGCCGACGTGCCCAGGAAGCCCAGTTTCCGGAAGCCCGCCGACAGCAGGTACATCGACATCACCGGGCCACCCGCGTTGGCGACCATCGTGGTGAAGCCGCCGAGGACGCCGTACGAGCGGGCCTTGATCCGGCCGGACCGGGAGGTGACCGAGTCCGGGTCCTCGTCCTGGTCGGCCGTTCGGCGTCGCCACACGGTCACCCCGGCCATCAGCAGCAGGATCGCGCCGATCGAGGTCCGTACGATCCCGTCGTCGGCCCACATCAGGAACAGCGTCCCGGCGACCACGCCCGCGGCGACGGCGGGGAACAGCCGCCACAGTGTGGGCCAGTGGGCGTGCCGACGGTAGGTGAGGACGGCGAGTACGTCACCGGCGATCAGGACCGGCAGCAGGACGCCGGTGGACGCGCGGGCGGGCAGCACCGCCGCGAAGATCGCCAGGCTGACCGTGTTGGCCCCGCTCACGGCGGTCTTCGAGAAACCGACGAGCACGGCCGCGAAGGCGAGCGCGGCGAACCCCCACGGGGTGATGTGCCACAGAGTCATCGTGTTCATGCGGAGACTGATGCTACGCACAGCTAACGGAGGCTTGTAAGGAGCGTCTCGACAGGTGGCCGGTGTTGGGCTGGGCCTCGGCCGGGCCGGTCGTCCTGGTACCTAGTGCCTCTCGACCAGGACCGCCGTCCCCTGCCCCACTCCCACACACATCGTCGCCAGCCCCCGGCCCGCTCCCGTCCGCCGCATCCGGTGCAGGAGGGTTGTGAGGATGCGAGCCCCGGAGCACCCCAGCGGATGCCCCAGCGCGATCGCGCCCCCGCTCGGGTTGACCAGCTCCGGATCGATGCCCAGGCGGTCGACGCACGCCAGGGCCTGTGCCGCGAACGCCTCGTTGAACTCGGCCTCTTCGATGTCGCCCACGGTCCAGTCGGCTCGGGCCAGCGCCTTCTGCGTGGCCGGGACCGGGCCGATGCCCATCACGTCGGGGTGGACGCCGGCCGAGGCGCCGGCGACATAGCGGCCCATGGACTCCAGGCCCAGGTCGTTCAGGGCCTCCTCGCTGACGAGGAGCAGACCCGCCGCGCCGTCGTTCATCGGTGAGGCGTTGCCCGCGGTGACCGTGCCGCCCGCGCGGAAGACCGGCTTCAACCGCGAGAGCTTCTCGTACGAGGTGTCCTCGCGGATGCATTCGTCCGCGTCGACGACCACACCGTCGGGGCGTTCCACCGGCAGGATCTCGTCGTCGAAGTGACCGTTCTTGCGGGCCAGGGCGGCCCGTTGGTGGCTGCGCAGGGCGAACTCGTCCTGGCGTTCGCGCGGGACGCCGTGGCGCTCGGCGACCTCCTCCGCCGTCTCGCCCATGGAGAGGAGACCGTGGAACTCCTTCATCGCGGGGTTGACCAGGCGCCAGCCGAGGCGGGTGTCGACGGTTTCGATGCGGTGCGGGAGGGCCTCGTCGGGGCGGGGCAGGACGAAGGGGGCGCGGCTCATCGACTCGGAGCCGCCGGCCAGCACGATGTCGGCCTCGCCGGCGGCGATCGTGCGTGCCGCGAGGGTGACGGCCTCGAGGCCGGAGGCGCACAGCCGGTTGACCGTGGCGCCGGGCACGGACTCGGGGAGGCCGGCGAGCAGGGCGGCCATGCGGGCGACGTTGCGGTTGTCCTCGCCCGCCTGGTTGGCGGCGCCCCAGTAGACGTCGTCGATGCGGGCCGGGTCGAGCGCGGGCACGTCGGCCACCAGGCCGCGGATCACCGTCGCGGCGAGGTCGTCGGGCCGCACGGCCGAGAGGGCTCCGCGCAGCTTGCCGAGGGGGGTGCGGCGGGCGGCCGCGAAGTGGACGGGGCGCACGACTGGACTCCTGACCTGGCTTCTTAATTAGCAGTGCTAGTTTTGGACTATAGACCGCGGCCCGGCTCCCTGAAAAGATCCCCGGGACCCTTCGCCGACGCAGCTGGAGGAGCCATGGCCCACGCCCGTGAGCACGCCCTGACCGGGACCCGCGGCATGATCACCGCATGCGAGTGGCCGAACGAGGCGGCGCGGTACGTCGTCCTCCTCGTGCACGGCTACGGCGAGCACGTCCGCCGGTACGAGGCGGTGGCCGACGTGCTGGTGGCGCACGGGGCGGCCGTGTACGGGCCGGACCACATCGGACACGGGAAGTCCGCGGGCGAGCGGGTGATGGTCGAGGACTTCGAGGACGTGGTCACCGATGTGCGCTCCGTGGCCGAGACGGCGGCAGCCGCCCATCCAGGCCTTCCCGTCGTCGTGGTCGGGCACTCCATGGGCGGGCTGATCGCGGCCCGGTATGCCCAGCGGTACGGCGACGAGCTCGCCGCGCTCGTACTGTCCGGGCCGGTGATCGGCGCCTGGGAGACTCCGGGACGGCTGCTCGCGCACGCCGAGATCCCCGAGATCCCCGTCAGCCCGGCCGCGCTGTCCCGCGACCCGGCGGTCGGTGCCGACTACGCCGCGGATCCGCTGGTCTGGCACGGTGCGATGAAGCGGCCGACGCTCGAGGCCTTCGTACGGACCCTGGAGACCGTCGCCAAGGGCGGTGACGTCGGCCCGCTCCCGCTGCTGTGGCTGCACGGCGACGACGACCGGCTGGTTCCGCTCGCCGGGAGCCGCGTGGGGATCGAGCGGCTCAGCGGGGGCCGGCTGACCGAGCGGATCTACCCCGGTGCCCGGCACGAGGTCTTCAACGAGACGAACGCGCAGGAGGTGTTCGCGGACCTGACCCGCTTCCTGGACGGTGTGCTCGCACGGTGAGACACGGCGGTGTTTTGCCCGGTTCGCCCTGGGCACCCGCGCCCCCATGGAGTGGTTGCGCAGTGCCGCCTGCGTGGGTGAGGACCCCGAGCTGTTCTTCCCCGTGGGCACGACAGGACCGGCCTTGCGGGACATCGCGGCCGCCAAGCGCGTCTGTGCCCGCTGCCCGGTGATCATCCAGTGTCTGGGCTTCGCTCTCAGCAGCGGACAGACCTCGGGCGTGTGGGGTGGGACCTGCGAGGAGGAACGTGCCGCACTGCTCCGTACCGCCAGAGACCACGCCACAAGGAGAAGCACGGTATGACTGTCATGAAGAGCCCGCTTCCCGACGAGGCCCGTCAGGTCACCGGGGATGCGTTGCAGAGCACTCTCGTGGATCTTCTGGGGCTTTCCTTGATCGGGAAGCAGGCGCACTGGAACATCGTGGGCCCGCGGTTCCGCTCGATCCACTTCCAGCTCGACGAGGTGGTGGCGACCGCGCGGTCGTACGCCGACACGGTTGCGGAGCGCGCCGCGGCGCTCGGAGTGCCGCCGGACGGGCGCCCCGAGACGATCGCCTCGGCGCTCACACTGCCCGGTGCGAAGGACGGCCGGCTGCGCGACACGGAGGTCGTGCAGTTGCTCGTCGAGACGCTGGAGGCGGCCATCGGGCGGCTGCGCGAGCGTATCGACGCGACCGAGAAGCACGATCTCGTCACGCAGGACCTGTTCATCGGGATCACCCGCGAGCTGGAGAAGCAGCGGTGGATGTTCGACGCGGAGAACTGGCCGCGTGACGACTGACGTACCCAGGGAAGGGGCCGACGATGACCGACGCCCTCGAACTCGACGCGCTGTGGGAGGACTTCCACCGCGTGGTGAACATGACCTCGCAGGAGCTGGCCGCCTGGCTGCGGGTCCGTGACGCCGACGAGGACACGGAGCCGCTGCCGGAGGAGGCGGGCACGCCCACCGGGCAGCACGTCCTCGCGATCCTGCAGAAGCGGCGCACCGACCTGACCGACGACGACATCCGGGTGATGTACGAGGTCGTGGACACGGTCACCGCGCAGACCGACATGGAGAACGAACCCGAGGCCGAGGAGACCGCTCGCAGGCACCGGCTGATGACCATCGGCCACGACCCTCTCAAGCCATGACCGGCAACGAGGGTGTGCGGCGCGAACTCGTCCGCGCGCACGGGCGGACGTACGTGGAGGAGGCGGGCATCCGGCTCAAGGACACCCCGCAGCCGCTCTACCGGCTGCTGGTGCCGGCCGTCCTGCTCGGCGCCCGTATCCGCGCCTCGGTCGCGGTCGCCGCCGCACGGGCCCTGCACGAGGCGGGGCTGCGCGATCCGCGCCGGACGGCCGAGGCGGACTGGCAGCAGCGCGTGGACGCGCTGGGCCGCGGCGGCTACCGGCGCTACGACGAGCGCAACGCCACCCTCCCCCGTAGCCCTTCGGGCACGGGCGGTACCCCCATTCGCTCCGGCTTCGCTCCGCTCGGTGACGGGGCCCAGCTGTTGACCGAACGCCGGGCGGTGATCTACGGCGGTTGCGGGCGGAGGCGGACGGCGACGTCTCCGCGCTGCGCCGGCTGCTGCGGGAGGTTCCGGGCATGGGCCCGGCCGGCGCCGGCATCTTCCTGCGCGAGGCCCAGCGGGTGTGGCCGGAAGTGGCGCCCCACCTCGACGACAAGGCCCTCTCGGGCGCGGAGCGACACGGTCTGCCGAAGGATCCGGACCGCCTGCTGAAGCTCGCCGGCGAGACCGAACCGGCCGTGCCGGCGGCCGCGTTGGTGCGTGCGGCACTGGACAAGGGGACAAGGAGGTGGCCGAGGACAGCCTCCGCCGGGCCGCATGACCAGGGCCGGGATCCCGCCGCCTGTCACGTCAGCCGGCTCAGCGCCGCCGACACCAGCGTCCGCACGCCCGGCACGACCACCGACAGGTCGGGTGCGAACAACGGGCTGTGATTGCCCGGCACGTTGTCGATCTTCTCGGACAGGTCCTCGCCGGGCGCCGCCTCCCAGACGTCGGCGGGGGTGGAGGTCACGAACCAGTAGTCGTAGGGCACGCCCTGCGGAGCGAGGCGCGAGAAGTCCTCGCTGCCCATCGCCGGGCCGAAGTCGAAGACGCTGTGCTCGCCGAACAGTGCGCGGTGGACGGCGGCGATCTCGCCGTCCAGGGCAGCGTCGTTGACGGTGTTGGGGTAGCCGGGCCGCACCGTGATCTCGGGTGGCACCCGGCAGCCGGCGGCCTGGCACTCCCCTTCGACGATGCGCCGTACCGCGGCCAGGATGCGTGTGCGACTCCCCGAGGACTGGGTGCGCAGGTTGACCGCGAGCCGCGCCTCGGCGGGGATCACATTGGGCTTCGTGCCTGCGTGGAACTCCCCCACCGTCAGCACCGCGGACTCCCTGGGCGCGACCTCGCGGGAGACGACGGTCTGGAGCCGGGTGACGATGTACGCGGCGGTCACGACCGGGTCGACGGTCGACTCGGGGCGTGAGCCGTGGCCGCCGACGCCGTGCACGACGACGTCGACCTCGTCGGATGCCGACATGATCAGGCCCGGGGTGTGCGGGTAGAACCCGGCGAGCCCGGGTGCGACGTGCTGGCCGAACAGCACGTCCGGGCGCGGGAACCGCTCGTGGACCCCGTCGGCGGCCATCACGCCCGCGCCGCTGCCCGCCTCCTCGGCGGGCTGCCCGACCACCACGAGCGTGCCCGACCAGGTCTCGCGGGCGGAGGCGAGTGCCTCGGCGGCGCCGGCGAGCCAGGTGACGTGCAGGTCGTGGCCGCAGGCGTGCATCACGCCGTCGACCGTGGAGGCGTAGTCGAGGCCGGTGGCCTCCCGCACGGGCAGCGCGTCCATGTCGCCGCGCAGCCACACCACCGGCCCGTCGCCGTTGGCGAGGACCCCGACCACACCGGTGCGGGCGACGCCCTCCGTCACCGCGTACCCGGCGGCACGAAGCCGCGCGGCCAGTCTGGCTGCGGTGCGGTGCTCCTGGAACGACAGCTCGGGATGGCGGTGCAGGTCCCGGTAGAAGTCCTCCAGGTCGGCGGCCTTCAGCCCGGAGGTCAGCTCCCGGGCGAGGCCTGCGACGGCGGCGGGTTCGGTCACGGCGTCCCCTATTCTCCATGTCACATGTCGCGGTCGTCAGTGGTCGGACAGTGCCAGCTCCACACCGAAGCCGATGAGTACCGTTCCCGTCACCGCGTCCATCGAACGCCGCGCCGTGCGCCGGTCGATGCGCAGGCGTCGCAGCAGGGCCTTGAGGCGTTCCGCCCCGAGGATCAGCAGGGTGAACCAGGCCATCGCCTCGAGGTCGTGAACGAGCGCGAGGAGCAGGCCCATGGCCAGGTGCGGGGTGTGTTCCGGGATGAACTGCGGCAGCGCGGCCGTGTAGAAGACGCCGACCTTGGGGTTGAGCAGGTTGGTGGTGAATCCGCGCCGGAACGCCCTGGACAGTGGCTCCGCCTGCGGCTCCCGGCCGAGGGCGGGGCCGCTCTCCCGGCGGCGCAGGGCGCGCAGCAGACCGATGCCCATCCACAGCAGGTAGGCCGCGCCGGCGATGCGCAGCGCGGTGTAGGCGGTCTGCGAGACCGTCAGCAGGGCGGTCGCGCCGCCGGCCGCCGCCGCGCCCCACAGCAGGGCCCCGGTGTTGATGCCGAGCGCGGTGGCGAAGGCGTGCGCGCGGCCCCGGACCGCGACGCTGCGCAGCACCAGTGCCGTGTCCAGGCCCGGTACGAGCGTGAGCAGACCGGCGACGACGGCGAAGGACGCGAGGGCGGAGGTCACGGTCATGGGGGCATTGTGACCGAGCGCCGTACCGGCGCGTCACGGGATGTCACAGGGTGGTCCTCCGCCCGCGCCGCTCAGCCCAGCAGCCAACCACCGTCCACGTTCAGATCCACCGCGTTGACCGCCGGGTTGCGCAGCAGGAAGTCCACCGCGTCCACCACGTCCGCCATGGCGGCCAGCCGCCCGGTGGGCGTCTTCGCGCGCAGCCCCGCGAGGACCTCCTGGGGCTTGCCGGCCCAGTGCGGGCTGTCGCCGACGACGCCCGGGTGGACGGCGTTGACCCGGATGGGGGCGAGCTCGACGGCGAGGCTGTGCACCAGGCCGGTGACCCCTGCGTTGACCGTGGCCACGGTCGTGGCCCCCGGGTAGGGGCGTTCCTTGGCCTGCCCGCCGAACAGCACGATCGCGCTGTCGTCGTGCAGCCGGGTCCGCAGCGCGTGGACGACCTCGGTGTAGCCGACGAGTTTGAGCGTGACGAGGTGGAGCGCGGCGTCGATGTCGTAGGCGTCGACCCGGTTGTCGTCCCTGGAGATACCCGCGAGGACCAGGTGGTCGACCCGTCCGACGCCGTTCAGGGCGGCCGCGACCTCCCGGGGGCGCGCGAGGTCGAGGGCGAGCCCGCGCGCGCCGATCTCCTTGGCCACGGTGCCGCTGCGGTGGGCGTCGCGCCCGGTGATCACCACCTCGTCGCCGCGCTCCGCACGCACGCGGGCGAACTCACGGCCGATGCCCGACGTCCCGCCGATCACCACCACACTGCTCATCGTGTCTCCCTCAGTGCCTCGCGCAGGTACTCCCAGTCCCGCGTGAACCGGTAGGAGTGACGCGGCGGCGGCTGCGGCGCCTGCGTCTCCAGCCAGCGCACCGGCCCTTCTCCGGCGTTGGCGAACCCGTGCACGCACCCGGCGCCCGCCCAGGCGCAGTCGCCGGGCCCCAACCGGTGCCGCTCGCCGTCGAACACGGCGTCCACCAGGCCTTCGAGGATCAGATACGTCTCCTCGAAGGGGTGGTCGTGCGTGCCCGCGACGCCGTCCGGCGCGTACTGCACCATGAACATCGTCGAGGCCACGGCGCCCAGGTCGCTGTCGACCATCATCTTCACCGTGATGCCGCTGTAGACGAGCAGTGCGGTGCGCATGCTCGCGGACACGGCGAGCAGGTCCTGGGACTGCTTGCCGGGGTCCATCTGCGCGGGCTCGAAGTGGCCGAAGGACCGGGTGCGCGGGTCGCGGACGTCGATGCGGACGGGGTCCCTCCGGGGTAGGGGCGGTACCTGCTGGGTGTCGTACCCGTAGCGGGCCCTCGGCAGGGGTGCGAGCATGTCCGCCCAGCGCGCGCCGGTGTTCCCTGCACAGCGCCAGGCGTGCGGAACGCCGGTGGGCAGCAGACCGTAGTCGCCCTCTTCGAGCAGGTACGAGCCCTCCGGCACATCCAGGATCACGGCGCCGTCGAGCACGTGGAAGCTCTCCTCGTACGAGTGGACGTGCGCCGCGACCGTTCCGTCCGGCCGCAGCTCGCAGACACCGAAGCCGGTGTGCACGCTGCCGTCGTCCTCGCCGACCAGCGCCCGCCGCCGGTAACCGTGTTCGTCGTAGGGCGGCTCCGGGACGTCCGTGGTCCGGCGCACCAGGTGGTTCGTCATACGGCGGGCTTCGCCTCCTTCGCCGCCAGGAGCCGGTCGCGGGACTCCTCGACGAGCCGGCGGGCGCGTGCGACGTCGGCCACCAGCCTGCCGTCGCGCTTGCGGACCACACCGTCCACGAGGACGGTGTCCACGTTGGACACGTCCGCGCACAGCGTCACCGCGGCCGCCGCGTCGTGCACCGGCGCCACGTTCAGGGCGGTGGCGTCGATCGCGACGACGTCGGCGCGCTTGCCGGGGGTCAGGGAGCCGGTGCGGTCCTCGACGCCCGCGACGTGCGCGCCGTTGGCCGTGGCGATGCCGAGCATCTGACGTGCCGTCAGCATGGTTTCGGGCACCGGCAGGTTGGCCTGCCAGCAGTCGGCGTTGACCCGGGCGCGCTCGGCGCCGAAGGCGGAGCGGATCTGGGTGAACATGTCGCCGGGCACGGTGGTGACGACGTCGATGCTCAGGGACGGCCGCAGCCCGTGCTCGATCGCGGTCATCACAGGCGGCCAGCCATGCCCCATCTGTGTCTCCACCTGCGGCGCGACGGACACCGTACCGCCGCTGTCGGCGACCAGCCGCCACTCCTCCTCGCTGAAGTAGCAGCAGTGGATGTAGGTGGTGTCGGGGCCGAGGAGGCCGAGGCCGTGGAGCTGCTTCACCATGCCGAAGCGGCCGGCGAGCCGCCCCATCGCCACGTGCACCGTGATCGGGATGTCCAGCTCGCGCGCGAGCGCCCACTCGGCGGTGACGACGTCGTTGACGCAGAAGCCGGGGCCGCGGGTGGCCAGCGCCATGGTGAGCAGACCGCTGTCGGAGGAGAAGTACTCGGCACGGATCCGCCGTACGTCGTCGCCCGGAATCGCGATCTTGCTCTCGAACCAGTAGTCGGCGAGCGAGGTGTTGGCGCTGCCGTAGGCGTACTGCGCGCGGATGCCGCTCTCCGTCAGCGCCTGGATCGCGGCGTCCGGGTGCTCGGGCGTGTTGTTGATGTGCGACCAGTCGACGAGCGTGGTGATGCCCGCGTTGAGGCACTCCAGGGCGCCCGCGAGGTTGGCCGCGTACACGTCCTCGGGGGTGTAGAGCGGCGCGAAGGTGTCGAGGACGTCGACGAAGTAGTCGTCGAGGGTCGCGTCGGGCGCCACGCCCCGGATCGAGGCCTCCCAGGTGTGCCGGTGGCTGTCGACGAAGCCGGGGATCACGATGCGGCCGGTCATGTCGAGGACTTCGGCGTCCGCGCTGATCTCCGGCTGTACGGCCGCGATACGTCCGTCCTCGATGAGGACGTCCCCCTGGGGCAGGTCCCCGATGTCGGGGTCCATCGAGACTATGTGGCCCGCGCGCAGAAGTGTCCGATCGGTCATCGCCCTTCCTCCCATGGGGTGTTCAGTACGCCGTGAGGTGCCGGACGGCCGTCACGACCTTGTCTGCGGTGGGGATGACCTCCTCCTCGAGCGCGTCGGCGAACGGCAGCGGCACGCACTCCCCCGCCACCCGCCGGACGGGCGCGTCCAGGAGGCCGAATCCTTCGTCGGCGACGACCGAGACGACAGTGGCGCCCCAGCCGCCCTGGTACGGGTTCTCCTCGACGGTGACGAGGCGCGAGGTCCTGGCGAGTGAGGCGAGGACGGTGGCGGTGTCCAGCGGGACCAGGCTGCGCAGGTCGACGACCTCGGCCGAGACACCCTCCCGGGCCAGGTCGTCCGCGGCCTTCAGGGCCACCGGCACCATCGAGGCGAGGGCCACGAGTGTCACGTCGGCGCCCTCCCGGACGACGGCCGCGCGGCCGAGCTCGACGACGTGGCCGGCCGGCGCGGGCGCGCCCTTGCTCGCCAGCAGGCCCTTGTGCTCGAAGAAGACGACCGGGTCGTCGCTGCGGATCGCCGCCGCCATCATGCCGGTCACGTCGGACGGGGTCGCCGGTGCCGCGATCTTCAGGCCGGGCACGGTGAACGCCCAGTTCTCGGTGGCCTGGGAGTGCTGGGCGCCGAAGCCGAGTCCGCCGCCGTTGGCGGTGCGCACGACGAGCGGCACGGTCACCTGACCGCCCGTCATGTACCGCACCTTCGGTATCTCGTTGGCGAGGTAGTCCCAGCAACAGGCCAGGAAGTCCGAGAACATGATCTCGGCGACGGGCCGCATCCCGGTCATCGCGGCGCCCATCGCCGCACCCACGATGGCCTGTTCCGAGATGGGCGTGTCCCACACCCGCTCGGGCCCGAACTCCTTCAGCAGCCCCACGGTCGTCTTGAACACCCCGCCGGCCTCGCCGATGTCCTCGCCCAGGCACACCACCGCGGGATCGCGCCGCATCTCCCGCGCGATGCCCTCGGCGACCGCCTCCCGGTACGTGATCACGTCCGCCATGCGGCACCCCCGTCGGCCCATACGTCGGTCAGCGCCTCGCGCGGATCGGGCGGCGGCGCGGCCTTCGCCGCCTCGACGGCCCGCTGTACGACGTCCCGTGCGCGTTCGTCGGCGGCGGCGACCGTCTCCGGCGGCACGCCCAGTTCGCTCAGCCGCCCGCGTGCGACGTCCAACGGGTCGTGCTTGAGCCAGCGTTCGACCTCCTCGGCCGGGCGATAGGTGGCCGGGTCGGCGCGGCTGTGCCCGAAGTGCCGGTAGGTCAGCGCCTCCAGCAGGGCGGGCCCGTCTCCCGCCCGGGCCCGCCGTGCGAACCGCGTCACCGCCTCCCGGACGGCCTCGACGTCGTTGCCGTCGACGGTCTCGCCCGGGATGCCGTACGCGGGAGCCCGGTCGGCGGCGGGCCGGGGGACCGCCGTGACGTCGGCGATGGGCGTGTACTCCATGTAGAGGTTGTTCTCGCACACGAACAGCACGGGCAGCTTCCACACGGCGGCCAGGTTGAGCGACTCGTGGAAGGCGCCGATGTTGGTCGCGCCGTCGCCGAAGAAGGCGACCGCGATCTGCCCGGTGCCGCGCAGCCGGGCGGACCAGGCGGCGCCGACCGCCATCGGCAGATGGGCGCCGACGATGGCGTACGAGCCGAGCATGTGCGTGGACGCCTTGGTCAGGTGCATGGAGCCGCCCTTGGCCCTGCACAGTCCCGTGGCCCGGCTCATGAGTTCCGCGAGGCACTCCTCGGGAGTGGCTCCCCGTGCGAGCGCGTGGTGGTGGCCCCGGTAGGTGGCGAAGACGTAGTCGTCGGCGCGCAGGGCGGCGCTCGCGCCCACGGCGACGGCCTCCTGACCGGCGGCGAGGTGGGTGGTGCCCTTGACCAGCCCGGACAGGAACAGGTCGTGGGCGGCCTTCTCCGTACGGCGAACGACGGCCATCCGCTCGTACAGGGCGAGGAGTTCGTCGCGGTCGGCCATCAAGAACCCCCGTTCCCACGGGTGTTGAGGTGGGACTGTGCCTCGCGCCGGGTGTTCAGCTCGCCGCCGACCGTCCAGTACTTGCGGCCCGCGACCAGCAGTTCCTCGGCGGGGAACTTGGTGATGACCTCGCAGCCGTCGGCGGTGACGACCAGTTCCTCCTCGATCCGGGCCGCGGACCAGCCGTCGGCGGCCGGCCAGTACGTCTCCAGGGCGAACACCATGCCCTCTTCGAGGACTTCGGGGTGGTCGAGCGAGACGAGGCGGCTGAAGATGGGCTTCTCCCAGATGGACAGTCCGACGCCGTGGCCGTACTGGAGGGCGAAGGCGGCGGTCTCGTCGGGGAAGCCGAACTCCTCGGCGCGCGGCCAGACCTGGACGATGTCGGCGGTGGTGGCGCCGGGCCTGACCAGGGCGATGGCCTGGTCCATGTACTCCCGGCAGCGCACATACGCGTCCCGTTGCGCGCGGGAGGCGCTGCCGACGGCGAAGGTGCGGTAGTAGCAGGTGCGGTAGCCGAGGTGGCTGTGCAGGATGTCGAAGAAGGCGGGGTCGCCGGGGCGGATCAGACGGTCGCTGTAGACGTGCGGGTGCGGTGAACAGCGTTCCCCCGAGATGGCGTTGACACCCTCGACGTACTCGCTGCCGAGGTCGTACAGAACCTTGCTCACGAGCCCGACGCACTCGTTCTCGCGCACGCCGGGGCGCAGGTACCCGTACAGCTCCTCGTACGCCGCGTCGACCATCGCGCACGCCTGGGTGAGCAGGCCGATTTCGTCGCCGGTCTTGAGGCGCCGGGCCTCGAGGAAGACCTGCTGTCCGTCGACCACGTCGATGCCCTCGGCACGCAGGGCGGTGAGGACGGGCATCTCGGCGACATCGATGCCGAGCGGCTCACCCGCCACGCCGTGCTCGCGCAGCTCGCCGGCGATCTTACGGGCGACGTCCTGGGCGATCCCGGCGTCCGGGTGGAAGGCGCCGCGCAGGGTGGAGATGCCGGCGCGGGCGCCGGTGGGCGGGCCGCCCTTGCCGTCGCTGTAGTCGAGCCAGGGGTTGTAGAGCTGGTGGTGGCGCGCGGCGGAGCCGAAGTCCCAGACGACGGGCTCGCCGCCGCGCACCAGCAGGGCGAAGCGGATCAGCTTGTCCATCGCCCAGGTGCCGATGTGCGTGGCCGTCATGTAGCGGATGTTGGCGAAGTCGAAGCCGAGCACCGCGCCCAGCTCGGAGCGGTTCAGGGTCTCGTGCAGCCGGGCCAGGCGCTGTCTGCGCAGCCGGTCCAGGTCGATGCGCTCTTCCCAGTCGACGGCGCTGGGTCCGAATGTGCGGATCGCCATGGCGACCACCCCCACTTCGGAGTGAACGTCCGCACCCCGGAGGTGTCAAGTGTTACTGAACACGCACCAGACACCCACGGCGGGCTTCTCACCATCGTTGCGGTAACGGTGCGGGGTCGTCGACTCGAAGCACACCGCGTCGCCGGGACGCAGTGTGTACTCGTCGAAACCGAGGGTGAGGAGGAGTTCGCCCGAGGTCAGATAGCCGTACTCGGTGCCCGAGTGCCGCATCAGACCGCCCGAACCGGAGGAGGAGCCGCCCGGGCGGTAGGTCACCAGCAGGAAGTCGACGTCCGCGCCCGGCACATGACCGAGCCGCTCCCACACCACGCCGGAGTCCAGCTCCAGCGCCTCCCGCTCGTCCGGGCCGGTCAGCGGGCCTATCCGGCGGCCGGGGTCGGCGGCGAACGCGGCGAGGGCGTGCAGCACGGCGCCGGGTGGACCGGCGGCCCGCGGTGGCCCGGTGTCGCCGTCCTGCGCGTCGAACAGGGACTCCACGGAGATGCCGAGCGCCGTCGTGATCGCGTACAGCGTGCTCACGGAAGGCTGGCTCTTGCCGGTCTCGATCTGGGAGACGAGGCTCGCGGAGACCCCGATCTCCCGCGCGAGACCGCGCAGGCTCAGCGCCCGCTCGAGGCGCGCCTGCCGGATCCGCGCGCCGAGCGACGGCACGGCGGCAGGGGACACGGGCGGCTCCTCTCTCTGCCGGACATGTGCAGCTTCATTGAACAGCCGATGGTCGTCGCGGCACCAGATCGGCGGGCGAGAGCGCTCACGTTCCCCGTGGGCGGCAGCGCCCCTCAGGCCTTCCCCGCGGGAAACAGCGCCCGGACCTCCCAGCCGTCCCCGGCCCGCGGACCGGCCCGCAGTTCCCCGCCCAGTGCGGTCACCCGCTCCTTCAGGCCGACGAGGCCGAAGCCGCCGCTGTGCGCGGCGTCCGGGAGTTGGGTGCCGCCGCGGCCGTCGTCGCACACGGTCACCTCCAGGTGGTCGTCGCCCTGCCGCAGACGGACGGCGATCTGCGTGGCGTCGGCCGCGTGCCGCCGTACGTTGGTCAGTGCCTCCTGGACGACGCGGAAGGCCGCGGCCTGGACCTCTTGCGGGACGTCGCCGGACAGGGCGGGGTCGCGGTGCAGGGCGACGTCTGGCCCGGCGCCGCGAAGCCGTCGGTGAGGTCGGCGTGCCCGCCAGGTCGCCCACCGGGCGGCGGTCGGCCGCCTCCGGGCCGGTGTCCCACAGCACCCCGACCGTGCGGCGCATGGAGGCCAGGGCCTCGGTGGCGGCGCGTTCGATGCCGGCCAGGACGGGGTCCAGCTCCTGCGGCTGGGTGGCCGCCATCATGCGGGCCATCTGGGTCTGCACGAGGATGCCGGTGACATGGTGGGCGACGAAGCCGTGCAGGTCGGCGGCGATGGCGAGACGTTCCGCCCGGCGTGTCTCGCTCACCGCGACGGCGCGGCGGTAGTCCTGGGAACGCAGGAAGGCGCCGAGCCCGGCGATCAGGCCGATCAGCAGCAGGCCGAGGGCCATGAAGCCCTGCGCGTCACCTCCCGCCGACCCGTACGTCCGTACCGGCAGGAGCAGCAGGGCGCCCACGTCGAGGGCGCCGCACACCATGGCCCAGCGCGGTGGGCAGTGCCGTACGGCGACGAACAGCAGGCACAGCAGGATCACGACCTCGCCCGGCCCGAAAAGGTTCTCTGCTCCGGACAGCAGCGAGATCCCCGTGTAGAGGGCCGAGAGGAGAGCGGGTACGGCGGTGCGCACCTGCGGGGTGAGCCACTCGGGTCGTTGCCGGACCGGCCACAGCAGGGCGGCCAGCCCCACGAGCAGCACGGCCGAGGCCGGCCAGACGGCGCTCCGGCTGGCCGCCCGGAACCGCGTGGAGATCGCGGTGTGGGCCTGGCAGCACGGGCAGGCGCAGCCGCCTCCGTGAGGGCTCGGTGTCAGAGGTCCAGGACGCGGGCGATGGTGCGCAGGACGCCGTCCTCGTTGTTGGACGGGGCCAGATGGCGGGCCCGCCGGACGACCTCGGGATGGGCGTTGGCCATGGCGAACGACCACTCGGCGGCGTCCATCATCTCCAGGTCGTTGAGGTAGTCGCCGAACACCATGGTCTGCGCGGGCGTGATGCCCAGCTCCGCCTGAAGCCTGCGCAGGGCGGCGCCCTTGTTGGCGGTCCGGTTCATGACGTCGACCCAGTGCTCGCCGGAGACGACGACCTGGTGGGTGGCGGTGAAGGCCTCCAGGGCCGGCGCGGTGGAGCGTTCCGCGGCCCCGAAATCGAAGAGAGCCACCTTGGTGATCCCGTCCTCGACGGCGGTGACGTCCTCGACGATCCGGTGCTCGACGTAGTACTTGCGCACTTCCGCCAGAAACGCCTCGTCGGTCCACTCGACGTAGGCGGACCTCTTGCCGCACACGACGGCTCCCACGTCGACACCGTCGGCGACGAGTCGCCGTACGGTCCGTACGACGTCGGCGGCGGCGCCGGGATCGAGCGGGTCCGAGCTCAGCTCCACCCCGTCCCGCACGACGTACGCCCCGTTCTCCGCGATGAACACCATGCCCTCGGCCACGTCGGCGAACTCCCGTGCCAGCGTTGCGTACTGGCGCCCGCTCGCCGGACTGAACAGCACGCCCCGCTCCCGCAACTGCTTCAGGACGTCCCGAAGTCCGGCCGGGGCCCGCTTGTCGTCGTCCAGGAGCGTGCCGTCGATGTCGGTGACTATGAGCCGGATGTCGGCGGCGACGGCGGGGAGGTCCACCGGCGCGAGGAGGGGCGAGGGCGTGTGGGGCATGTCCTGCTTCCGGGACGGGAACGGGCCGCTCGTCACCCTACCCGGGGTGTTCGTCCGCTCCGCGGCCCGCCCGCCTCGGCCGATTCCCGGGACATGCTGATCATCGGACGGCACAATGGCGGCGGAACCCGGCGCGGAAGAGGAGAGGGAAGAGACGTGACCGACGAGGCAAGGGCGCGACTCAACACCGGTGTGGCGCACAACGCACGGGTCTGGAACTACTGGATCGGCGGCAAGGACAACTACGAGGTCGACCAGCAGGTCGGCGAGCACGTCGCCGGTATGTTCCCGCTGATCCGGGAGATCGCGCGCGCGGACCGCTGGTTCCTGGGGCGGGCGGTGACGTTCCTGGCCGGGGAGCGCGGGGTGCGGCAGTTCCTCGACATCGGCACCGGGCTGCCCACGGCGGACAACACCCACGAGATAGCGCAGCGCATAGCGCCGGACGCGCGGATCGTGTACGTCGACAACGACCCGATCGTGCTCGCCCACGCCCGCACCCTGCTGACCGGCACCGCCGACGGTGCCACGGACTACATCGACGCGGACGTGCACGACCCGGACGCCATCCTCGAACGGGCCGGGGAGATCCTCGACTTCGACCGGCCGGTCGCGGTCATGCTGCTCGGCATCCTGAACTTCGTGCTCGACGCCGAGAAGGCGCTGGACATCGTGCGCCGCGTCATGGCCGCGGTGCCGTCCGGCAGTTACCTCGTGCTGACCCACCCCACCCACGACTCCGAGGTCGGCGGCGAGGGCCAGATCCCGGCGATGAAGTTCTGGAACGAGAACGCCACTCCGCCGATCACCGCCCGCAGCGGCGAGGAGATCGCCGCCTTCTTCGAGGGTCTCGAGCTGCTCGAACCGGGCCTGGTGTCATGTTCTCAATGGCGTGCCGAGCCCGGCTCCCCGGCCGTGGTGCCGCAGTACGGCGGGGTGGCCGTGAAACCCTGACGGGCAGGACCTGCGGACCGTGGAGGACGTATGACCACCCTGGCCGACCCCGTGCCCGGCGGACGCCCCGGCGACGCCGAGCGGGCCACCGCGCTGAGCGGGGAGCTGACCGGGCGGGGCGTGCACGGGATCGTCCTGGCGTACGTCGACACCGCCGGCATCGGCCGGGTGAAGACGGTCCCCACGGCCCGGCTGGCCTCGGCCGCGGCCTGGGGCGTCGGGATGTCACCGGTGTTCGACACCTTCCTGGCCAATGACCACATCGTCACGACCGACGTGCTCGGCTCCCCCGACGGCGATCTGCGCCTCTACCCCGACCTCGGCCGGCTGGTCGTGCTGGCCGGGCAGCCGGGGTGGGCGTGGGCGCCGGTGGACCGGATCACTCAGGAGGGCGAGCGGCATCCCGGGTGCAGCCGGACCTTCCTGCGCAGGGTCGTCGCCGACGCCGCCCAGGAGCACGGCCTCACCTTCCGCGCGGGCATCGAGATCGAGTGGGCGGTGGGGCTGGGTTCGGCGCCCGACGGGGAGTTCGTGCCGGCGGTGTCGGGTCCGGCGTACGGGGCCACCCGGCAGGTGGAGCTGAGCGACTACCTCGCCGACCTCCTGGCGGCGCTCGCGGCGCAGGGGGTGGACGTCGACCAGGTTCATCCCGAGTACGCGGCCGGGCAGTTCGAGATCTCGGTGGGCGCGCTCGACCCGGTGGCGGCGGCCGACCGCAGTGTGCTGGTGCGGCAGACCGTCCGAGCGGTGACGCAACGCCACGGGCTGAAGGTGTCCTTCTCCCCCGCCGTCTTCGCCGAGGGCGTCGGCAACGGCGGCCACGTCCACCTCTCCGCCTGGCACGGCGACTCCAACCTCCACTCCGGCGGCGACCGCCGCCACGGCATGACGGCCGACGCCGAGTCCTTCGCGGCCGGTGTCCTCGCCCACCTCCCCGCCCTGACGGCCGTCACCGCGCCGAGCCCCGCCAGCTATCTGCGGCTCAAACCCTCCCAGTGGGCGGGCGTGTTCACCGCCTGGGGCCTGGAGACCCGCGAGTCCGCGCTGCGCGTCGTCACCGGCACCGCCGGCCACCGCGACCAGCAGGCGAACCTCGAGGTGAAGCCCGTCGACCTGGCCGCCAACCCGTATCTAGCGCTCGGCTGCCTCATCACCGCGGGCCTGGACGGACTGGCGTCGGCGGCGCCCCTGCCAGGCGAGATCACCGGGGATCCGGTCCGGTTCGGCGCCGAGGAGGCGGCGGCCCGCGGAGTGCGCCGGCTGCCGGTCTCGCTGGCGGAGGCCGTCGAGGAGTTCCGCAAGGACGAACGGCTGCGGTCCGCGCTCGGCCCCGTCCTCGCGGACGCGGTGATCGCCGTACGCCAGGGGGAGATCGCGGCCGTGCAGGGGCTGGACGACGAGCAGGTGGCGGCGGCGTACCGCTGGAAGTACTGACGTGAGCGCGGTCCACGAGGCCCTGGGCGAGCTGAGGCTGGTCGACCACCACTGCCACGGCGTGGTCACCGCCGACCTGGACCGGGCGGGCTTCGAGTCGCTGCTCACCGAGGGCGAGGCCTGGCCCGGCGTCTCGGCCTTCGACAGCCCGGTGGGCGTGGCCGTGCGCCGGCACTGCGCGCCCCTGCTGGACCTGGCACGTCACGCCCCCGCCGACGAGTACACGGCACGACGGGCCGAGCTGGGCTGGCGCGAGGTGAACCGGCGGTTCCTCGCCGCCTCGGGCACCGGCACGTTCTGTGTCGACACCGGGTACGTCCCCGACCGCATCACCACCCCGGCCGAGCTCGCGGGGGACGATGCCTACGAGGTCGTACGGCTGGAAAACGTCGCCGAGGCGGTGGCCGCGAAAGGCGTCGAACCGGACGAGTACGCCGAGGCGTTCCGCGCTGCCGCCCAGGAAGCGGTACGGCGGCCGGGGGTGGTCGGTGTGAAGTCCGTCGCCGCGTACCGCACCGGCTTCGACCTGGCCCCGGCCCGCCCGTCGGACACGGAGGTCACGGAGGCGGCGCGACGGTGGCTCGCGGAGGGGGGCGGCCGGCTGGCCGATCCGGTCCTCGTACGGCATCTGCTGTGGACCGCGGTCGAACTCGGGCTGCCGCTCCAGCTCCACACCGGCTTCGGCGACAACGACATCCGGCTGCACCGGGTGGATCCCACCCACCTCACCGACTGGCTTCATCTCACTGCCGGCACGATCCCGGTGCTGCTTCTGCACTGCTGGCCCTACCAGCGTCAGGCCGCCTATCTGGCCGCGGTCTTCGAGCAGGTGTACCTCGACGTCGGCCTCACCCTGCACCACGTCGGCCCGGCCCGGGCACGGGCGGTGCTGGAGGAAGCACTCGAGATCACCCCGTTCCGCAAACTGCTGTACAGCTCCGACGCCTACGGTGTGGCCGAGTTCTACTGGCTCGGCGCGCTGTCCTTCCGCCGGGGCCTGGCCGAGCTGCTCCAGGACCGGGTGGACACCGACGAGCTGAGCCTGCCCGACGCGCTGCGGATCGCGGAGTGGGCGGGAGCACACAATGCGCGCCAGGTCTACCGTCTTTCCGGCCCCTCCTGAAAGTATGATCAAGCAATGTCTGACACGACTGAGACCACGCCCGGTTGGCTGACGCCCGACGAGCTCGAACTGGCACGCGCCCGCATGCCGATCCTGTACGTCGAGGCCGTGCCCGTGCGCGTCGACGACAGCGGTGAAGTCACCAGCATCGGACTGCTGCTCCGCATCGGACCGGACGGCAATGTCAACCGGACCCTGGTCTCGGGGCGGGTGCTGCACCACGAGCGGGTCCGCGACGCACTCCTGCGCCACCTGGAGAAGGACCTCGGTCCGGTGGCCCTGCCCCGCGTCCCGACCTCGCTGCAGCCCTTCACCGTCGCCGAGTACTTCCCGACGCAGGGCATCACGCCGTACCACGACCCGCGTCAGCACGCGGTGTCCCTCGCCTACATCGTCCCGGTGACCGGCGACTGCCGGCCCCGGCAGGACGCCCTCGACCTGGTGTGGTTCAGCCCGCAGGAGGCGGCGTCGCCGGCGGTGCAGAGCGAGATGCCGGGCGGGCACGGCTTCCTCCTCCGGCAGGCTCTGGCCCACGTCGGCCTGTCGGCGTCCTGAACGTGAGCCGGTCCGCGATACGGGCCGGGCAGCGGCCGTGCACCCTCGTGGTGTGCCGGGGCTGCTGCTGCGGCAACCCCCGCAAGTATCCGGACGACGATCACGTCTGGCAGCTCGACCGGCTGCGCGCCGGCGCGGCCGCCTCGGACGGACGATTCACCGTCCGTACGACGGACTGCCTGGGCCCCTGCGACCAGGCCAACGTGGTCGTCGTACAGCCCTCCACGGCCGGGCGCCTGGCGGGGGCCCGGCCCGTCTGGATCGGCTTCGCGTCGGGCGAGGACTGCACGGACGACCTGCTGGACTGGGCCGCCGCGGGCGGGCCCGGCGTCGCCGAGCCTCCGGTCACGCTGGAGCTGCAGTTCGTCCGGCCGCCGCGCGAGGCACGGGCCCGGACGCGCCGGTGACTCACCGCGCCGCCGCTCCGTTCGCCTCGGCCAGCAGGTCCATGAGGGTCGCCCGGGCCCGGGCGACACGGGAGCGGACCGTGCCGACCGGGCAGTCGCTCAGCTGCGCGGCCTCCGCGTAGGGCAGACCGAGCAGTTGCGTCAGGACGAACGCCTCCCGGCGCTCGTCCGGCAGCGCCGCCAGCAGATCCAGCAGAGCGACGCCGTCGTCGAAGCCGGGCAGACCGCGCGGTTGCGCCAGCTCCACGGCCAGCGTCCAGTCCGCCACGTCCGACAACCGCGGCCGGGCGGCGGAGCGCCGATAGCTGTCGATCACCGCGCGCCGCGCGATGGATGGACAGCAGCCAGGACCGGGCCGACGAGCGCCCCTCGAACCGGTGCAGGCCCGTCAACGCACGCAGGAACGTGTCCTGTACGAGGTCGTCCGCCGCCTGCGGATCAGCGCACAGATGGACGACGTACCGCAGCACGTCACGGTGCAGGGAGCGCACGAAACGGTCGACGGCGTCCCCGTCACCGGTACGGGCGGCCAGCGCCCACGCGGTCGCCGACTCGTCGGTCCTCGCACCCTTCTCGGACTTCTCGAAGGTCGTCGTCTTCCGGGGTTCTCTGCTTTCCCCGCCTTGGCGGCCCTGCGATGTCCGGCGGCCTTCGCGTACTGGGAGGGCGGGGCAGTGGGAGTCGTCACGGGCCTCATCGTGGCAGCCCGTTCCTGGCGTCACGGGCGGTTGGGGGAACCCACAGGATGCCCCGGCTCACTGCCGGTTTCAGGAGGGCCGGGCGAGTGCGGTGAGTACCTCGGCGCAGATCGCCAGGGCCGTCTCCGCGGGGGTGCGGGCGCCGACGTCGAGGCCGATCGGGCCGTGGATGCGGCGCAGTTGCTCCTCGTTCAGGCCCGCCTCGAGGAGCGCGCCGGCGCGGCGGTCCTGGGTGTGGCGGGAGCCCAGCGCCCCGACATAGGGGATGCCGGTGCCGAGCGCGGTGTGCAGTGCGGGGACATCGAGGTCGGGCTCGTGGCTGAGCACGATCAGACAGGCGGCGGCCGGGCGGTCGGCGAGCAGATCGCGGACCTGCTGCTCGGCGGTGGTGACCGTGGCCTCCCAGCCCAGCAAGTGTGCCTGGGCGACGAGGAGTTCGGCGAGCTCGCCCTCGCCGACGACGACCAGGTGCAAAACGGCCGGGCAGGTCTCGATCAGGACGAACCCGGCGTCCGTGGGCCCGGCCTCGCGCCCGGCTCGGTGCCGGGCGAGCAGCCGGCGGGCCTTCTCGGCGGCCCGGTCGTCCCCCTCCGGTGGGCCGGGGACGACGACCGTGCTGACGGCCCGGGTCCGGTCGTCGTCCAGTTCGGTGACCAGCGCGGCGTCGGCACCCTCGGCCAGCAGGTCCCACCAGCGGGCGGGCACGGTGTGCAGGGCCTGAAGCAGGATCTCGGCCTGTCCGCCACAGGTCAGCCGTGCCTCCTTGACCGCGTCGTCGTGCACGGCCACCTCGCAGACACGGGCGCCTGCGCCGCTCTCCACGAGCGCGGCCGCCTCCGCGACCAGCTGGCGGTCGAAGGCCCCGCGGTACAGACTGCCTCGGCAGTGTCCCGCCTCGTCGACCAGGAGCGCGTCCTCGGGCCGCTTGGGGCCGAAACCCTTCTCGGTGAGCGGCCGGGCGAGGACGGCCGTTCGTCCCTCGGCCGCCCACCGCCGTGCCGTGTCCGCCACCTCGCGCATGATCGTGGGCCTCCTCGTCACCGGCGGAGTTCACCGACCGGCAGGTCGTTGATCAGCGTACTCGGCCGGGACGGGCACCTCACTCGATGGCGACGAGCAGATCACCGCCCTCGACCTGCTGGATCCTGTTGATGGCCAGCCTGGTGACCCGGCCCGCGTTCGGGGCGGTGATCGCGGCCTCCATCTTCATCGCCTCGATGGTGGCCACGGTGGCGCCGGCCGCCACCTCGTCGCCCTCGGCCACCGAGAGCGTGACGACACCGGCGAACGGCGCGGCGACATGGCCCGGGTTGGTCCGGTCGGCCTTCTCGGTCACCGGCATGTCGGAGGCCGCCGCCTTGTCCCGGACCTGGATGGGCCGCAGCTGGCCGTTCAGGGTGGACATCACGGTGCGCATACCGCGTTCGTCGGCCTCGCCGACCGCCTGCAGCTCGATCAGCAGCCGCACGCCGGGTTCGAGGTCGACGGCGTACTCCTTCCCGGGACGCAGTCCGTAGAAGAAGTCCTTGCTGTCCAGCACGCTGGTGTCGCCGAAGTTCTGGCGGTGGTTCTCGTACTCGCGCGTCGGCCCGGGGAAGAGCAGCCGGTTGAGCGTGGCGCGACGCTCCTTGGCAAGACCCGTGCGGTCGTCCGCGGACAGCTCCTGCACGGGCTTGGGGTCGGCACGGCCCTCCAGGGCCTTGGTGCGGAACGGCTCCGGCCAGCCGCCGGGCGGGTTGCCCAGCTCGCCGCGCAGGAAGCCGATGACGGAGTCGGGGATGTCGAACCTGTTCGGTGTCGCCTCGAAGTCGTCGGGGGCCACATCGGCGCCCACCAGGTGCAGGGCCAGGTCTCCGACCACCTTCGAGGACGGGGTGACCTTCACCAGGCGGCCGAGGATCCGGTCGGCGGCGGCGTACATCGCCTCGATGGCCTCGAAGCGGTCGCCGAGACCGAGGGCGATGGCCTGGGTGCGCAGGTTGGAGAGCTGCCCGCCGGGGATCTCGTGGTGGTAGACGCGCCCGGTCGGCGAGGCCAGGCCCGCCTCGAAGGGGGCGTAGATCTTGCGGACGCTCTCCCAGTACGGCTCCAGGTCGCCGACCGCCTGCAGGTCGAGGCCGGTGGGCCGTTCGGAGTGGTCGGTCGCGGCGACGATCGCCGACAGCGACGGCTGCGAGGTGGTGCCGGCCATGGAGGCCACCGCGCCGTCGACCGCGTCCGCGCCGGCCTGGATCGCGGCGAGGTAGGTGGCGAGCTGGCCGCCCGCGGTGTCGTGGGTGTGCAGGTGCACGGGGAGGTCGAACTCCCTGCGCAGCGCGGACACGAGCTTCGCTGCGGCCGGGGCGCGCAGCAGGCCCGCCATGTCCTTGACGGCCAGGACGTGGGCGCCCGCCTCGACGATCTGCTCGGCGAGGCGGAGGTAGTAGTCGAGGGTGTAGAGGCGCTCGTTCGGGTCGGACAGGTCGGAGGTGTAGCAGAGGGCGACCTCGGCGATCGCCGTTCCGGTCTCGCGTACGGCGTCGATGGCGGGGCGCATCTGGCCGACGTCGTTGAGGGCGTCGAAGATGCGGAAGATGTCGATGCCGGTGGCGGCGGCCTCCTGCACGAAGGCGTCGGTCACCTCCGTCGGGTACGGGGTGTAGCCCACGGTGTTGCGGCCGCGCAGCAGCATCTGCAGGCAGATGTTGGGTACGGCCTCGCGCAGGGCGGCCAGGCGCTCCCAGGGGTCCTCGGCGAGGAAGCGCAGCGCCACGTCGTAGGTGGCGCCGCCCCAGCACTCGAGGGACAGCAGCTGGGGCAGGGTGCTCGCCACCGTGGGGGCGACGGCGAGCAGGTCCTTGGTGCGGACGCGGGTGGCCAGCAGCGACTGGTGGGCGTCGCGGAAGGTGGTGTCGGTGACGCCGATGGTGGGCGACTCCCGCAGCCACCGGGCGAACCCCTCCGGGCCGAGCTCGGCGAGCCGCTGCCGGGAGCCGGCCGGCGGCTCGCCGACGGGAACGGGCGGCAGCTTGGTGATCGGCTCGATCAGCTCGGGGCGTTCGCCGTGCGGCTTGTTCACCGTGACGTCGGCCAGGTAGGTGAGCAGCTTGGTGCCGCGGTCGGCGGAGTGGCGGGCGGTGAGCAGGTGCGGGCGCTGTTCGATGAACGACGTGGTGACCTGGCCGGCCTGGAAGTCCGGGTCGTCGAGGACGGCCTGCAGGAACGGGATGTTCGTGGCCACGCCACGGATGCGGAACTCGGCC
Organism: Streptomyces sp. HUAS ZL42; assembly: GCF_040782645.1. Classification (GTDB taxonomy): domain Bacteria; phylum Actinomycetota; class Actinomycetes; order Streptomycetales; family Streptomycetaceae; genus Streptomyces. The sequence goes on from NZ_CP160403.1 coordinate 1,727,664, forward strand.
ACGGCACGCCGGGCGCGGCCGATCGCGGCCTGGAAGTCGCGGCCCCGGCAGGTGAGCTTGACCAGCATCGAGTCGAAGTGCGCGCTGATCTCCGTACCGGCGTGGGTGGTGCCGCCGTCGAGACGGATGCCCGAGCCGCCGGGTGAGCGGTAGGCGCTGATACGGCCGGTGTCCGGGCGGAAGCCGTTGGCGGGGTCCTCGGTGGTGATACGGCACTGCAGTGCGGCGCCGCGCAGGGTGACCGTCTCCTGGGACAGGCCGAGGTCGTCCAGCGTCTCGCCGGAGGCGATGCGCAGCTGCGCCTGCACGAGGTCGACGTCGGTGACCTCCTCGGTCACCGTGTGCTCGACCTGGATGCGCGGGTTCATCTCGATGAAGACGTGGTTGCCGTCGCGGTCGAGCAGGAACTCCACGGTGCCGGCGTTGCGGTAGCCGATCTCCCGGGCGAACCGTACGGCGTCGGCGCAGATGCGCTCGCGCAGTGCCGGGTCGAGGTTCGGGGCGGGCGCCAGCTCGATGACCTTCTGGTGGCGGCGCTGCACCGAACAGTCGCGCTCGAACAGGTGGATGACGTTGCCCTGCCCGTCGGCGAGGATCTGCACCTCGATGTGGCGGGGTTCGACGACGGCCTTCTCCAGGAAGACGGTCGCGTCGCCGAAGGCGGACGCCGCCTCGCGGGCGGCCGCCTCGATGGACTCGCGCAGCTGGGCCGGGTCCTCCACCCGCCGCATTCCGCGCCCGCCGCCGCCGGCGACCGCCTTGACGAACACCGGGAAGCCGATGTCCTCGGCGGCACGGACCAGCTCGTCGACGTCGGTGGAGGGCGCCGAGGAGCCCAGCACCGGTACACCGGCCGCGCGGGCGGCGGCCACCGCGCGCGCCTTGTTCCCGGTGAGCTCGAGCGTGTCCGCGCTCGGCCCGACGAAGGTGATGCCCGCCTCCTCGCAGGCGCGCGCGAGCTCCGGGTTCTCGGAGAGGAACCCGTAGCCGGGATAGACCGCGTCCGCTCCCGCCCGGCGTGCGGCACGCACTATCTCGTCGACGGAGAGGTAGGCCCGCACGGGGTGCCCCGGCTCGCCGATCTCGTAGGCCTCGTCGGCCTTCAGCCGGTGCAGCGAGTTGCGGTCCTCGTGCGGGAAGACGGCGACCGTCCTCGCGCCCAGCTCATAGCCTGCGCGGAACGCACGAATCGCGATCTCACCGCGGTTGGCTACCAGCACCTTGCGGAACATCCTGGATCCCTTCGCCTGCCGGTGACGTCCACCATGGTGTCGGCGACGCCCGCGACACGCCATGTGAGCCGGGCCACTCATGTGGAGACACCGGCAGCGCCGGGCGCTGCCGGGGAGAGTTCCGTGAACGTCATGGTCACGCCGATGGCCGCTCCGAGAGCATCCTGGTGAACGGCGTGACGGGGCGCTCCAGGCGTTCGCCGTCGACGGTGATGTCGACCGCCTCGTTGTAGAAGGCGAGCAGTCCCTTGATCGGGCCGACCGCCGGCAGCGGGGCCGGGTAGCTCCAGACGACGTTCGGCGGCACATCGGCGGCGCCCTGCCACGACCAGTACTCGGCCGTTCCCTTGTAGGGGCAGCCGGTGCTGTTGTCGGTGGGTTCGAGCAGGTCGAGGCGGACGTCCTCGCGCGGGATGTAGTACCGCGTGGGCAGGCCGGTCTCGAAGAGCAGCACCGGGCGGCGGGTGTCGGCGACGACCGTGCCGTCGATCTCCACGCTCACGTGGCGGCTGCTGGGGATGGCGTCCACCCGTTTGTGCGGGTCGCGGGGGTGGATGAAGATCTCTTCCTCCTCCTCGTACCAGTGGTCCAGCCCCCGGCCGACGCGCCGGAACCACTCGAAGGCGATGTGGTCGGCCAGGTCGGGCGCGGGGAACGTCCAGGCGGCGTTCTCCAGCAGGTCGCCCTCGATCTCGAGGTCGTAGAAGACCTGTGATCCGGTGTGGGCGCCCGTCGGCGGGTTCTTCGCGGGGCGGAGCAGGTCCTCACGGACGTCCGCGCGGGGGAACGCGTACAGCGGGACGGGGACACCCGGTTCCCAGACGAGGACGGGGTGCCGGCTGTCGACGACGGTCACCTGGCCCTTGCGTCCGCGTACCCAGCGCTCGCTGGGCTCCCACAGCAGGCCTTCCGGGGTGGTCCTGACGGCGCGTGCGGTGGGGAATGTGGTCATGACCGGTTCTCCTTCGGCTTGCGTCGGCTGACGGGAACTCACACCACGTGGGCTTCGGGACGGGCCTCGGCCCCGGTCCGGAAGCGGTCGGCGTTGAGCGGGGAGATGTCGACGAACGGTTCGCGCTCCAGGCACAGGTCGCGCATGATCTCGCCGACGGCGGGGGCCTGGAGGAAGCCGTGGCCGGAGAACCCCGTGGCGTAAAGGAAGTTGGGCAGTTCGCCGGAGCGGCCGATGAGGGCGTTGTGGTCGGGGGTGACCTCGTACAGTCCGGCCCAGCCGCCGGCCGTCCGCATGGCGGCCAGCTCGGGGGCCCGATGGCGTACGACGTCCCGGAAGAGCTCCAGCCACCGCGGGGTCCAGGTGGTGTCGAAGCCGTCCGGCTGGTCGGGGTCGGCCAGGCCGAACAGCAGGCCGTCGTCGCTGTTGTGGAAGTAGGCCGACGACGAGAAGTCGATGGTGAAGGGGATGCGGGGCGCCGGGGGCGTGAGCGGCTCGGTGAAGGCGAGCTGGCGGCGCACCGGCCGCACCGGCAGGTCGACGCCGGCCATGTCGCCGATCCGGGCCGACCAGGCGCCCGCCGTACAGATGACGGTGGAACAGGCGATGCGGCCGCGGTCGGTGTGGACGGCGGTGACCCGGTCGCCGGCCGTGTCGATGCCGGTCACTTCGGTGCGCGTGGCGAAAACGACGCCGGCCCGGGCCGCGGCGTCGGCGTATCCGTGGACGACCAGGCCGGGGCGGGCGTGTCCGTCGGTGGGCGAGTAGGTGGCGGCGACCAGACCCTCGGTGCTGATGTAGGGGCACAGGCGTCGCGCCTCCTCGGGGCCGATCATGCGGCTCGGGACGCCCAGTCCGTTCTGGATCCCGACACCTGCCTCGAAGTCGGCGGCCTGCCGGTCGGTGGTGAGCAGGAAGAGGTAGCCCACGCTGTCGAGGCGGATGTCGGCGCCGGGACGGTGCGGGAAGTCCTGGAAGGCGCGCAGGCTCCGGCTGCCCAGTTCGATGTTGAGCGGATCGGAGAACTGGGCGCGCACCCCGCCGATCGGTTTGCCCGAGCTGCCGCAGGCGAGGTCCCCGCGCTCGACCACGACGATGTCGGTCACGCCGGCCTCGGCGAGGTGGAAGGCGGTGCCGGCACCCATCACCCCACCGCCGACGATCACGACGTCGGCGGTCGGCGGAACGGTGCGGAAGGCGGCTGAGGTGGGCAAGGGGACCATCCCTTCCGAAGGCCGGCGCCGGAGCCGGGGAGGCGTCCGTCCGGGGCGCGGCACGGGCTGTGAGTGGGTCGAGAGACACTGACCAGCCATCTGCCCGCGGCCGTGACCAGTCCAACATACGGCTCGGGTCGGCTCCGCTGCCCTCGCGTGACGGATCAGCCGGTGCGGTACGGGGTGGTGAGCAGTTCGATCGGCGCCCGGGTCGCGGGGTGCAGCCGTCCCGCGACGGGCTCCGCGTCCCCCACGGGCCGGTGGACGACGCCGGGCCGCGGGTACTGGTGGGCGGTCGACTCGGCCGTCATGCCGAGGCGGCGGCCGCTGGAGCGGCGGTGGCGGAGTCGACCCGGACGAGGTGGAGGTCCGTCTCGGGGTGGGCCTGGGCCCAGCGGCGCCGGAAGGCGGCGGTGCGGCGGCCCGGCGCCGACCAGGCATGGCCGATCCGCAGGCTCGCATGGCCCGACGTGGCCTCGTGCACCAGGTCCTCGACCGCGCCGAGCACCCGCGCGGCCTGTGCGACCACCCGCAGGCCCGCGCCGGTGGGTGTCACCTGGCGGAAGGTGCGGCGCAATTCGGGTCCTTCCAGCGCCCACCGGTTCACCGAGTCCGCGCCCAGCGCCGCGGCCCCTCCGCCGTCGTACTCCGCCTGGTCTGCCCCCGCGGCACAGGCCGACGTCGCGGCCCGCGACCTGCAAGTCTTACCCTCGGTAGTGAGGGCGGGCGGTGGCCGGCCTCTCGACCGACGCCCGCCTCGTCGAAAGGAGGCGGACATGAAGACGACAGTACGGCGGTCCGCGATCTTCGCAAGCGCGGCGGCGCTGCTGCTGACGGCATGCGGCGGGACGAACGGCGCGCAGGCCGGGGCCCCGGCGGACGAAGACGGTGAGCTCAAATTCGGCTACGTACTGCCGGAGACCGGGCAACTCGCCTTCCTCGGACCGCCTCAGATCGAGGCCCTGAAGCTCGCGATCAAGACGATGAACGACGCGGGCGGCGTCCTCGGCAAGCCGGTTCCGGCCCCGGTCGGCGGCGACGAGGCCGGTCAGGAAGCCGTCGCGGCCCAGTCTGCCGACCGGGTCCTCAACTCCGGCGTGGACGCGCTCATCGGCGCGGCCGCCTCCGGGATGTCGCTGGCCTTCATAGACCGGGTCACCGGAGCCGGCGTGGTCCAGTGCTCGGGGTCGAACACGGCACCCACCTTCACCGACTACGACGACGGCGGGTTCTACTTCCGCACCGCGCCGAGCGACGTGCTGCAGGCACCGGTCCTGGCGAAGGTCATCCGCGGCGACGGCCACAACCGGGTGGCGCTGATCGGGCGGGCCGACGACTACGGGAAGGGACTGGTGGACTCCACCAAGAAGGAGCTGGAGGACGCCGGTGCGACCGTGACACTCGCCGAGACCTACGACCCGAAGGCGACGAACTTCGACCAGATCGTGCAGAAGGTGAAGGACTCCAACCCGGACGCGGTCGGGGTGATCGCCTTCGAGGAAGGCACCCAGGTCCTGCAGGGTCTGATCGAGGCGGGGCTCGGTCCTGACCAGGTCGGCGTGTACGGCGCCGACGGTCTGCGCAGCGAGGAACTGCCCTCGCTCGTCGCCCCCGGCAACCCTGAGCGGCTCGCCGGCATGAAGGGGACGGCCCCCGCATCGGCGAGCAACCCGCAGTTCGTGAAGGAGCTGAAGAAGTTCGCGCCCAACCTGAAGGAGCTGCAGTTCGCGCCGCAGGTGTTCGACTGTGCGACGGCCATCGCCCTGGCCGCGGAGCAGGCGAAGACCGACAACTCCGAGGACTTCGCCGAGGAGATCGTCGGGATCACCAAGGACGGCGAGAAGTGCACCACCTTCGACGCGTGCAAGAAGCTGATCGCGGCCGGGAAGGACATCGACTACGACGGCGTGAGCGGCCCGCTGGACTTCACCGACAAGGGCGAGCCGGGCCAGGCCACGATCGAGGTCTACGCGTACGACGACCAGGGCAAGCTGCGCACCGTCCGGACCGAGGTCAGCACCGCCCAGGACTGAGTGCCGAAGGAGGACCCGGGAGGTTCAGCGGACGCGGGCGAGGGTGCCGAGGTAGAGCTCGATCACCTTCTCGTCGTGCAGGAGGTGCGACCCCGTACCGGTGTAGGCGTTCCGGCCCTGGTCCAGAACGTAGCCGCGGTCGCAGATCTGCAGGCACCTGCGGGCGTTCTGCTCGACCATGAGCACGGCGACTCCCGCGCCGTTGATCTCCTTCACCCGCTCGAACACGAGATCCTGGTGGGCCGGGGACAGTCCCGCGGACGGCTCGTCGAGCAGCAGCAGCCGCGGCTCCATCATCAGCGCCCGCGCCATGGCGAGCATCTGCCGCTCGCCGCCCGACATCGATCCGGCCTTCTGCTTCCGGCGGGCGGCCAGCACGGGGAAGAGCTCCTGCACCTCGGCGACCCGCCGAGCGAAGGCCCTGGGCCGCAGATAGATCCCCATCCGCAGGTTCTCCTCGACGGTCAGCGCCGGGAAGACGTTCTGCAGCTGCGGTACGTACCCCACGCCGCGGCGGACCTGCTCGTGCGCGGGCCTGTTGGTGACGTCCTCGTCGAGCAGCCGTACCGTCCCGTCGCGCACGCGCAGCAGGCCGAAGACCGCCTTGATCAGGGTCGACTTGCCGGCTCCGTTGGGGCCGATCACGCCGACCAGTTCGCCGGGCTCCACCCGGACACTGCATCCGCGCAGCACGTCGACGCCGGTGATGTACCCGGCGACGATGTCCTCGGCCGCCAGCACCGGTGTCCGTTCGTCGGCCGACATGGGCGTCACTCCTCGTCCCGGGGTGTTACGGGTTCGTCGTGCCGTTTGCCCAGATAGGCGTCCACCACGGCGGTGTTCTGCGCGATCGTGTGCGGGGGCCCCTCCGCCACCAGCCGGCCGTCGGCCATGACGGCCACCCAGTCGCTGATGCCCATCACCACGTCCATGTCGTGTTCGACGAAGCAGACGGTCATTCCCTCGTCGCGCAACTCGGTGATGTGGCCGAGCAGGCTCTGGGTCAGTGCCGGGTTGACGCCGGCCATCGGCTCGTCGAGCAGGACCATGACGGGCCGGGCCATCAACGCGCGGGCCAGTTCGAGCAGTTTGCGCTGCCCTCCGGACAGCGTGCCGGCGTGTTCGTCGCGCAGCCGCGCGAGCCTGAACCGCTCCAGCAGCTCGTCCGCCCTGTGTGCTTCCTCCCGCTCCTGTCCGTGCCACAACGGCCGCAGCAGGGCGCGCAGCAGCCGCTCACCGCGTTGCGCGGGGGCCGCGAGCATCATGTTCTCGTGCACGGTCAGCCGGGGAATCACCCTCGTGAGCTGGAACGTACGGACCAGGCCGTGGCGCGCCACCCGGTGCGCGGGGCGGCCCGCGAGGGGATGTCCGTCGAACCACCAGCGGCCGCCGTCGGCCCTGTCGAATCCGCTCACGATGTTGAACAGCGTCGTCTTGCCGGCGCCGTTGGGACCGATGAGCGCCGTGATGGCTCCCCGCTGCACCTCCAGATGGTCCACCCGTACGGCGGCGAGCCCACCGAAGCTGCGGGTCACCCGGTCCAGGACGAGCAGGGCGTCCGGCTTGGGCACCCCCGGCTCGGGCGTGGTCGCGGCGAGCCGCGCGCCGGCCTCGGCGGACGCGTCGGCGTTCGGTGCGTGGTCATCGCTCACTGAGCAGCATCTCCTTCCGGCTGCCGAGGATGCCCTGCGGCCGGAACACGATCAGCAGGATCAGTGCGAGACCGACCAGCGCGAAGCGCACGGCCCCGATCTCGGACGTGCTGATCACGTCGGACGAGATGTACTCGGCGTCGATGGCCTGCCGCAGCGCGCTGTCGAGGAAGGTCAGCACGAACCAGAACAGGATCGACCCGACGACCGGCCCGAGAATCCGCCCGGCACCTCCCAGCACCAGCAGCGTGTACAGGAAGAAGGTGACGCCCGGGTCGAAGCTGTCGGGGTTCACCGACTGCACCTGGATGGCCTGCAGCATGCCGGCGACCGCCCCGATCACTCCTCCCAGCACCAGACTCTGCATCTTGTACGCGTAGACGTTCTTGCCCAGGCTGCGGGGGGCGGCCTCGTCGTCACGGATGGAGCGGATGACGCGGCCCCACGGGCTGTGCACCAGCAGGGCGAGCAGCACCCCCACCAAGGCCACGAGTCCCCATCCGACGATCAGCACCCACAGGTCCCGGGCGTTGAACTCCACCGTCCACACCCCGTAGGTGCCCCGCGCTATCGGACTGAGGTCGTAGAAGTCGTTCGCGAACCGCTGCAGTCCGAACACCCCGCCGGTGACGTCCTCGGCCCAGCTGGACCGGTAGAACAGCCGGAGCGTCTCCCCGGCGGCGATCGTGGTGATCGCGAGGTAGTCGGCCCGCAGCCGCAGGGTGGGGACACCCAGCAGGAGGGCCAGCACTATGGCGCAGGCGAGTCCGGCCAGCACGCCGAGCCACATGGAACCGTCGTAGGTCGACACGGTGACCGCCAGCCCGTAGCCGCCCACCAGCATGAAGCCGACCTGGCCGAAGTTGAGCAGGCCGGTGTATCCGAAGTGCAGGTTCAGCCCCATCGCGGCGAGCGCGTAGATTGCGGCGATGGGTCCGATGCCGGACCGCAGCGCGTCGGAGAGGATGACCGACCAGTCCATGGGCCCGCCTCCTCATCCCACGCGTTCCCGGCGGCCGAGGATGCCCTGCGGCCGTACGAGGAGGACGACGATGAGGACCAGCAGCGCCCAGGCGTACTGCAGGTCGACCGGGAACCACAGGCTGGACACCTGGGCGACGATCCCGATGACCAGGCTGCCCACCATCGCGCCGTAGGCGGAGCCCAGGCCGCCCAGGATGATTCCGGCGAACATGAGCAGCAGCAGCTTGAACCCCATGTCCCAGGTGATGATCTCCTCCAGTCCGAAGAAGACCCCGCCGAGGGCGGCCAGGGCCCCGCCGAGCATCCACACCACCAGCACGACCCGCTGCACGTTGATGCCGGAGGCCTCGGCGAGGTCGCGGTTGACGGAGACGGCGCGGACGGCCGTGCCGATCCGGGTCCGCTGGAGCACGGCTGCGACGCCGAACAGCACCAGGACGGAGAGCAGGGTCACCGTGAGGTCCCGCGGGGTGATGCCGACCGGCCCGAGGTCGAACGCCTTCTGGATGTCGTACTGGGCGTAGGAGGCGGGCCGCGTCCCGAACAGGATGAGGACGACGTGCCGCAGCAGGAGCGACAGACCGATCGTGACGATGAACAGATTGATCAGGCCGGTGCCACGCGCCCGCAGCGGACGCCAGATGGTGCGGTCCACCGCCCCGCCGAGAAGCGCTCCGAGGAGGACCGCCACGATCGCGGACGGCACGAGGTGCCACCCGGGCCCCGCCGGCGAGACGTTGAGGAAGAACGCGAACGTGGCGCCGATGGTGACGAACTCGCCGTGCGCGAAGTTGATCAGGTGGATGGTGCCGAAGATCAGCGACAGGCCCACGGCGGTGATGGCGATGATGACGCCGAACTGGACACCGTCGATCAGCGCCTGCAGGAACCGCGCACCGAACCCCCGGCCGTGGGGGACCTCCTCGCCCTGTCCCCGAGCGGGGGATGCGAGCAGCACCACGACTGCCAGAGCGAGCGCCGGAAGGAGAATGCGCGGACGGCACATGATGCCCCCGGTATGCCCGGAATGCCCCTGTCACTCAGTGTAAAGGTCATCGGCGCCCAACAGGATGTCGGGCCGCGGCGTCACGTGCGCTTCCGCGGCTGGATCCATCCCAGGGACCGCTCGACGGCCCGCTGCCAGCTCTCGTACTCCCACTCCCGTCGTTCGGGGTCCATGTCCGGCAGCCACTGGGCGGCCATGTGCCAGTTGCGGCGCAGGACCTGCAGATCCGGCCAGTAGCCGGCCGCGAGCCCGGCCGCGTAGGCGGCGCCCAGCGACACCGTCTCGTGGACCAGGGGCCGTACCACGGGAACGTCGAGCACATCGGCCAGGATCTGCATGAGCAGGTGGTCGGACGTCATGCCACCGTCCACCTTGAGCTGCTTCAGGGCGAGCGCGGAGTCGGCGTTCATGGCGTCGACGACCTCCCGGGTCTGCCAGCCGGTGGCCTCCAGGACGGCACGGGCCAGGTGGCCCTTCGTGATGTACGACGTGAGGCCGACGATGACGCCGCGGGCGTCGCTGCGCCAGTGGGGTGCGAACAGACCGGAGAACGCGGGGACGATGTAGCAGCCGCCGTTGTCCTCGACGGTGCGCGCCAGCGTCTCGATCTCGGGTGCGCTGTTGATCAGGCCGAGACGGTCGCGGAACCACTGGACCAGCGAGCCGGTGACGGCGATCGGGCCCTCCAGGGCGTAGACCGTGGGCTGGTTCGCGATCTTGTACGCGACGGTGGTGAGCAGCCCGTGCCGCGACCGTACGACGTCGGGACCGGTGTTCATCATCAGGAAACTGCCGGTCCCGTACGTGCATTTGGCCTCGCCGGGCGAGAAGCAGGTCTGCCCGAACAGGGCGGCCTGCTGGTCGCCGAGGGCCGCCGTGAGGGGAACGCCGGGGAGCACCGAGCGCGCCTCGCCGTAGCTCTCGGCCGAGGAGCGGATCTCCGGCAGCATCGGGCGCGGGACTCCGAAGAAGTCCATCAGCGCTTCGTCCCAGGTCAGATTGCGGATGTCGATGAGCATGGTGCGGCTGGCGTTGGTGGCGTCGGTGATGTGCAGGCCGCCGTCCGTACCGCCGGTGAGGTTCCAGAGCAGCCAGCTCTCGATCGTGCCGAACAGCACCTCACCGTCGTGGGCGCGCCGCTCCAGTCCGTCGACGTGGTCGAACAGCCAGCGGATACGGGGCGCCGAGAAGTAGGTCGAAGGGGGCAGGCAGCAGCGCTCGAGGAAGAACTCGTCTCCGGGCTCCCTCCTCAGCTCTTCGACGAGCGGGGCGGTGCGCGTGTCCTGCCAGACGATGGCCCGGCCCAGAGGGACGCCCGTCCGCCGGTCCCAGAGCACCGTCGTCTCGCGCTGGTTGGCGATCCCGATGGCGGAGACCTGCCGAGGGTCTATCCGGGCGTTCGACAGCGCCTCGGGGACGACCCGCTCGAGATTGCGCCAGATCTCCACGGCGTCGTGCTCGACCCAGCCGGGCCGGGGGAAGTACTGCTGGTGCTCGCGCTGGGCGACCGACACCAGCCGCCCGCCGTGGTCGAACAGGATGCATCGCGTGGACGTGGTGCCCTGGTCGATGGACATCACATACCGTTCCACCATGATCGGCCCTGCCTTCCGAAGCGTCGTGGCGGTGCCGTGACCTACCAGCGGGCCGCGCCCAGGTCTCTGGAGATCGCGCGTGCCGCCTCCCGCAGCACGGTGATCAGGGCCGGCTGAGGCCGGCCTTTGCTGTCGCAGATCCGCTCGACGTGACCGGACACGCAGATCGCGCCCACCACGAGACCGCCCTGCCCCCGGATCGGCGCGGCGATCCCGGCTTCTCCCATGCTCATTTCCTGCACCTCGGCACCCCAGCCGAGCTCCCGTATCTCGCCGAGCGCCCGGTTGAGCTCCTCGGGGCGCACCAGGGTGTGCCGGGTGTACGCCTCCGGCTCGTTCTCCAGCAAGGGGTCGATGGGCGTGGACCCGAACGCCAGGAGGACCTTGCCGAGCGAGGAGGCGTGCAGCGGCAGCAGCGCGCCCACGTCCAGGGTCTGGAGGGTGTCGTCCGGCCGGAAGACGTGGTGGATGACGAGCACCCTGCCCTCCAGGGGCGTACCCAGACGGACGGCCTCCCCGCTGCGGGCGGCCAGGGCGTCGGCCCAGTTGATGGAGCGCGAGCGCAGTTCGTTGACGTCGAGGTAGCTGGTGCCGAGGTGCAACAGGGCCGCCCCGAGCTGGTATTTTCCGGTGGCCGCGTCCTGCTCCACGAAGTCCACGTGCTGCAGGGTGCGCAGAATGCCGTGGGCGGTGCCCTTGGCCAGGCCCAGCGACGACGCCACCTCACCCAGTCCCAGCCGGCGGGATCCACTGGCGAGAAGGCGCAGGATCGCCGCCGCCCGCTCTATCGACTGGACCGGGCCGGCCATGAGGCGATGGTAGTCCGAATTTTTCCCATATGGGACTGTCGTTCGGTAATGCCGACCGTTGTTCGTTGACCGTCCGAATTTCCCTCCTTAGCGTTCCATGGCGTCCGGCCTCCTGCCGGCGCGCTTCCCCAGAAGGAGGGCTCATGACAACAGCGCAGCTCGACGCCGCGCCCCACGGGGAAGTCGAGCACGTCTTTCCGCTGCCGCACAGCGCGGGGGCCGTCTCTGCCGTACGCCGGAGCGTGCGCGTGGTCCTCACCGGCTGGAATCTGGCGGCGGACGTCGTCGAGGACGTACTGCTGGTGGTCTCGGAGCTGCTCACCAACGCGCTCGTCCACGCCGTGCCCCCGGCGACGCTGAGACTCGCCCGGAGCGAGGTGGACCGGCGCGGAACCGTCCGCGTCGAAGTGACCGACATGGGACCGGCCGCCCCGGCGCCGCTGCGCACTCCCGCCCCCGACCCGGACGAGCACGGCCGGGGTCTCGCCATCGTCGCCATGCTGTCGGCCCGGACCGGCGTACATGCGCACTCCGGGGGAACGAGCCGGTGGGCCGAGGTGCAGTGCGCCGGCAGCTGACGCCGGACCGGCCGGACCGCATCGACGGTGAGCGGCCGCGGTGAGACGCGCGTATCGCGCCGCCGCGGCCGCTCGTCACGCCCGTCCCGGGGATCACAGACATCCCTGATACGGAAGGGGACAGGGGGAAGGAAGGCGGGGGAGGGTACGACCGGCGCGATTCGCCGTGACCGGGGTGCGGGGTGTTGCGCATGAAGGTCGACCATGTGTCCCTGGGATGTCAACGGGTGTGCAGGGATGAACGCATCACTTGACCGGGAGACTTATTCCTGTTCATCCGTATTTTCTGCGCATAGATCCCGCCGAGACATGCCATGTCTCCCTGCTACCGCACGACTGGATCACATCACAGCTCGGCCACGATTGATGGGATGCTTCTGGCGACCGAGGCCTCGTTCTCGACCCTGAAGCTCCTCGCGTACTGGGATTTCTCGATGAAAAAGGCCGGGGACTGGACAGCACCCCCGTCGGGCACCTATACATACATCCCATCTCTTCGAAGTGGCGACACGCGGATGTCGCCCATGCGAAACATCTCCCGCTTCGGGACCAGCGCGAGGAAGTACCGATGAGACTCAGAACAGTCCTCTGCTCCACCGCCTCCGCCCTCACCGCACTGGCGCTGCTGAGCGCCTGCAGCGGCGGCTCCGGCAGCGCGGCGTCGTCCGACGGCAAGCCTCTGGTCGGCGTCGACTACCCCCGTTCCGACACCGACTTCTGGAATTCGTACATCAAGTACACGCCGGAGTACGCCAAGGAGCTCGGCCTCTCCCTCAAGACCACCAACTCGCAGAACGACGTCGCCAAGCTGACCGCCAACGCGCAGACGTTCATCAGCCAGGGCGTCAAGGGCATCGCGATGGCCCCGCAGGACACCGCCGCCATCGCGCCGACACTCGCCCAGCTGGAGGCGAAGAAGATCCCCGTGGTGACCGTCGACACCCGGCCCGACGCCGGCAAGGTCTACATGGTCGTCCGGGCCGACAACCGCGCCTACGGCGAGAAGGCCTGCCAGTACCTGGGCACGAAGCTCGGCGGCAAGGGCAAGGTCGTCATGCTGCAGGGCGGGCTCGACTCCATCAACGGCCGTGACCGCACTGAGGCGTTCAACGAGTGCATGAAGAAGAACTACCCGGCCATCAAGGTGTTCGGCGAGGCCACCAACTGGGACGGCGCCGTCGCGGCCCAGAAGCTGCAGACCGACCTGACGGCCAACCCGGACATCAAGGGCATCTACATGCAGTCCAGTTTCGCCCTGGCCGGCACGCTCCAGGTCCTCAAGCAGAAGGGCCTGCTGGTCGGCCCCGAGGACAAGAAGCACGTGTTCGTGGTCTCCAACGACGGCATTCCCGAGGAGCTGAAGGACATAGCCGGCGGGCAGATCGACGCCACCGTGTCCCAGCCCGCCGACCTCTACGCCAAGTACGCCCTGTACTACCTGAAGGCCGCGATCGACGGCAAGACGTTCAAGCCCGGCAAGACCGACCACGACAGCACCATCATCCAGGTTCGTGACGGCCTGCTGGAGGACCAGCTGTCCGCTCCGCTCGTCACCGCCGACGGCGGCACCTACGGCGGTGTGCCCAGCGTCAAGAGCGACGACAAGTCCCTGTGGGGCAACAACCTCGGCTGACGGGCCATCAGTAAGGCCAGGCCAATTCCAGGCTCACGAACACAAGGCGGTTGAGATGAGCGACGGGGAGCGAGCGATCACCCCCGCGCCCGCCCCGGCGGACGGCGGACGGGCCCCTGCGGGCCCGCCCGTCGTCGAGGCGACGGGCATAGTCAAACGATTCGGTCCGACGGTGGCCCTGAACGGCGCCGGGATCACCATCAGGCCCGGCGAGACCCACGCGCTCGTCGGCCGCAACGGGGCGGGCAAGTCCACCCTGGTGTCCGTCCTCACCGGGCTGCAGGCCGCCGACGAGGGCACGGTGACCTTCGGCGGCAGCCCGGCTCCGCGGCTCGCCGACCGGGACGCCTGGCGGCAGCGCGTCGCCTGCGTCTACCAGAAGTCGACCATCATCCCGACGCTGACCGTCGCCGAGAACCTCTTCCTGAACCGGCACGACCACGGCCGCGCCCGGCTGATCAGCTGGCAGGGTGTGCGTCGCCGGGCGCAGGACCTGCTGTCGACCTGGTCGGTGGACGTGGATCCGCAGACCCCGGCAGGCGATCTCAGTGTGGAGCAGCGGCAGTTCGTCGAGATCGCGCGGGCGCTGTCCTTCGGCGCCCGGTTCATCATCCTGGACGAACCCACCGCCCAGCTCGACGGCGCGGCGATCAACCGGCTCTTCGACCGCATCCGCGACCTGCAACGCCAGGGCGTGACCTTCCTGTTCATCAGCCACCACCTCCAGGAGATCTACGAGATCTGCGACATGGTGACGGTGTTCCGGGACGCCCGGCACATCCTGACCGCGCCGGTCGCCGGGCTTCCCCGCACCGAACTCGTCGCCGCCATGACCGGCGAGGCGGCGGCCGCCCGGCGCGAGGAGCGGGCCGGCACCCTCGACGCCGGCGCTACGGCGGCGCTGCGCGTCCGCGGCCTGAGCGGCGACGCCTACGAGGACGTCACCTTCCAAGTGGGCGCCGGCGAGATCGTCGGGCTCGCGGGGGCCGCGGGCAGTGGTCGTACCGAGGTCGCCGAGACCGTCGTAGGACTGCGGGCCGCCGCCGGTGGAGAGGTCGAGATCGCCGGACGGCGGCCCCGGCCGGGCAGTGTGCCCGCCGCGCTCGCCGCCGGCGCCGGCTTCGTCCCGCAGGACCGGCACCACCAGGGCTTCGTACCCGACATGTCGATCGCGGACAACGCCACGCTGTCCGTGCCGCGGCGGATCGGCAGCAACGGGTTCCTGAGCCGCGGCCGCCGGGACCGGCTCGCCCAGGGCCTGATCGAGAATCTGGCGATCAAGACCCCGGGCCCCGACCTGCCCGTCTCGGCGCTGTCCGGGGGCAACCAGCAGAAGGTCGTCATGGCCCGCGCCCTCGCCGACGACCCCCGGCTGCTGGTGCTGATCAACCCGACCGCGGGCGTGGACGTGCGCTCCAAGGAGTTCCTCCTCGGCAAGGTCGAGGAGACCGCGGACACCGGCACCGGAGTGCTCATCGCCTCCGACGAACTCGACGACCTGCGCATGTGCGACCGGGTCCTGGTGATGTTCCAGGGCCGAGTGACCTCAGAGATCGCCCGCGGCTGGCACGACCACGACCTCGTGGCCGCGATGGAAGGAGTGGACCTCAATGCCTGAAACCGTCCTCGCGGACACGCCCGCCTCCGAGGCCGCGAAGCCGAAGGCCGGGCGGACCGGGCTGTTCGGCGGCCGGATACCCCTGGCGCGGCTGCGCGACCTCGCGCTCGTCCCGGCCATCGTGGCGATCGCGATCGTCGGTCAGATCGTCAACCCGGTCTTCCTGCAGGCCGACAACCTCATCAACGTCCTGCAGACCATGTCCGAGATCGCCCTGCTGGTCCTCGCCCAGACGATGATCCTGATCGTCAAGAAGATGGACCTGTCCCTGGAGTCCACCATGGGCCTCGCGCCCGGTGTCGCGGCCTGGCTGGTGGTGCCGGCCGGCGCCGGACACGGACTCGGCCTGCTCCCCGGTGCCTGGGCGATCCCCGTCACGCTCGCCGTGGGCGCGCTGGTAGGCGTGATCAACGCCGTGCTGATCATCCGCTTCGGCCTCAACGGCTTCATCGTGACCCTCGGCATGCTGATCGTGCTGCGCGGCATCCTCACCGGCATCTCGGGCGGCCAGACCTTCTTCCAGCTCCCGCAGTCGATGCTCTACCTCGGCACCGCCGAATGGTTCGGGATGCCGGCGTCCATCTGGATCTGCCTGGTGCTGTTCGCCGTCGCCGTCGTCGTCCTCGGCTGGACCAGCTTCGGCCGCTCGCTGTACGCCATCGGCGGCAACGTCGACGCGGCGAAGGCGGCCGGTATCCGCACCGACCGGGTGCTGTGGATCGTCATCGTCACCGGCAGCGTGCTCGCCGCCCTCGCCGGGCTGCTGCTGTCCGGGCGGCTCGCCTCCGTCGCCTCGGCGCAGGGCAACGGCTACATCTTCACCGTGTTCGCCGCCGCGGTCATCGGCGGGATCAGCCTCAACGGAGGCAAGGGCACCATGTTCGGCGCCTTCAGCGGCATCCTCCTGCTCTTCATGATCCAGAACGTGCTCACTCTCGCGGGCGTCCCCGCGCAGTGGATCGGCGCCCTCAACGGCCTGATCATCCTGGTCGCACTGACCATCTCGCGCATCACGGGCGGCAAGGTCCAGGAGTGAACCGGGCGGCCGTCGCCGGCTCCACAGGACCGCACGGCCGCCGAACCGCTCCGCCGTTCCCCATCTCGTCGCAGGGGCCGTGTTCCCCCTGCTCCCACTGGAGTTGCCATGTCCTCCGCTGTGCCCGCCGCATCGGCGCCCGCCCGCATCACCGCCCTGGACGTCCTCGACGTACGCTTCCCGACGTCCGAGCATCTGGACGGGTCGGACGCGATGAACCCCGAACCCGACTACTCGGCCGCCTATGTCGTCCTGCGCACCGACGCCGGTGACGGGCTGGAGGGCCACGCCCTGGCCTTCACCACCGGCCGCGGCAACGACGTGCAGGCCGCCGCCATCGCGGCCCTCGCCCCGCACGTGGTGGGTCTCTCGGTCGAGGAGGTCTGCGCCGACCTCGGCGCCTTCTCCCGCTCCCTGGTCCACGATCCCCAACTGCGCTGGCTGGGCCCGGAGAAGGGCGCCATCCACATGGCGACCGGAGCGGTCGTCAACGCCGCCTGGGACCTCGCGGCCAAGCGCGCCGGCAAGCCCGTCTGGCGCTTCCTCGCCGGGATGTCTCCCGAGGAACTGCTCGCCCAGGTCGACTTCCGCTGGCTCAGCGACGCCCTCACCCCCGAGGAGGCTTTGGAGATCCTGGAGCGCGCCGAACCGGGCCGCGAGGAGCGCATCGCCCGTCTGCTGGAGCGCGGTTACCCCGCGTACACCACCACCCCCGGCTGGCTCGGGTACTCCGACGACAAGCTGTCCCGGCTCGCCCGCGAGGCCGTCGCGGACGGCTTCACCCAGATCAAGCTGAAGGTCGGCGCGGACCTGGAGGACGACGTACGGCGCATGCGCACCGCCCGTGAGACGGTCGGCGACGGCATCCGCATCGCCGTGGACGCCAACCAGAGATGGGACGTCCAGCCCGCGATCGACTGGATGCGCGCCCTGGCCCCGTACGACCCCTACTGGATCGAGGAGCCCACGTCCCCCGACGACATCCTCGGTCACGCCGCCGTCCGCGAGGCTCTGAGGCCCATCAAGGTGGCCACCGGTGAGCACATCGCCAACCGGGTCGTCTTCAAGCAGCTCCTGCAGGCCGGCGCGGTGGACATCGTGCAGATCGACTCCGCCCGGGTCGGCGGCGTCAACGAGAACCTCGCCATCCTGCTCCTCGCCGCGAAGTTCGGCGTCCCGGTCTGCCCGCACGCCGGCGGCGTCGGCCTGTGCGAGATGGTCCAGCACCTGTCGATGTTCGACTACGTCGCGGTCTCCGGCACGGTCGAGGACCGGGTCATCGAGTACGTCGACCACCTGCACGAGCACTTCGTCGACCCGGTGCGCATCGCCGACGGCCACTACCTCGCGCCGGCCCTGCCGGGACTGAGCGCGCAGATGCACCCCGAGACCCTCAAGGAGTTCACCTACCCCGACGGCCCGGTCTGGTCCGCCCGTGTCTGACGTGCCGATCCTCGTCGACGCCCACCACCACGTGTGGGACCTCGACCACCGTCCCCAGCCCTGGCTGGACGAACCCGGCCACGAACCGCTCCGCCGCACCTTCAGCCCGCACACCCTCCGGGAGACCGCGACCCGACCGATCACCGGACGGCACCTGGACGCCACCGTCGTCGTCCAATGCATGACATCCCTGCCCGAAACCCGCGACCTCCTCGCCCTGGCCGACAGCGACCCGCTGATCGCCGCGGTCGTCGGCTGGGCGGATCTCACCTCCCCCGCGATCGGCGACATCCTCGACGAACTGCGGACCGGGCTCGGAGGCCGGTACCTGCGAGCGCTGCGGCACCTCGTCCAAGGCGAGCCGGATCCGGAGTGGCTCCAACGGCCGTCCGTGGAGCGGGGGTTGCGGGCGGTCGGCGAGCGAGGGCTGGCCTACGACATCCTGATCCGCAGCCACCAGTTCGACCAGGCGGTCCGGCTCGCCGAGCGCTTCCCCGACCTGCCGCTCGTCCTGGACCACGCGGGCAAACCACCCCTGGCAAAGGGTGAACTGTCCGACTGGGAAAGGGCGTTGCGGCGACTGGCCGCGCACCCCCAGGTGCGGTGCAAGGTCTCCGGGCTGATCACGGAGGCCGATCACCGGCAGTGGACGATCGACGACATCCGGCCGGTGTGGGACGTCCTGCTGAGGGCCTTCGGCCCCGACCGGCTGATGTTCGGCTCCGACTGGCCGGTCTGCGTCCTCGCCGGCGGCTGGAACCGCTGGGCCGCCACCGTCGCGGAACTGCTCGACGACTGCTCGGCCGCCGAGACCTCGGCGATCCTCGCCGGCACCGCGACCGGCTTCTACCGCCTGAAGTCCCCCGAGGGGAAGGAGGGAACCCCGTGCTCCTGACCGACCTGCTGCACCCCGGCATCCTCGAAGCGCTGGCCGGATCCGGCCACGGCGCCCGTGTGCTGCTCGCCGACGGCCACTACCCGGCGAGCACCGCCACCGGCGAGCGCGCCCGGACCGTCCATCTCAACCTGACCCCCGGCCTGCTCGACGTCACCACCGTGCTCGACGTCCTGCTGCGCGCGCTGCCCGTCGAGACGGCCCATGTGATGGTGCCGCCCGAGGGCGAACCGGAGCCGCCGGCCGTCGCCGAGTACCGCTCCATGCTGGCGCCCGCCCCGGTCGAGACGCTCGGCCGCTTCGAGTTCTACGACGCCGCCCGCTCGCCCGACCTGGCGCTGGCGATCGTCACCGCCGACACCCGTACCTACGCGAACCTGCTGCTGACCATCGGCGTCCGCGCTGAAGGGACCCTGAGACCACGATGACACTCGCCGTCCGCTACACGGCCGCCCGCACCCTGGACACGGCTCCCGCCGAGTCGTCCTCCCCCGGTCCCGGCGAGGTGGAACTGGCCCCCGCCTACGTCGGCATCTGCGGCACCGACCTGCACATCTTCCACGGCGACATGGACGCCCGGGTCAGCACTCCCGCCGTCCTCGGTCATGAGATGTCCGGCCGCGTGGTGCGCGTCGGCCCGGGCGTGGCGGGCTGGCGGCCTGGTGACGCGGTGACCGTGATGCCGCTGCGCTGGGACGACACCTGCCCCGCCTGCCGCGCCGGCCACCAACACGTGTGCCAGCACCTCGACTTCATCGGCATCGACTCCCCCGGCGCCATGCAGCAGCGCTGGACCGTACCCGCCGCCACTCTCGTCCGGCTGCCCGGCTCGCTCCCCCTGGACCGGGCCGCGCTCGTCGAGCCCACGGCCGTCGCCGTGCACGACGTCGGCCGGGCCGGCGTCCGGGACGGCGAGAAGGTCGTCGTTGTCGGCGGCGGACCCGTCGGCGTGCTCATCGCGCTGGTCGCGCGGGCCTCGGGTGCCGACGTCCGGGTGGTCGAGCTCAGCGCCCACCGGCGCCTGCTCGCCGAGGAGTTGGGGCTGGCCACCTGGGACCCGGCCGCCGTGGACGTGCCCGAACTCGTCCGGCAGTGGACCGGCGACGCCGGCGCCGACGTCGCGTTCGAGGTCTCCGGCGCGGCGGGCGGCGTCGACACCGCGGTCGAGGTGCTGGGAGTGCGGGGCCGGCTGTGCCTGGTGGCCATCCACCCCCGGCCGCGTGAGATCAACCTGCACCGCTTCTTCTGGCGCGAACTCACCCTTGTCGGCGCCCGGCTGTACGACCGCGCCGACTTCGAGCGGGCGGTGGCCCTGGTGGCGG
This sequence comes from Streptomyces sp. HUAS ZL42, assembly GCF_040782645.1. Lineage (GTDB taxonomy): Bacteria > Actinomycetota > Actinomycetes > Streptomycetales > Streptomycetaceae > Streptomyces. Next base: position 1,747,666 of record NZ_CP160403.1, read on the forward strand.
ACGGCACGATCCCCGCAGACCGGCTGATCAGCAGGGTCGTACCGCTCACCGAGGCCCCCTCCGCGTTCGAGGCGCTGGAGGCGGGCGGCGACGTGATGAAGATCCTCGTGGACTGCGGGAACGACAAGCAGGGAGCCGCCGTATGAAGACCTTCGACCTGACCGGCAGGCTGGCCGTGGTCACCGGCGCCCGGCGCGGCATCGGCAGGGCCATGGCCCGGGCGCTCGCCGAGGCCGGTGCGGACGTCATCGGCGTCAGCGCCTCGCTGGAGGAGGCCGGCAGCGCGGTGGAGAAGGACGTCGTCTCCGCGGGCCGTACCTTCGAGGCGATCCGGACGGACTTCGCCGACGCCGGGGCCGTACGCGCCCTGGGCGCGAACCTCGCCGGGCGGGAACGCCCGGTGGACATCCTGGTCAACAACGCCGGTACGATCCGCCGGGCACCGGCCGCCGAACACACGGACGCGGACTGGGAGTTGGTGCTCCAGGTCAACCTCAGCGCGCAGTTCGCGCTGGCCCGTGCCGTCGGCGCCGCGATGGTGGCCCGCGGCCAGGGGAAGATCATCTTCACGGCGTCGCTGCTCAGCTTCCAGGGCGGCATCACCGTCCCCGGCTACACGGCCGCCAAGCACGGAATCGCCGGCCTGACCAAGGCACTGGCCAACGAGTGGGCCCCGCACGGCGTCAACGTCAACGCCATCGCCCCCGGCTACATCGCCACCGACAACACCCAGGCCCTGCAGAACGATCCGGTGCGCAGCAGGGCGATCCTGGACCGCATCCCGGCCGGCCGCTGGGGCGAGGCCGGCGACCTGGGGGGAGCCGCGGTGTTCCTCGCCTCGGACGCCGCCGCCTACATCCACGGCGCCGTCCTGCCCGTCGACGGCGGATGGCTGGGCCGATGAGCGCCACCGGCCTGGCCTCCGTACTCGCCGGCGCCCGCATCATGCCGGTCCTGACCGTGCCGGACGTCGCCGCGGCCGTGCCGCTGGCCGCCGCGCTCAGCGCGGGCGGTGCCCGATGCGCCGAGGTCACCTTCCGCACCCCGGACGCCGAGCAGGTGCTCAAGACGATGGCGGCGCACGGCGGGCTCACCGTCGGTGCCGGCACGGTCCTCACGCCCGAGCAGGCGGAGCGTGCCGTGGCGGCCGGGGCCCGCTTCGTCGTCTCCCCCGGCCACGACGGGGAAGTCGTCGCGAAGTGCCGGGAGTTGGGGGTGCCCGTGGTGCCGGGCATCGCCACCGCCACCGAGCTGATGGGCGCTCTGCGGGCCGGCCTCGACACCGTCAAGCTCTTCCCCGCCGAATCCCTCGGCGGCGTCCGGATGCTGCGGGCGCTCGCGGCGCCCTTCCCGGGCGTGCGCTTCGTGCCGACGGGCGGGATCGGTTCCGCCGATCTGGCCGCCTACCTGGCCGAGCCCGCGGTCCTCGCCGTCGGCGGCAGCTGGATGGCGACCTCCGCGCTCCTTCGGCGGGGCGACTACGAGGGGATCCGCAGGCTGACCGCCGAGGCCGTGGAAGGGAGCACGACGTGACCGACGTGGTGGCCCTCGGTGAGGTGATGCTCCGCTTCGACCCGGGCGAGGGGCGGATCCGCACCACCCGCTCCTTCCAGGTCTGGGAGGGCGGCGGCGAGTACAACGTCGTACGCGGACTGCGCCGCTGCTTCGGGCTGCGTACGGCCGTGGTGACCGCCCTGGCCGACAACGCGGTGGGCCGGCTGGTCGAGGACCTGATCCTGCAGGGCGGCGTCGACACCGCCCTGATCCACTGGGTCCCCGCCGACGGCATCGGCCGCACCGCACGCAACGGCCTCAACTTCGTCGAGCGCGGCTTCGGCATCCGGGGAGCGCTGGGCGTCAGCGACCGCGCGCACACCGCCGTCTCCCAGCTGCGCAAGGGGGACGTCGACTGGGACGCGGTCTTCTCGGCGGGCGTGCGCTGGTTCCACACCGGTGGCATCTTCGCCGGCCTGTCCGACACCACGGTGGACGTCGCCGACGAGGCCATGGCGGCAGCGCGACGGCATGGTGTGACGGTCTCCTACGACCCCAACTACCGCCCCAGCCTCTGGGCCGGCCGCGGCGGCGCCGACCGGGCACGCGAGGTCGACCTGCGGCTCGCCCGGCACGCCGACGTCGTGGTGGGCGCCCTCGGCCTGGCCGGCAGGCGCCCCGGCGACGGGCGGGTCCCCGCCGCCGAGGTGCCGGAAGCGCTCGCGGAGGTGGCGGGCATGGTCCCCGCGGCCCGGGTGCTGGCGACGACCCTGCGCGAGGTGCCCTCGGCCGGTGTCAACGACTGGTCCTCGGCCGCCTGGTCCGCCGAGACCGGCTTCGTCGCCGGCCCCCGGATGCCCGGCCTGCACGTCCTGGACCGCATCGGCTCCGGCGACGGATTCGCCGCCGGGCTGATCTACGGGCTGCTCACCGGCGCGGGACTGGAGCGCGCCCTGGCCTACGGCACCGCCCACGGCGCGCTCACCATGACCACGCCCGGCGATGTCTCCATGGCCTCGCTCACCGAGGTCGAAGCACTGATCGCAGGCGGCACGGCCGCCGTCAGACGCTGACCGGCCGCCGCACCACGCGCACTCCCGAAGGGCACACCTTGCGACACCGAAAGATCACCAACACTCCCGTCGAAGTCACCGAACTCGGCTTCGGGGCCTCCGTCATCGGCAACCTCTACAAGATCACACCGGTTGACGAGGCGATGGGCGCGGTCGATGCGGCCTGGGACGCCGGCATCCGGTACTTCGACACCGCACCGCACTACGGCCTCGGCCTCTCCGAACGCCGCCTGGGAGCCGCCCTGAGGAACCGGCGACGCGACGAGTACGTCGTCTCGTCCAAGGTCGGACGTCTGCTCGTGCCCAACGAACGTCCGCGCGGGGTGGACAGCGAGGGCTTCGTCGTACGGGACGACCTGCGCAGGGAGTGGGACTTCAGCAGGGACGGGGTGCTGCGCTCCATCGAGGCGACACTTGAGCGCACCGGCCTTGACCGCCTCGACGTGGTCTACCTGCACGACCCCGACGCCCACTGGACGCAGGCCGCCGAGGAGGCCATGCCCGCCCTCGCGGAACTGCGCGACCAGGGAGTGATCCGCGCCATCGGCGCCGGCATGAACCAGTCGGCCATGCTCGCCCGTTTCCTGCGCGAGACCGCCGCCGACGTGGTGATGCTCGCCGGGCGCTACACCCTCCTCGACCAGTCGGCACTGGACGACGTCCTGCCCGCAGCCCAGGAGCTCGGCAAGAGCGTGGTGGCCGTCGGCGTGTTCAATTCCGGGCTGCTCTCCCGGGACCGCCCCACCGAGGGCATGAAGTACGACTACCGGGACGCCCCGCCCGAGCTGGTCGCCCGGGCCCTGGCGATCGCCGAGGTCTGCGCCGCGCACGGCACGACCCTCCCGGCCGCGGCGACGGCCTTTCCGTACACCCATCCCACTATCATCAATGTCACTCTGGGTATGCGGGGTCCGCAACAGGTGGCGCGCAACGTGGAACTTCACCGCCGGGGCATCCCCGACGGTCTCTGGGACGATCTTCGTGCCCAGGAACTGATCAGGTCGGACGTGCCGACGCAGAACGGTCGTGGAAGGAGTCCGCGGTGTCCCTGACGGACAAGGCCATAGAACAGATCCGTGAGCTCATCCGCACCGGTGCCCTGCCGCCGGGTTCGAAGCTGCCGCCGGAACCGGAGCTGGCGGCCCAGCTGGGCCTGTCCCGCAACCTGGCCCGCGAAGCGGTGAAGGCGCTGGCCGTGGCGCGGGTCCTGGAGGTCCGCCGCGGCGACGGCACGTACGTGACCAGCCTGCAGCCGAGCCTGCTCCTGGAGGGGCTGGGCGGGGCGGTGGAGCTCCTGCAGGGAGACTCGGCCGCCCTGCAGGACCTCATGGAGGTACGACGACTGCTCGAACCGGTCGCCACCGCACTGGCGGCCACCCGGATCTCCGACGAGCAACTGGCCGAGGTGAAGCGGCACCTGGACGCCATGCGCGAGGCACGCGAGGACGTCGAGCAGCTCAACGCCCACGACGCGGCCTTCCACCGTGCGGTGGTCTCCGCCACGGGCAACGAGTCGCTGCTCACCCTCCTGGAAGGCATCTCCGGCCGCACGCTGCGCGCGCGCATCTGGCGCGGTCTCGTGGACACACAGGCCGCGGGCCGGACGCTCGCCGAGCACGAGGCGATCTTCACGGCCCTGTCCACCCGCGACGCCGCCCTCAGCCAGGCCGCCGCACTGCTGCATGTGAGCAACACCGAGCAGTGGCTGAGGGAGCATCTGCGTAACACCGACCCCGCGGCGCCGTCGGCGAGACTGTCCCGAACCGCCTGACCGGAGCGCGCGCGGATGCTCGGAGTCGTTCAGTGCAGGTCGGCCCGCGCGCGGCCGTCGTCGACGGCGCTGTCGTCGAGGAAACCGCCCGACTGGTGCTGCCACAGCTTCGCGTAGGCGCCGTCCGAGGCGAGCAACTCCTGGTGCGTGCCCTGCTCGACGATCCGCCCGCGGTCGAGGACCACGAGCCGGTCCATACCGGCGACCGTGCTCAGCCGGTGCGCCACCACGAGCGCCGTCCGCCCCTCCATGAGCCGCCACAGCGCCTCCTGGACGAGGATCTCGCTCTCGGAGTCCAGGGCGCTGGTCGCCTCGTCGAGCAGCAGGATCGGTGCGTCGCGCAGGATCGCCCGGGCGAGGGCGACGCGCTGTCGCTGTCCGCCGGACAGCTTGACGCCGCGCTCGCCCACCATGGTGTCGAAGCCGTCCGGCAGCGCGTCGGCGAACTCCGTGACGTGGGCCGCCTCGGCCGCGCGGCGGATCTCGGCGTCGGTGGCGTCCGGCCTGGCGAACCCGATGTTGTCACGCAGCGTGCGGTGGAACATCGCCGGGTCCTGCGGCACGTAGGCCATCAGGCTGCGCAGGTCGGCCTGGCGCAGCCTGCTGATGTCCTGGCCCCCGATCAGGATCCGGCCGGCGTCGATGTCCGTCATCCGCAGCAGCAGCCGGGTGAGCGTGGTCTTGCCCCCGCCGGACCGGCCGACGAGACCGATCTTCGCCCCGCTGGGCACCGCCAGGTCGAGGCCCTCGAAGAGCGGCTCCGCACCCGCGTGGGCGAAGGTCACCTGCTCGAACCGCACGTCGGCGGGCCGCGACAGCAGAGGTTCCGGCGACGCCGGGTCGACCACGGTGGGCGGCACCAGCAGCAGTTCGGTGAACTGCGCCGCCTCCGTCATGGAGCTCTCCAGGCGGCGGTAGATCTGGTTGAACTCGAACATGATCCGCGTCGCGTTGCTGTAGTACGTGAAGGCGACGACGACCGCCTCCACGCCGTGCCCGCCTCCGCCGAGCACGACCGCCAGCAGCAGGCCCAGCGCGTTGGTCAGCACGGACAGCGGCGCGACCAGCGTGTCGATGCGCAGGTTGCCGTAGTCCCACGACCGCAGGGTGAGCCGCCGCGACGCCGCGACGCGGGACCGGTGTTCGGCGGCCTCGCGTTCCTCGGCGGCGAAGGCCCGGACCGTGTCCATGTTCATCAGGCTGTCGGCGACATGCCCCGACACCCGGGCGATCGCCTCCTCGCGCTGGCCCACGAGCGCCTGGCGGCGGCGGATGAGGGGCACCACGCACAGCGCCGTCACCGTGATCATCACCAACAGCCCGACGACGAGCAGCGGTTCGTAGCGCCACAGCACCACCGATCCGAACAGCAGCGGCACGAAGCTGCCCACGACCTGGAACGTCAGCGTGTCGACGAACTCCTCGAAGCGGGAGGCGAAGCTCAGCACCCGCTTGGTCAGCGACCCGGCGAAGTTGTTGTGGAAGAACGCGGCGTCCTTGGCGAACAGCTCGTCCATGCCGATGACGTACAGGTGCTCGATGCCGAGCGCGTCGAGGCGGTTCAGGCAGTGCAGGCCGATGCGCCACAGCGTCTCCGCGAACAGCAGCACGCCGGCGAAGCCGAGGACGTAGGGCAGCATCGAGCCGATGCCGCCCGTGTCGTGGCCGGCGATCCGGCCGACGAGCTTCGCGACGATCAGCGGCGCGATGTAGTTGATTCCGATGTTGCCCAGCGCCGGCAGCAGCATCGCGGGCACCGTCCACCGCCGGAGCCGGGCCAATTCCCGTCCGTAATAGCGAAGTGCGAGGAGTACCGGGCCCCTGCCCGGCGTGGCCTCGCGCGATTCAGGCGATCCCATCCCAACCCTGTGTGGTCCGAAGCGACGTTCGAGTGAATGCCCTTGTCCGGGTCGTGCTCCGAGTCAGGGCATGACGACGGAGCCGCCGCAAACGCGCGGCGACACCGAGGTGTGAATACGGGCATTTCAGGAACCGCAGTGTCCCGCGCCGGCGTTCGCGGAGTCCAAGCGTTTTTTGGTGCCGGCGCGCAGGTCCTGGCCCGGGGGTCCGGACCGGCTGCGGACCGGCGAACCGAGGACAATGAGCGCCATGGATCCGGAACGCACGGAGCTGACCGCCGCCTGGGCGCACCCCGTCCTGGGCCGCCTGCTGCGCGGGCAGAGTCGCCATCAGCGAATGGACCGGCGGTATCCGTGGCTCCTCGACACCGCGGTGGTCCTGGTCGTCGCCCTCCTCAGCCTGCCCGACCTGCTCTCCACCAGTAGCAGGGGCCCCTTGGGGGAGGCCGGCGACCGCAGTCAGCTGCCGTTCGGCGTGCTGGTCGCCTTCGCCGCCGCGCTGATCCTGCCGCTGTGGTGGCGTCGCAGGGCCCCGGCCGTCACATTCTTCGTGATCTTGCTGGTGTCCGTCGTCCAGTGGTCCCTGGGCGTCTGGCAGCAGGCCGGTGTCGCCGCGCTCGTCGCCCTGTACACCCTGGCCCTGCACGGTTCACTGCGGGCGCTGGCGTGGGCTGCCGGACTGACGTTCGTCGGACTGACCCTGGCGGTCTCCGTCCTGGTGCAGGTCGAACAACCGCTGCTCGGCCTCTTCTTCCTGCTGGGGACGACGACCGCGGCCATCGCCGTCGGCCTGACACTCCGTATCCGCCGGATGTATCTGGCCGCGCTCGAGGACCGTGCCCGACGTCTGGAGATCGAGCGCGACCAACGCGTGCGGCTCACCGCCGCCGCCGAGCGCTCCCGGGTCGCCCGCGAGATGCACGACATCGTCGGTCACAACCTCTCCGTCATGGTCGGCCTCGCCGACGGTGCCGCGACCCTCGCCGCGGGCCGGGGCGAGCAGTCGGCCGAGGCCCTGCGCATCCTCGGCGACACCGGCCGCCAGGCCATGAACGAGCTCCGCCGCGTGCTCGGCGTGCTGCGCGAGGAGCAGCAGGACGAACGGATGCTGAGCCCACAGCCCGGCGTCCGCGATCTGGATCCGCTGCTGGCGCGGGTCCGCGCGGCGGGACTGACGGTGACCTGCCGGACGGTGGGCGATCTCGACGCGCTGGGCAGCGGCGTGCAGCTCACCGTGTATCGCATCGTCCAGGAATCCCTGACCAACACCCTGAAGCACGCGGGTACGGGATCCACGGCCGAGGTCACCGTGACGGCGGACGCCGGCACCGTGCGGATCAAGGTCGCCGACACCGGCGCGTCCCCGGGGACAGAGCCGCAGCACCGGTCCGACGACCCCGGGCACGGCCTGGTCGGCATCCGCCAGCGGGCCGCCATGTACGGCGGCACCGTCACGATCGGTCCGCGCGACACCGGACACGGCTGGATCGTGGACGTCGTGCTCGAGGTGCCGCGCACACATGCTCGAAGGCCGTCTTCCCATCGCTGAGAAAACGGCCTCTGATCTGCGACTTCAAAAGTCGGGACGACAGGATTTGAACCTGCGACCCCTTGACCCCCAGTCAAGTGCGCTACCAAGCTGCGCCACGTCCCGTTGCCCGTCTGACCTGGGGTTTCCCCTGGCCGAGCGTGCATGGAAACAATACCGCACTCGGGTCGGTGATCGCGCACCCGTTTACCCGGGTCCGTGCTCGCCTGCCTTCGTCAGGTCGACTCCGGGCACGGCCGCTTCCGTGGCGTCGTGGTGTCCGGGGTCCTGTGCTTCGCGTCGGCGCGCACCAGGCCTCGTATCGCGGGCACCGCGAGCAGGGCAGTCGGCACGACCAGGCTCATCGCTCCGGCGACGAGAAGCACATGGTCCGCGCCCAGGGCCGAGGCGGCGGGGCCCGCGAGGGCCTGGCCGACGGGCATCATCGCGAGGGAGCCCGCCACGTCGTACGCGTGGATGCGGTTGAGGACGTCGGGCGGGACCTGGGTCTGCACGCTGGTCGCCCACATCACGCCCCAGAACGACATCCCGACCCCGGCGACGGCGGCACCGGCCGCCATGACCGGTACGCCCAGCCCGGCTCCTACGGTCGCCGGGAAGGCGGCGAAGCCGAAGAGGGCGACCGCGCCGGCACGGAGCATACGGCGGGGGCGCAGCCGCAGGGCGGCGACTCCGCCGATCACGGTGCCAGCGCCGAGGGCGGAGTTGACCAGGCCGTAGGCGCGCGGGCCGTGCTGCAGCACGACCTCCGTCGCCGCCAGCGGCACGCTCGGACCCCATACGGCGATCATGTAGAGGCACCAGACGGCGATGACGCCCCACAGCCATGTCCGCGCACGGAACTCGCGCCAGCCTTCGACCAGATCGGCCCTGAACGCGCCGGCCGAGTGCGCGGTCGGGCGGCCGCCGGGGGCGAGTGGGGGCAGGTGGATCAACAGCAGGCACAGGGCGCTCACCGCGTACGTGGCGGCGTGGGCGGCGAAGACACCGCCCGGTGAGGCGAAGCCGACGAGCAGGCCCGCGAGGGCGGGGCCGGCCAGTTGGGCGGCGGACTCGGCGATCCGTATGGCGCCGTTGGCGCCCTGGACGTCGGAGGCGAGGCGCGGCACGGTGCTGGCGACGCCGGGCTGGAAGACGGCGCCCGCCACGCCGTTGACGGCGCCGATCACGCAGATCTCCCAGAGCACCACGTGGTCGGCGAAGAACAGCACGGCGGCCACGGCCTGAGTGCCGAGCCGCACGAGGTCGGCGCCAATCATCAGCCTGCGCGTGCTGAAGCGGTCGGCGATCACCCCGCCGAAGACGACGAGCGCGGAGAAGGCGGCGGCTGTCGCGGCCATGGTGAGGCCGACCGCGCCAGCCCCGTACCCGTGCTGGAGCAGGCCCGCGGCGAGCGCCACCGGCAGCATGGTGTCGCCGAGCCGGGCGACCGCCCGTGCGACGAAGAACAGCGCGAAGTCACGCGACCGGACCGGCCGCCCGCCCGCTGTCCCGATGGGCCCGCCCTGCCGTCCTTCGGCAACGATGTCATCCGGTGGCTGCGACGACGTCCCGGTCATCCCCCGCCTTTCCCTCCGGCCCCGGTCTCCCCTGGCGGAACCAGGGCCCCTCCCGCCCCGGCTCCCCCTTCCACCGCGGCATCATGGCACTTGGTACAGACCAAGTCCGAGGGATTTTCATTCCCCGGCCGGGAGCCCCAACTCGGGGTACGCCTCCACGAGTCGGGGCGGTGCCGCCTGCCGCCAGGAGTCCGCGAGGATGTCCCGCAGTTCCTGCTCGTCCTCGATCGCGGACAGCCGGGCGCGCACCCAGGCGAACTGGGCCTCGTGGTCGGCGATCCAGAACTTCGCGGGCTCGGCCAGAACCAGTTCGTCGCGCTCCTCCTTGGGGCAGCGCACCGCTATGGAGGTCTCGTCCTCGGGCAGCGTGGCGAACATCTTTCCCGCGACCCGGAACGTGGGCATGCTCCAGGCGATCTTCTCCGTCGTGTCCGGCAGGGACAGGGCGATACGGCGTACGTCTTCGGCATCCGGCATGAGACGCACCGTATCGGCCGCCACTGACATCACCTGGTGGGAGCGCCCACGTGCTTGTAGTAGAGCGTCGTCGGCCGCAGCACCCCGTCCGGGCTCGCCGCATAGTCGGGGATCACCCCGGCTCGCGTCCAGCCGGCGGAGCGGTAGAGGTGCTCGGCGGGGCTGTCGGTCTCGGTGTCCAGGTGCAGGAGGGTGACGCCGGACGCCACGGCCGACTCTTCGGCTGCCGTCAGGAGCCGGCGGCCGAGGCCCTCTCCGCGGGCGCCGCGGCGCACCATCAGCTTGACGAGTTCGGCGCGGTGGCGGCTGTTGGGCTTGTCGGGGAGGGCCAGGCTCACGGTGCCGACGGCGAGGTCACCGTCCTGCGCCACCCACACGGCGAGCTGCCCCGCGGCCACGGCGGCCACCCGCTCCTTCCACCAGGCGACGGCCGCCGCACGGTCGAGCGGGGCGAGGAACCCGACCGAGGCGCCGCCGTCGACGACGTCGAGCAGCAGATCGGCCAAGTCGTCCACACGGGCGGCGAGTCGAGTCGCGTCCAGACGGGTCACGATCACGGCAGCACCACCGCCAGCACGTACCGCACGGCCTCGTCGCCCACGCACCGGAAACGCGTCGGCCCCCACACCCGCAGCCGCAGACAGTCACCGGCACCGAGACGGTGTCCGGCCTCCTGCGCCGTCACCTCGAGGGTTCCTTCCAGCACCCAGATGTGCTGCTCCAGGCCGGTAACGGGCGGGCGGTCGTACGCGATGTCGGCGCCCGGGGCGAGCCGCCCCTCGACGAGTTCACCGCGCAGCCCGGCGTGCGGCGGGGACACCGACCGTCGTACGAACCCGGAGGCCCGGTCCTCCCACACCGACTGCTCGGCGGCCCGCACCAGCAGCACCGGCTCGGCCTCCACCTCGCTGAGCAGCTGGGACATGGTCCGCCCGTACACGGCGCACAGCCGGTTCAGCATCGCGGCGGTGGGACTGATCTCCGCCCGCTCGGCCCGCGACAGCGTCGACCGGCTCACTCCAGTGCGCTCCGCCAACTCCCCCAGGGACCAACCGCGTTCGGCCCGCAGCTCGGCGAGCCGGGCACCGAGCCGGGCGTCCACCGGATCCGGAGCAACCTCACCCACGTTTCTCATATGCGGGACGTTATCCCGAATATGAGACAGGCGGGTTACGGGAGGCTCACGCCCCCGCCACCTCTCCCAGGGCCTCCAGTACGGGGCGGATCAGCGGATGCCCCTCGGCTCCCCGGCGCACCGCCGCGAAGACCCGCCGGGTCGGGGCCACCCCGTCGACCGGCCGTACGACCACCCCCGTGAGGTCCATGCCCCGCAGCGCCGACCTCGGCACGAGCGCCACTCCCGCGTCGGCCGACGCCAGGGCCACGACCGCGCGGAAGTCGTCCGAGGAGTGCTCCAGGCGCGGCTGGAAACCGGCGGTCTCGCAGGCCAGGACCACCACGTCGTGGCAGGGGTTGCCCGGGTAGGGACCGATCCAGGTGTCCTTGGCCAGCTCGGCCAGCGGCACCTCGCCCGCGTCGGCCAACCGGTGGCTGACCGGCACGACGGCGTCGAACGGCTCGGCGTACAGCGGTACGTGGGTCAGGCGGGGGTCGTCGGCCGGCGGGGCCCCGCGATACTCGACGGCGACCGCGATGTCCACCTGCCGGTCCAGGACCATCGGCAGGCTGGCGTCGCCCTCGGCGTCCTGCACGCGGATGCGGATGCCGGGCGCCGACCCGGCGAGGCGGGCCACCGCGGGGGCGACGACCAGGGCGATGCCGGTCGCGAACGAGGCGACCGTGACCGTGCCGGCCGCACCCGAGCCGTACGCCGCCAGTTCGGCCTCCGCCCGCTCCAGCTGGGCGAGGACCGCGTTGGTGTGGCCGAGCAGGATCTCGCCGGCCGCGGTCAGCCGTACGCCCTTGGCGCCGCGCTCGACCAGACGGTGTCCCGTCTCCTGCTCCAGGGCCGTCAGCTGCTGGGAGACCGCCGAAGGCGTGAGGTACAGGGCGGCGGCAGCCGCGGTCACCGTGCGGTGGTCGGCCACCGCACGGAGGATGTGGAGCCGCCGCGCTTCGATCATGGGATCGATTGTCTCAAATGCCCCTGGTGCTCCTGCTCAGGCCTCCAGCTCCGCCCGAGCCGCCACGAACGCGTCCACCGCGCGGTTCACGTCCTCGGTCGAGTGGGCGGCGGACAGCTGGACCCGGATGCGGGCCTGGCCCTGCGGCACGACCGGGTAGGAGAAGCCGATCACGTACACGCCGCGCGCCAGCAGGAGTTCCGCCATGCGGCCCGCCTTCGTCGCGTCGCCGATCATCACCGGCGCGATGGCGTGGTCGCCGGGGAGGATGTCGAAGCCCTCCTCGTTCATGCGTCGGCGGAACAGGGCGGTGTTCGAGGCGAGCTTCTCGCGCAGATCCCCCGCCGACTCCAGGAGGTCGAGCACCTTCAGGGAGGCCGCGGCGATCACCGGGGCGAGGGTGTTGGAGAAGAGGTACGGGCGAGAGCGCTGGCGCAGCAGGGCGACGATCTCCGCGCGGGCCGCCACGTAACCGCCGGAGGCACCGCCGAGCGCCTTGCCGAGGGTGCCGGTGACGATGTCGACGCGATCCATGACGCCGTGCAGTTCGGGCGTGCCCCGGCCGCCGGGACCGACGAAGCCGACGGCGTGCGAGTCGTCGACCATGACCATGGCGTCGTGGCGGTCGGCGAGGTCGCAGATCTCGCGGAGGGGGGCCACATAGCCGTCCATCGAGAACACGCCGTCGGTGACGACCAGTTTGCGTCGGGCGCCCTGGGCCTCCTTCAACTGCCGCTCCAGATCCGCGAGATCACGGTTGGCGTACCGGAAGCGGCGGGCCTTCGACAGCCGGATGCCGTCGATGATCGACGCATGGTTCAGCGCGTCGGAGATCACCGCGTCCTGCTCGCCGAGCAGCGTCTCGAAGACGCCCCCGTTGGCGTCGAAGCAGGAGGAGTACAGGATCGTGTCCTCCTGCCCCAGGAAGGCGGACAGTCGCGCCTCCAGCTCCTTGTGCACCTCCTGCGTACCGCAGATGAAACGCACGGACGCCATGCCGTAGCCCCAGCGGTCCAGCGCCTCGTGAGCCGCGGCGATCACCTCGGGGTGGTCGGCGAGACCGAGGTAGTTGTTGGCGCAGAAGTTGAGCACCTCACCGGGGCGGCCGCCCGCGGTGACGTGCACGGTCGCGGACTGCGGGGTGCCGATGACCCGTTCGGGCTTGTGCAGGCCGGCGGCGCGGATCTCGTCGAGGGTGGTGCGGAGGTCGTCGCGCACGGAGTCGAACATCATCAGTCCTTAGAGAGTCCAGTCGAGGATGACTTTGCCGCCTCGGCCGCTCGCCGCGTCGGCGAACGCCGTCTCGAAGTCGCGGTAGCCGTACCGGCCGGTGATCACGGGCGCGAGGTCCAGGCCGCCCTCGAGGAGCACCGACATCGCGTACCAGGTCTCGAACATCTCCCGGCCGTAGATGCCCTTGATGGTGATCATCGAGGTGACGATCCGGGCCCAGTCGACCGGGAACTCCTGGGCCGGGAGGCCGAGCATCGCGATCCGGCCGCCGTGCGTCATGTTGGCGATCATGTCGCGCATCGCCTCGGCGCGGCCGGACATCTCCAGGCCGATGTCGAAGCCCTCGCGAAGTCCCAACTCCCGCTGTCCGTCCGCGATCGAGGAGCCGGAGACATTGAGTGCCAGGCTCACACCGATCTTCCGGGCCAGCTCCAGCCGCTCCTCGCTCACGTCCGTGACGACGACGTTGCGGGCACCCGCGTGCCGGGCGACCGCGGCGGCCATCAGGCCGATCGGTCCGGCACCCGTGATCAGCACGTCCTCGCCCACCAGCGGGAACGACAGCGCGGTGTGCACGGCGTTGCCGAACGGGTCGAAGATCGCCGCCACGTCGAGGTCCACGGGAACCCGGTGCACCCAGACATTCGACGCGGGCAGCGCCACGTACTCGGCGAACGCGCCGTCGCGGCCCACCCCGAGCCCCACCGTGGCGCGGCAGAGGTGCCGTCGTCCGGCCAGACAGTTGCGGCACTTGCCGCACACCAGGTGGCCCTCGCCGCTCACCCGGTCGCCCGCCTTTATGTCGGTGACGTCCCGTCCGGTCTCCACGACCTCGCCGACGAACTCGTGCCCGAGCACGAGCGGGGTGCGGATCGTCTGCCGCGCCCAGCCGTCCCAGGACCGGATGTGCAGGTCGGTGCCGCAGATGCCGGTGCGCAGCACCTTGATCAGTACGTCCCCGGGTCCGACGGCGGGCTCCGGAACGTCCGCGAGCCACAGCCCCGGCTCCGCCTTCTCCTTGACCAGCGCCTTCACGCTACGGCTCCTGTGGGTGAGGGCCCCGGGTCCGGGCATGCCGAAGGAGCCCGCGTCCGGGGAGAGGGGTGGAATCACCCAGCAATCTGCCGTACGGCGCCGCTGCGGTCCATCGAGGTTTTCTTAAACGGCGCCGCAGCTTTCCTTCACGCATGCCGTGCTGCGGATCGGCTTCCCGCACCACATGGTCGTAGTACGCCACACCGCGCTCGATCGGCAGCGAGAATCGACGCAGGATGCCCGCCCCGCACTCGGCCGACTGACGTGGAGCCGCTCATGAACACCGCCCGGGATCTCGCGATCGTCGCCGTGGACGTGGCGCCCGACCGCCTGGTGGAACAGGGCGATCTGTCGCTCGCGCTCGCGGGAGCCGAGGTGCTCGACCTCCTCGACACCCTGGCGTTGTCCCTGGACGGCGACCGCATCGTGCCCGGCGCGCAGTCGGTGACGGGCGACCGCCTCCTGGACGAGGCCGCCTCGTCTCTCGTACGACAGGAGCCGTACGAGTCGGTCGAGGACTGGTTGTGGCGCAGGGGGCGCGGGCTGTCGTCGGCCTACGTCGGTGACATGGAGCGGGAAGGGCTGACGACCCGGCCGCGCGGCCGCCGGATCCCACTGCGGACCGGACGGGCGGTGCTGGTCGACTCGCCGGACCGCCGCCGTGCCGACGAGCGCCGGGCATCCGGTGAACCCGTCCTCACCGCCCTGGCTGCCGCCGCCGGGATCCAGGACGTGGCCGCCGAGAACCTCACCGACGTCGGCGACGAGGTCGTGACGACCGTGCTGGCCGCCGTCGGCGACGCGGTGACGGAACTCCGGGCCGTCCGGGAGCGGCGGGCGATCGAGGATGCCGCGTTCGACAACGTCTGGCGAGGCTTCTGACGCCCGGCGGCCCGGGCGGAGGTACCCGTCACAGCGGCAGCCCGTCCTGCGCGCTCCGCTCGAGCCTCACCACGAGATCGCCGGCCGACGACTTGATCGCCTCCAGGCCCGCCTTCCCCCAGGGCCGGGGCGCGAGGTCGGCCACGCACACCGTGCCCAGCACCATCCCGGTGCTGTCGATGAGCGGGGCGCCCAGATAGGAGTGGACGCCGTACTCGTCGACGATCGGGTTGCCCGCGAACCGCGGATAGTCGCGGACGTCCTCCAGGACCAGCGCCTTGCGCCGGACGACGACATGGGGGCAGTACCCGTGGTCGCGCGGGAGGGTGCGGCCCGGTCGCGGCTTGACGCCGGGCGCGGGCGGAGGCGCGTCCGGGACATGCAGTCCGGCGAAGAACTGCCGCTCCTCGTCGAGGAAGTTGACCATGGCGTACGGCGCCCCGACGAGCTCCGCGAGGCGGGCCGCGAAGGCGTCGAGGGCGGGGTCCGGGTGCTCCCCCAGGCCCATCCGGCGCAGCCGCCACGTGCGGGCGGGGGCCTCCTTGTCCTCGGGGGTGAGCAGCAGACGACCGGCCGGGCGCGGCGCGTCGTAGCTCATGGGCGGGCTCCGTCGCGGTGGACGTGTGGCATGTACGGGCTCCGTGGCTGGGGTGCGGGTGTCACATGTGGGCGCCGTGGCTCGGCGCGGGTGAGGCCGGCGTGTGGGCGATGAGGTGCCGTACGAGGGTGAGCAGGGTCTGCACGCCGGAGACGGAGATGCGGGCGTCGCAGCGGACGACGGGGATCCGGGGGTCGAGGTCGATGGCGGCGCGCACCTCCTCGGGGTCGTATCGGTGCGCTCCGTCGAACTCGTTGATGGCGACGATGAAGCCGACTCCGCGTTCCTCGAAGAAGTCGACGGCCGCGAAGCACTGCTCCAGGCGCCGGGTGTCGGCGAGGATGACCGCGCCGAGCGCGCCCTCGGACAGCTCGTCCCACATGAACCAGAACCGCTCCTGGCCGGGTGTGCCGAACAGGTACAGCACGTGTTCCGCGTCGAGCGTGATGCGGCCGAAGTCCATGGCCACGGTCGTCTCGACCTTGTTCTCGATCCCGTCGAGGTTGTCGGTCGCGGCGCTGACCGTGGTCAGGAGCTCCTCCGTGCTGAGCGGCGCGATCTCGCTCACGGCGCCGACGAAGGTCGTCTTGCCGACGCCGAAGCCGCCCGCCACCAGGATCTTGAGCGCGGTGGGGAAGGGGTCGGAGCTGTCCTCGTACTCACAGCTGTCGTCGTAGTCCATCGAGCACTGCCTCCAGAAGAGACCGGTCGGTCGGGTTGTGTTGGAAGGCCGGGGGCTTGGTGGCCAGGGCCCCGCAGTCGACCAGGTCCGACAGCAGCACCTTGGTGACCGCCGCCGGCAGCTTCAGATGGGCGGCGACCTCGGCGACGGGAACCGGCGCGCGGCACAGGTCGAGGGCCTGCGCGTGCTCGGGGCCGAGGTAGCCGAGGGGGGTGGCCCCGGTGGCCATCACCTGCGACATCAGGTCGAGCGCGATGGTGGGTCTGGTGCGGCCGTTGCTGACGGTGAACGGCCGCACCAGCCGTCCGGCCGCGTCGTCGAGCCAGGGCCCGTCGCCGGCCGCCGCCACGCTCAAGGCCTCGTCACCGTGGGTTCGCCTGTGTGCTGGCGGGGCGCGGTCACCAGGTAGGGGCGGACGCTCTTGACCAGCATCGCCATCTCGTAGCCGAGGACGGCGGCGTCGGCCTCGCGCCCCGCGAGCACGGCGAGACAGGTACCGGCGCCGGCGGTGGTCACGAACAGCAGGGTCGAGTCGAGTTCGACGACGACCTGGCGTACGTCCCCGCCGTCGCCGAAGCGGACGCCGGCGCTGCGGCCCAGGGAGTACAGGCCGGAGGCGAGGGCGGCCATGTGGTCCGCGCTGTCGGGGTCGAGGCCGTGGACGGACTTCACGAGCCCGTCGCAGGAGAGGAGCACGGCACTGGTGGTGTGCGGTACGCGCTGCACGAGGCCGCTCATCAGCCAGTCGAGATCGGATACATGGCCGGTCGGCGCGTCGCTCGCCATGGTGGATGGACTCCTTGGGGTACGAGGGTCTGCGGGAGCGGTGGGGGTGGGGGCAGGGGTGGGAAGGGTGACGCTCATCCGGCCGGTGCGCTCCCGTCGTGCCGGGCGGTGTGGTGGTCGGGGGCGGTCAGGCCGTCCCGCAGGGCGTGCAGGGACGACCGCGTGGTCAGGGCGGTCAGGTCGGTGGGGGTGTCCGCTGCCTCCATGCTCTGCTGGGCCTCGGCGAGGCCGACGCCGCGCTGGAAGGCCGCCATCAGCCCGGGATCGTGGCCGACGAGCTGCTGCTCGTTGTCCTGGCGTGGCGGCGGACCGCCGCGCAGCTGGGGTGCGATGTGTTCCTGGGCCCGGCGACGGGGCAGTTGGGGTTTGCCCATGGTGCCGCGGACCGCGCCGGAGCGCGGGGTGGGCGGTGTGTCGGCGCGGTCGGCGAGGAGGTGCCGCTCGCCGGGCCGGATGCCGGGCACGGCCTCCGCCGGGTTGGGCCGCTCCTGGTGGGCACCGCGGACGGGCAGAGGGGCGGGTGCGGTGCCGTCCGCGACGGGCGGGACGCCCCGGCCGGACGACGGAGCGGGGGCCCCGCCCACGGTCGGCCCGCTGCCGTCGGGTGCCGCGGCGGTGCCTCGGGGGGCCTGCGGTTGCCGGTCCGGCGCGAGAGGGGCCGTGGTCGCCGATGCGCTCCGCCGTCCTTCGGCATCGTGTCCGGGCCCGGCCTGGCCGTGCAGCCGCTGACGCGGGACGGCGGAACGGCCGCCGTTGTCGGAGCCGGACGGCGGGGGCACGGCGGTGGAATCGCCCCGTGGCGGTGCTACGACCGTGGAGGCGTTCGTCGGCTGCGGAACAACCGTTGGCTGCGGCACCACCGTGGAGGATCCCGGCACCTGTCCCAGGGCCCCGCCGGCACCCGGCGCCGTACCCAGCAACCCCTGCGGCACGACGAGCACGGCCTGCACACCGCCGTAGATGTTGGTCTGCAGGCGGACCCGGATGCCGTGCCGCCGGGCGAGCTGCGAGACGACGAACAGGCCGATGCGGCCGTCCGCGAGGAGCCGGGCGACGTTGACCTGGTCCGGGTCGGCGAGCAGCGCGTTCATCCGGCTCTGTTCCTCGACGGGCATGCCGAGGCCGCGGTCCTCGACCTCGACGGCGAGCCCGGACGTGACCAGGTTGGCGCGCAGCAGCACCTGGGTGTGCGGAGCGGAGAACACCGTGGCGTTCTCGACGAGTTCGGCGAGCAGGTGGATGACGTCGGCGACGGCGTGGCCGCGCAGCTCGCCGTCGATCGGCGGGACGAGCTTGACCCGCGAGTACTGCTCGACCTCGGCGATGGCGGAGCGCAGTACCTCGGTCATGGGGACCGGGTTGCTCCACTGCCGGCGCGAGACGGCGCCGCCGAGCACGGCGAGGTTCTCGGCGTGGCGCCGGATGCGGGTGGCGAGATGGTCGACGTGGAAGAGGCCCTTGAGCAGGTCGGGGTCCTCGATCTCGTTCTCGAGCTCGTCGAGGATGGAGATCTCGCGGTGCACGAGTGACTGAAGCCGGCGGGCGAGGTTGACGAAGACCTCGAGCTTCTGTTCGCTGCCGGTCTGGCTGGAGAGCTGGGCCGCCTGCACGACGGCGGTGACGGCGCCGTCGTGCGCGCGGGCGAGTTCGGAGGTGAGCAGTTCGAAGTCGTCGGCGTCCTCGGGCGGGCCGCCGCGCGGCTTGCGCTGGGGCGGGGCCTCTCCGCGGCGCAGCGCCTCGAGCAGGGCGCGCAGTTCGTCCTGACCCTGTGCGGTGGTGCGGCGCAGGGCGCCGACCCGGTCGCTCACGGACCTGGCGGCCCGGTCGGCGGCGACGGACGCGATCAGGATGCCGACGCCGGTCACCGCGACCGCGCCGGCCAGCACGCCCCACAGGGTCAGGCTGGGGCGGGCTCCGGTGGAGCGGACGGTGAACAGGACGGCCGCGCAGGCGCTGAGGGCGACCGCGATGGGCGGGAGCACGGCGAGGCGCAGGAGCTGGGGCCGTATGTGTGTCTCGGGCAGCGCGGGGGCGGGGCGGGCGACCGGCCGCCCGTGCCGCCCGCCCTCGCGGCGTTCTGCGCGTGCGGCCGGTGCGCGGAGGTGAGACATCGGTGTCCTCGTACTGGTGCTGGTCCGTGGATCCTGTTTGCTCGCGCGTGGTGCGCGATCCGGGCATGCGCCATCGCGGGGTCGGTCGAGAGAGCCGACAAAAACGGCCCCGCATCGCCCGGCCACTCACAGTAGTCACCAACGCATCATGTGCGGTGGGCAGTTGACAAAGTCCCCCGGGGAGCTTCCCGCTCTGGTATGAGGCCTCGTACGACAGACCGATAATCCTGCGCCGACCTCCTTCATAAGTGCAAAGGATCGGTCGGAGACGGGCGGGAACGACCAGAAACGGTCACTGTCGGTGACGTCGCCTCGGAGTGGCCCGCCGCGCCGGACGGCCGAGGGGAGCCGTGTCCGGAGCTAGCCTGACGAAGGGGACATGACCGCCGGAAGGAGTCGTCATGGACCGACGACATGATCAGGTTCTCGTCGTCACCCCTGAGGGCAGAAGGCCGGGTCCCCCGACATCGGGGATGGACCGGCAGGAGGCCTTCGCCACCGAGGGAACCTGGTCGGGATACGTCCGCACCGAGGCCGGGATGGTCTCCGGCTGGCATCACCACGGAGAGTGCGAGTCGGTGATCTACGTCCTCAGCGGAGCGCTGAGGATGGAGTTCGGGCCGGACGGCTCGAACACGGTGGAAGCCCGTCCCGGCGACTTCCTCTACGTGCCGAAGGGCGCCGTGCACCGCGAGAGCAACCCCTCGGCGGAGCCTGCCGACATCATCGTGGTGAGGGCGGGGACCGGGCAGTCGACGTTCAATGTCGACGGGCCGGCACCGGCCTGAGGCCGCTCGGGAAGAGTCAGCGAGAGCGCAGGGCGGCGAGATCCGCACCCGGCAGGTGGATCCACCCCTCCTGCCGGGCGGCCGCGCGCTCGTCCGGCGATTGCGGCCACCGGGTGTCCCCGACCAGGACGGCGCGGGCGACCAGGGCGCAGACCAGGGCATCGAGACGGTCATGGCTGTCGATGCACTCCGCGCGCACCGGCTCGGCAAGGGTCAGCCCCAGTCCCGCCTCGAGCGAGCGGACGATGTCCTCCCGTACAGCTGTGAAGCTCTTGTAACTGCGGGCGAAGCGGATCCCCCAGCGGCGTAGCGCGGCGGCGGGATACACCTCGGCGACCGGGCCGGACCCGTCACGCGGCACGGGAGTCCCCCTCGCCCCGAGGGCGTCCAGGAGACGAGCCGCTCGCAGCGCCACGACGCCCAGGAGATCCGTGGAGACGGACAGCGGGGGCCGCAGCGAGGTCGCTTTCCACGTGAGGTCGTCGGTCAGCCGGAACCGCAACGCGTCCAGTCCGGGCCTGCCGTCCGCACGCTCCTGGAACCGGACGCGAGGCGGCAGCCGCACGCCCTGGTGGTGGGCCACGACCGTGGCCACGAAGTTCGAAGGCCAGCCGAGGGGGCAGTCGAGGCCCGTCTTGTCGGCCTCCCGGACCAGCGCCAGCAGCCCCTCGTCCCCTTCCGGCACGACGAACTCCGCCGCGAAGCCGCCCTCGTCCTCCCAGACCACCCGGCACACCGCGGTACGCCGAGCGCTCGCGGCCAGGTCGACCCCGACCGTCACCGCCTGCCGTCGTCGCACGGCGGAATCGGCCGCTCCGGCGAGATCGTCCCCGGCCTCACCGCTCGCCGGCAAGGTCGACATCACCCCGGGCGCCCTCTGCCAGTGGGGTGTGGGAACCGTCCAGGGGGTGGCGCCAGACATGGGCAAGAGGCACGGAGAAGGCTCGCCACCAGGAGTCGGCAGGAACGACGCCACCGGGCTCGAAGGGCTCCCCGGGCCGGGGGAACGCAGCCACGTGTCCCGCCCGCTCCGCGGCGTCCTTGGTCCACTCTCCCGGCTCCGCCCACGGATGCGGCGCCAGGTTGAAGGTCCCCCAGTGGATCGGCAGCATGATGCCGGCCGCCGCGTCGCCGCCCTGCAGGTCGACATGGGCCCGCACGCCCTCGTCCGGAGTCATGTGGATGTCCGGCCAGAACTCGGAGTAGGCACCGATCTGGATCATCGTGGCGTCGAACGGACCGTGGTCCGCGCCTATGTCCTTGAAGCCCTCGAAGTAGCCGGTGTCGCCGCTGTGGTAGATACGGTGCTCCTCGCCCGCCACCACCCAGGAGGCCCAGAGGGTGTGCTGGGTGTTGCGCAGGCCGCGACCGCAGAAGTGGCGGGCCGGGGTGGCGGTCAGGGTGAGGCCGCCGACCTGCGTCGACTCGTGCCAGTCCAGCTCGCGCAGCCGGGTCTCGGACACGCCCCAGTGCTCGAGGTGGGCGCCGACACCCAGGGGAACGGCGAACAGGGTGTCCGTACCGGCCAGCGCCTTGATGGTGGGCATGTCGAGGTGGTCGTAGTGGTCGTGCGAGATGACGACGACGTCGACCGGGCCGAGCGCGGCCAGCGGCAGGGGCGCCGGGTGCAGCCGCCTGGGCCCCACGAAGGGGAACGGGGAGCAGCGCTCGCCCCATACGGGGTCGAACAGGACCCGCCGGCCGTCGATCTCGGCGAGCACGGCGGCGTGTCCCATCCAGGTCAGCCGCAGTCCCGTGGCCGGCGGCCTGGCGAGGTCGGCGAGGGTGGTGGGGTGCACCGGAATCGTGCCGTTCGGGGCGCGCCGGGACTTCGCCTCCTTGTCGAAGTAGATCTTCGCGAAGTCCAGCATGGAGCCCGCGGGCCGGATCCGGGAGGGACCGCCCGGATTCTGGAAGACCCCGTCCTTGAAGTGGGGTGATCTGCGGATGCGCGCCATGCGCTCACCGCTCGGGTCCGCACCGAAGGCCGCGGGCTGCAGCGCGCGGAGCCCGGAGCTCGGGGAACGGAAACCGGTCACGGTACCTCCAGGTGGAGTCGGGTCCCTCCATTATGGTCGGCCCCTCCGACAACCACGTTGACAGACCCCCGCCGCGATTCCGATACTGACCGACCATTCAGTAATCACGCTCCTGAGGAGTCCTCCGTGTCCCCGCCTCTGCTGTCGCTCACCTGGAACGACCACGTCACCGGCCGCCAGGGCTTCCTGGTCGTCGACCACCTAGTACGCGGTGTCTCCAGCGGCGGTCTGCGGATGCGGGAGGGCTGCACGCTGGACGAGGTCGCCGGACTCGCGCGCGGCATGACCATGAAGGAGGCGCTGCACTACAACCCCGAGGGCCGTTACATCCCTCTGGGCGGTGCCAAGGGCGGCATCGACTGCGATCCCCGGGACCCGGCGGCGTACGGAGTCCTTGTGCGCTACCTGCGTGCCATGCGGCCGTACGTCGAGAGCCTGTGGACCACCGGCGAGGACCTGGGCCTCACCCAGGACCTCGTCGACCGGGCCGCCGCCGAGGCGGGGCTCGTCTCGTCGATCCAGGCGGTGTATCCGCTGCTCGACGACGAGGCCGCGGCGCGGAAGCGGCTGGCGGACGCCTTCGCCGTGGAGGTGGACGGCATCGGGCTCGACGAGCTGGTCGGCGGCTGCGGGGTCGCCGAGTCGGTGCTCACGGCACTCGACCGGGCCGGGGTTCCGCACACGGGGACGCGGGTCGCCGTACAGGGTCTGGGCACCATGGGCGGGGCCACGGCGCGTTTCCTCACGCGCGCGGGACTGACCGTCGTGGCAGTCGCCGACATCAAGGGCACGATCTCCGACCCGGAGGGTCTCGACGTCGAGGCGCTGCTGTCCGCTCGCGATGCGTACGGCACCGTGGACCGCGCCGCGCTTCGCCCCGGCGACCGTGAACTGCCCGGGGACGCCTGGCTGTCCGCCGACGCGGAGGTGCTGGTGCCCGCGGCGGTGTCGTACGCGATCGACACCTCCAACCAGGAGCGGATCACCGCCCGCTGGATCGTCGAGGCGGCCAACATGCCCGTACTCCCTGAGGCGGAGGCGCTGCTCGCCATGCGCGGGGTGACCGTACTGCCGGACGTCGTCGTCAACTCCGGGACGAACGCCTGGTGGTGGTGGACCCTGTTCGGCGACATCGCAGCGGACGCGGAGGAGGCGTTCGCGTACACGCGTGGCTCCATGCGTGCCCTGGTGGACCGGATACTGTCCCGCGCGCAGGCCGACGGAACGACCCCGCGCACCGCGGCCCACGCCATCGCCGCGGACCGGCTGCCGGTGATCGCGGAGCGGTTCGGCCGGTACCGCTGACGGCAGGAAGCACCTGGCCCCGACCGCAGCCGCCCTGCCGCCCGCAGGCCGAGGGGGCGCCGGTTGCCTGGCGTGCGACCGGCCGCGAGCATCCTTCTCTCCCGCAGCAACCCTCCCCCCGAGCACACGAACCGCCCCACCCACCGGCCGAAGGAGCCGCCCTCAGCCCGTGCCCCGCAACCGATTAGGGTGACCGCGTGGCGAGAGTGCGGTTGAGCGTGGCGGAGCGGCGTGAGGAGATGCTGCGGGCCGCCGTCGAGCAGATCGAGGCGCGGGGCGTGGCGGCGGTCAGGATCGCCGACGTGGCCTCGGCGCTCGGCGTGAGCAACGCGCTCGTGCTCTATCACTTCTCCACCAAGGAGAAGCTGGTCGCCGCCGCGTTCACCCACGCGGCGGAGGAGGACCTCGAGCAGTTGCGCAAGCTGCTGGGCCGCCGGACGTCGGCGCTGCGGCGACTGCGGGCGGCGGTGCGCTGGTACGCGCCCACGGGGCAGGCCAAGGGCTGGCGGCTGTGGATCGAGGGCTGGGCCGTGGCCCTGCGCGAGCCCGCCCTGCGGGAGGTCACCCGCGACCTCGACAAGCAGTGGAAGACGGCGATCGCCGAGGTCCTCGCGGAGGGCGTGGCCGCGGGCGAGTTCCGCTGCCCGGACCCCTCCGGTACGGCCCTGCGCCTGACGGCCCTGCTCGACGGACTCGCCGTGCAGCTGACGTCGTACGCCGGTGCGGTGTCCCGGGCGCGGGCACAGGAGTGGGTGGACGATGCGCTGGCCCGGGAACTGGGGCTGGAGCGGGAGGCGTTGACCGCGCAGGAAGGGTGAGCGCGGCCAACGCCCCTGCCCTCAGGCCACCGAAGCGATCCGCGTCTTGATGTCGTCCGGCGACAGCGCCCCCTTGGCCGTCACATGGTCACCCGAGGACTCCCCGCGCAACCGCCGCCCGATCCACGGCACCAGGTACTCGCGCGCCCAGTGGACGTCGTCCCGCCGGACCTCGAGGGTGCCGCGCGGCGGGAGCGGCGGCCAGGGCTGGTCCGGGTCGGCCGGGACCTCCAAACCGAGGGCCTGGCCCGCACGAAGCGCCACGCGTGTGTGCCCCTCGGGCGAGAGGTGCAGCCGGTCGTCGTCCCAGGCCCGCCGGTCCTGGACGGACTTCAGGGACCACAGGTCGAGCACCGGGCAGCCGTAGCGGTCGGCGACGGCCCGGACATGGCCGTTGTACGTGGCGATCTTGCCGCGCAGGTGTTTGAGCAGCGGGACGCCGCGTGTGTCGAAGCCCGTCGTCACGATGACCGTGCCTGCCACGGCCGTCAGAGCGGCGACCGCCCGCTCGAAGCGCTCGGCCACGTCGTCCGGGTCGGTGCCCGGGCGGATGATGTCGTTACCGCCCGCACAGAAGGAGACCAGGTCCGGCGCGAGTGCCACGGCCTGCGGCACCTGGTCCGCCACGATCTGGTCGAGCAGCTTGCCGCGTACGGCGAGATTCGTGTACTTGAAGTCGCCCTCGGGCCGCCGGTCCGCGAGGAGTACCGCGAAACGGTCGGCCCAGCCGACGAACGCCCCGTCGGGGCCGGGGTCGCCGACGCCTTCGGTGAAGCTGTCCCCCACCGCCACGTACGACCCGATCACTGATCTGCTGTCACTCTTCGAATCGTCTGCCACAGCAGCTCATGATTCACCTTCGAATGTGGCCTACGCGACCGTAATAAAGGGTTGACGGACGGTGAGATAAGCCACGGCTTGACCCGCGACACGCCGAAGGCCGGACCCGGGGACAGGGTCCGGCCTTCGGCGGCGTGTCAGACGTGATCGTCAGCCGACGGCGACGCCGTGCGAGCGGAGGTAGGCGACCGGATCCACGTCGGAACCGTAGTCCGGCGTGGTGCGGATCTCGAAGTGCAGGTGCGGGCCGGTCACGTTGCCGGTCGCGCCGGAGAGGCCGATCTGCTGACCCGCCGTCACGGTCTGGCCGGCCGAGACGGAGAGCTGGGACAGGTGGGCGTACTGCGCGTAGTAGCCGTCGGCGAGCTTGATGACGACCTGGTTGCCGTACGCACCGCCCCAGCCCGCCGAGACGACCGTGCCCGCGCCCACGGCCTTGAGCGAGGTGCCGGTCGGGACGACGAAGTCGACGCCGGTGTGGTAGCCGCTGGACCACATGCTGCCCGCCACGCGGTAGCCGGTGCCGACGCCGGCACCGGCCACGGGGGCCGTGTAGCCGCTGGAGGTGCCGGTGGACTCCGCGGTCTGCTCGGCCTTCGCCGCCTTCGGGGCGGACGACTTGGACGACTTGGACGACTTGGACGACTTCGCCGAAGACGAAGAGGAGGAACCGGACGAAGAGGACGACGACTTGGACGGCGCCGCGGCCTTCTTGCCGATCGAGAGCCTGAGGCCCGGGTGGATCAGCGACGGGTCGTCCCCGACCGCCTCCCGGTTGTCCTGGTACAGCTTCCGCCAGCCACCGCTGACACGCTGCTCCTGGGCGATCTTCGAGAGGTAGTCGCCGGCCCTCACCGTGTAGATCTTCGCGCTCGCCTTGCCGGCGGGCGTCTTCTTCTCGGTGGCCGTCTTCTGCGCCACGGGAACGGACTGCACGGCCTTTTCCGAAACGGACTGCGGCGTGGCGGCGTGGGCGCCGGTGGCGCCCAGGAGCGGGAGGGCGAGCGCGGCGCCACCGGTCCCGGCGACGGCAATGGAACGGGTGAAGCGCTGGGTCTTCGGGCGGCGGTGCTTACCCTTCGCGGGCATGGCGAATTCCTCTCCGGCGCCTGCGAGGTGAGCTGTCGGGTGCGGGCTGGAGATGCCCGGCCGCGCCGAGGCACGGCTTTACCCCAAGCCGTTCCGGAGACCGGAACAGGCGGTGTTACCTGTGGGTCCCCCGCTCCTGCCGTGCACGGGTGAGTGTGTGGGGCTCCGGGCGGCGGCAGGATTCGGCGTCCGTCCGGATTGGTGGCGAACGTAAGCGACCAGGACGCAAAGGGACAAGCAAGAGGTTCCACGTGAATGCGTTTCTCTTGGCTCCCTGCGAGAATTCCCGGTCACGCTCAGTGAATTCCGAGGTCACTCCTTTCCGGAAACTCCCTCGAAATGCAGATGAATTACGTGAACATGACGGAGCACACAGGGTCACGAGTATGACCCTGCTCACGTGACGTTGCTCCAGACTTATTTCCTTCAGAGCGAGTTGGGAAAGAAGCCGCTAATTCGGACAGAATTCTCAGATGCGGCGCAGCCGGAGAACTGTCGCATCGAGGTCACCGCGCAGCCCCGTGCGCAGCCCGTGGTGCAACAGCACGGCACCTCGGTGAACTTCGCCCGTTTCGCGGCATTCGTACGATGCTGTCGGGTCCAGGCCGCGCAGCCGGAGCGCCGGAACGGGCTCGCCGTAGCTCTGCGCCTGAAGCCAGGCGAGGACGACGGCCTCGTCCCCGCGCACGTACTGCACGGCACTCAGCCCACCCCGCGGAGCCCGCAACCGGTGGAGATCCCCGCGCTGCACGAGCGGCCGGATCTCCTTGTAGAGCTCCACCCACTCCCGTGCCTCGGCGAGTTCCTCCTCCGTCCACCGGGCGAGGTCGCCGCCGACTCCGAGGACCCCCGCCATGGCGCTGACGAACCGGAAGCGCAGCGAGCTGACCCGGCCGTTGAGCTGGGTGTTGGGGCTGTCGGTGACCCAGGCGGCCATGACCCGCGCGGGATGGATCTGACTGAAGCCGTGCTGGATGGCGAGCCGGTCGAGCGGATCGGTGTTGTCGGAGGTCCACACCTGGTCCGTACGGCTCATGACACCCAGATCGATCCGCCCGCCGCCACCCGAGCAGGACTCGAACGCGACCCCCGGATGGGCGGCGCGCAGCCGGTCCAACAGGGCGTACAACGCGCGCACATGGTCGATCCACAGGCGCTGCGGGTAGGGCTCACCCGGCCAGCCGGCGTCGGTGAAGCAGCGGTTGAAGTCCCACTTCACGTAGTCGATCGGAGCGCTGGAGAGGAGCGCGTCGAGCTGCTCCCAGAGGTATTCCCGGACGTCCTCGCGCGCCAGGTTCAATACGAGCTGATTGCGGAATTCCGTCCGCTTTCGTCCCGGTTGGAACTGCACCCAGTCCGGGTGCGCCCGGTACAGCTCGCTGTCCGGGTTGACCATCTCGGGCTCCACCCAGATACCGAACCGCATCCCGAGCGCGTGCACATGGTCGGCGAGCGGCTTCAGACCCCTGGGAAAACGGTCCCGGTTCGGGGTCCAGTCGCCGAGCCCGGCACGGTCGCTGGTGCGCGCGCCGAACCAGCCGTCGTCCACCACGAACAGCTCCACGCCGATCGCCGCGGCCCGCCGGGCGAGCGCTCCCTGCTGCTCCTCGGAGATGTCGAACTCGGTGGCCTCCCAGGAGTTGAACAGCACCGGCCGGTCCTGCTCGGCGTCCGGGACGACATACGTCCGCTGGTAGGCGTGCCAGGCGCGGCTCGCGCCGCCGAAGCCACCGTCGCTCCACAGGCCGGCGAAGACCGGTGTGGTGAAGGACTCGCCCGCCGCGAGCCGGAGCAGACCGGAGTCGTCGTACCCGGCGCCACCGGTGATCTGCACGCGCGCGTCCGGGAGTTGGGCCACCGCGATCCGCCAGGAACCCGACCAGCCCAGCGCGCAGCCGTAGACCTCCCCGCGCTCCTCGGTCGCGTCGGAGTCGAGGGCGACCCAGGGCAGGTGCTGGTGCCCGGTGTGCCCGCGGCGGCTGCCGATGATCTTCTCGCCGTAGGTGAGGTCGGAGCGCACGAGCCGGGACTCGGCCGCCCAGCGGCCGTGCAGCTGGGACAGCCGCCAGCCGTCCCGGTCGGGCAGGGTCCAGGTGGCGGAGTCCGCGCGCAGCAGCTCCAGGGGAGCGGAGCCGTGGTTGTCCAGCGTCACCCAGCGCTCCACCACGTCGTCGCGCATGCGGTAGTGCAGGGTGACGGCGAGCCCCGCGTCGCGGAAGCGCAGCCGCAGCTCGTCGCCCTCGCTGTCGTACGCCTCGAAGCGCCACTCGGTCCCGCGCCGCTCGTCCGTGCGCACGGACAGGGCGGGCCGCACGAAGCGGGGGCCGCCCTCCACCGGGTACTCCTCCCGTCCGTCGAGCGGCGACTCGAAGGGCCGGTAGTCCGGCAGCGGGCGGGCGGCCAGGGCCTCGGCGTCGGGGAGCGCGATTCTGGGGCCCCAGTGCAGGTGCAGCAGTGTGTCGTCCTCGGCGAGATGGACGGCGTAGCTGCT
The DNA here is from genome assembly GCF_040782645.1 of Streptomyces sp. HUAS ZL42. Classification (GTDB taxonomy): domain Bacteria; phylum Actinomycetota; class Actinomycetes; order Streptomycetales; family Streptomycetaceae; genus Streptomyces. Next base: position 1,776,229 of record NZ_CP160403.1, read on the forward strand.
CGTGGGTCCCGAGAGAACCCACGTACGGCTGTTTTCCGCGATCTCCAGCATCAGGCCTCACATATTTCAACAGGTCCGATCAAGCCCCGACATCATCAATGGCGCCGGGCCTCCGCTGCAACGTCTGTGGTCAACCCGTGAGATCCCGACGGGCCCCTGTGGACAACCCGTTGCCTCAGGAAGCCATGTCGTATCGTCGAGAGGCACCCCGTCGGCCACCCGACGAGCCGCGCCGCCGGGGGACGACCGGGAGGAGCCCCCGTGACGCAGCAGATCCCGTCGACCGAACCCGAGCTGGCCGGAGTCCGCAATTTCCGCGACGTGGGCGGACTCCCGACCGAGGACGGACGGCGGGTGCGGTACGGAGTGCTGTTCCGCAGTGGTCACCTCGCGCACGCGACCGACGAGGACGCCGCCTTCCTCTCCTCCCTGGGCCTGCACACGATCTTCGACTTCCGCAATGCGGCGGACCAGAAGCTGGAGGGGCCCGACGTCGAACTGCCGGGCGTGCGGAATGTGAACCTGCCGCTGTCCGACCCTGCGGACGGCTCCGAGTTCTGGAAGATGGTCCGCGACGGCGACATCGACCAGCTGCGCGAGATCCTCGCCGACGGCAAGGCCGCCGACCGGATGATCACCTCTTACCGCAGGATCATCAAGGAGCGCACCGCCGAACACTCCCAGGTGATCCACGCGCTCGCGCAGGACAGCGTCCCGGCCCTGATGCACTGCGCGGCGGGCAAGGACCGCGCGGGCCTGTCGATAGCGGTGACGCTCCTCACGCTGGGTGTGGAGCGGGAGGCGATCCTCGCCGACTACCTGGAGTCGAACGCCAAGCACCGCCGCTACAAGGTGCGCCGCAGCGGCACCGACGCCTCCGCCTACTCCCCCGAGGTCATGGACCTGCTCAACCCCCTCTTCGACGCCCGCGCCGAGTACCTGACGGCGGCCGTCGACACCATCGAGGAGACCTGGGGCGGCGTCGACACGTACCTGGAGCAGGGACTCGGCGTCACCGCCGCGACACGCGACCGGCTTCGGGAGCGGCTGCTCGACTGAGACCGCTCCGGCAGGGCTCTACCGGTTGGCGCCGACCTCGAAGAGCAGCCAGAGGAAGGCCGCGAGCACATGCCCCGCGGCGATGTAGATGATCAGCCGGACCCACAGGGCACGGGGGAACTTCGCTTCGATGTCGCTCATGGTGTTTCCTTCGTCGAGGGGCCGAGGCACAGCGCGGCCGTGGGGCTCTGCAGCAGGGTGTGGACGAAGAGCAGCTCGACCCCGCCGGCGTCCTGCGCGGCGATGCGGTGCGGGGTCAGCGAGTCGAAGTGCGCGCTGTCGCCCGGGGTAAGCCGGTGCACGGTGTCCCCGAGGCGAAGCCGGAGCCGCCCCTTGAGGACGTACAGCCACTCCTCGCCGGGATGCACGCGCACGATGTCGCCCTGGGAGCCGTACGGAACATGGAGGCGCAGGGCCTGCATACCGCGCCCGGGCGCACCGGCCTGCCAGTACGTCCAGCCGCCCGCCGCCGTGGCTTCCATGTCGGCGGCACGCACGACGGCGTCCCGATCGGCGACCGTCTCGCCGAGCAGCTCCGAGACCGTCGTACCGTAGATGCGCGCGAGTGCGAGCAGCATCGGCAGCGAGGGCTGGCGCCGCCCGGTCTCCAGGCGGGAGAGGTGGGCGGCCGACAGCCCGGCGGCGCGGGCCGCGGCCTCGAGGGTGAGGCCGGACCGACGGCGCAGGGCGCGCAGCTGGGGCGCGACCACCGGCAGGACATCGGCCGGCCCGGCCGTCGGCTCCGGCCCGGACTCCGGTTCGGCTGCGGAGGAGCTCATGCCTCCATTCAGCCGGAGCTTTGCCTGAGCGGCAAATTTCTTGCCTGAGAGGCAAAGCGGGAGGCAACGACCGGAGGCAAAGCCCGGGAGGCAACGACCGGAAGCAAAGACCGCCTTACCGGTTGGCGACCGCCTGCTTGATCAGCGTCTTGCCGAAGTCCCACATCAGCCCGCCCCCGCTGTGGGCGTCGTCCATCACCTCCGTGAAGGCGTCGACGAACCGGTCCACCTCCTTCTCCCCCACGATCAGCGGCGGGATGAGCTTGATCACCTCCAGGTGGTCGCCGGAGACCTGGGTGAGGATGCGGTGGCGCTGCAGCAGCGGTACGACCACCATCTGCGCGAAGAGCCCCTTGCGGGCCGCCCGCAGCATGGTCCAGCGGCTGCGCAGCTTCAGCGACTTCGGCTTGCCGAACTCGATGCCGATCATCAGGCCCCGGCCGCGGACGTCGGCGAGCAGCTCGTACTTGTCGGTCAGCGCGGCGAGCCGCGACCGCAGCAGTTCCCCGGTGGCCCGTGCGCCGTCCACGATCTGCTCGTTCTCCATGACCGACAGGACGGCCAGTCCCGCGGCCATGGCCTGTGCGTTGGACCCGAAGCTCGCCGAATGGACCAGCACGCGGTCCATGGACGAGTAGACCTTCTTGAAGATCCAGTCCTTCCCGAGGGTGGCGCCGACCGGAACATAGCCGCCGGAGAGCGCCTTGGCCACGCACACCAGGTCCGGTTCGACGCCGTCCTCGTGCTGGTAGGCGTAGAAGTCGCCGGTCCTGCCCAGGCCCGTCTGCACCTCGTCCGCGACGAGCAGCGCCTTGTGCCGGTGCAGCAACTCCTGCGCGGCGCGCAGATAGCCGGGCGGGGCCTCGTGCACGCCCTTGCCCTGGATGGGCTCGACGATCAGGGCGGCCACGTCGCCCTTCTTCAGCTCCTTGGCCAGGGCGTCGAGATCGCCGAGCGGTACGGCCGTGTCGGGCAGCAGGGGCGCGAAGCCGTCGCGGAAGCCCGACTCGCCGTTGACGGACAGCGAGCCCGTGGTCAGCCCGTGGAAGGCGTGGTCGCAATACAGGATCCGGGGCTTCCCGGTGGCGTACCGGGCGAACTTCAGCGCGGTCTCCACCGCCTCCGTACCGCTGTTGCCGAAGAAGACCCGGTCCAGGTGCGGGCTGTGCGCGAGCAGCTTCTCCGCAAGCAGCCCGGGCAGCGGCTGGCAGTCGAATCGGGTGAGGTCGGCGAGCTGCGCATCGAGGACGTCGTGCAGCGCCTTGCGGACGACGGGGTGGTGGCGCCCCAGGCCCATCACCCCGAACCCGGCGAGCATGTCCAGGTAGTCGCCGCCGTCCGCGTCCCAGAAGTAGGCACCCTCGGCCCGCACGTAGACCTTGTCGAAGCCGATGGTGTGCAGCATGCGCGGGAGCTGGTGGTTGAGGTGCCTGGCATGCAGCTCGTAGCGCTCGGCCCCGCGCTCGGCGAGCAGGGCGGCGAGATCGAAGCCGCCCGACTGCGAGGACGACTGGGACGCGGACTCCGCGGTTGTCATTCCTGTTTCTCCTTGGACAGCTCTTCCTCGGCGACCCGGTCCGCCTCCTCGACGACCCGGTCCGCCTCCTTGACGGCCTCGTCCGCCTCCTTGACGGCCAGACTCGCGCCGATCCGGCCGGCGATCTCGACGGGCGTGAGGCCGATGTCGGCCAGCACCTCGCCCCGTTTGGCGTGCGCCAGGAACTGCTCGGGGATGCCGAACCGCCGTACGGGCACGTCGACGTCCGCGTCGCCGAGCGCCAGCGCCACGGCGGCGCCCACCCCGGACGCGCGGCTGTTGTCCTCGACGACGGCCACCAACCGGTGCTCGGCGGCGAGGCCGGGGAGGGCCGGGTCGACCGGCTTCACCCAGCGGGGGTCGACGACCGTGCAGGTGATGCCGCGGGCCTCGAGCAGCTCGGCGGCCTGCAGGCACACCGGAGCCATCACGCCGACGGCCACCAGGAGCACCTCCGGCCGCTCCGCGCGATGCAGCACGTCCATGCCGCCCGCGTGATCCACCGCCGGAATCTCCGGACCCACCGACTCCTTGGGGAACCGCACCAGGGTCGGCGCGTCGTCCACGGCGACGGCCTCCCGCAGCTGGGCACGCAACTGGTCGGCGTCGCGCGGCGCGGCGATCCTCAGGCCCGGCACGACCTGCAGGACGGACATGTCCCACATGCCGTTGTGCGAGGGCCCGTCGACGCCCGTCACCCCGGCCCGGTCCAGGACGAACGTCACCCCACAGCGGTGCAGCGCCACGTCCATCAGCAGCTGGTCGAAGGCCCGGTTGAGGAAGGTGGCGTAGACGGCGACCACGGGGTGGAGTCCCCCGGTCGCGAGCCCGGCCGCGCTCACCGCCGCGTGCTGCTCCGCGATGCCGACGTCCCACACCCGGTCCGGGAACCGCTCGGCGAACCTGCCGAGGCCCACCGGGTGCAGCATGGCCGCCGTGATCGCCACGACGTCGTCGCGCTCCTCGCCGATCCGCACGATCTCGTCGCCGAACACCGAGGTCCAGGACGGCCCGTTGGAGGGCGCGAGCGGCTCGCAGGTCAGCGGGTCCATCACCCCGACTGTGTGGAAGTGGTCCTCCTCGTGCGCGAGGGCGGGTTCGTAGCCGCGTCCCTTCTCCGTGAGGCAGTGGATCAGCACGGGCCCGTGGAAGCGCTTCGCCCGCCGCAGCGCCGACTCGACCGCCTTGATGTCGTGCCCGTCGATCGGGCCTACGTACTTCAGCCCCAGGTCCTCGAACATGCCCTGCGGGGCGAAGGCGTCCTTGAAGCCCTTCTTCGCGCCGTGCAGCGACTCGTAGATGGTCTTGCCGACGAGGGGCGTCCGCTGCAGGACGTCCTTGCCCCAGGCCAGGACCCTCTCGTAGCTGTCGGTCGTGCGCAGGGTGGCCAGGTGGTTGGCCAGGCCGCCTATGGTCGGGGCGTACGACCGTTCGTTGTCGTTGACGACGATGATCAGCGGCCGGTCCTTGGCGGCCGCGATGTTGTTCAGCGCTTCCCAGGCCATGCCGCCGGTGAGCGCCCCGTCGCCGATGACCGCGACGACGTGTCCCCTCTCCCCCTGCACCTGGCGGGCCTTGGCGAGCCCGTCGGCCCAGCCGAGTGCGGTGGAGGCGTGGCTGTTCTCGATGACGTCGTGCTCGGACTCCTCGCGGGAGGGATAGCCGGACAGGCCGCCCTTGCCGCGCAGCTTGGAAAAGTCCTGACGCCCCGTCAGGATCTTGTGTACGTAGCTCTGGTGGCCGGTGTCCCACAGGATGCGGTCGACCGGTGACTCGAAGACCCGGTGGAGCGCGATGGAGAGTTCCACCACCCCCAGATTGGGCCCGAGGTGGCCGCCGGTCCTGGCGACCGCGTGCACCAGGAACTCCCTTATCTCTTCGGACAGTTCACCGAGTTCCGCCTCGGACAGCGCCTTCAGGTCGCGTGGTCCCCGGATGCTCTCCAGAATCGTCACGCTCGGGCCCCCTCTCGGACCGTGCTGTTCAACTCACGGTGACGGCCGGCTCCCCCGCCGCGACGCCGTCCTTCTCCATCTGCTCGGCGATCTTCATCGCCTCCTCGATGAGGGTCTCCACGATCTTCGACTCGGGCACGGTCTTGATGACCTGGCCCCTGACGAAGATCTGACCCTTGCCGTTGCCGGAGGCGACTCCCAGGTCCGCCTCCCGCGCCTCACCGGGGCCGTTGACCACACACCCCATGACCGCGACGCGCAACGGGACTTCCATGCCGTCCAGACCGGCCGTGACCTCGTCGGCCAGTTTGTAGACGTCCACCTGGGCGCGCCCGCAGGAGGGGCACGAGACGATCTCCAGGCGCCGCTGCCTCAGGCCCAGGGACTCCAGGATCTGGATGCCGACCTTGACCTCCTCGGCGGGCGGGGCGCTCAGCGACACCCGGATGGTGTCCCCGATCCCCCGCGACAGCAGTGCCCCGAAGGCGACGGCCGACTTGATGGTCCCCTGGAAGGCGGGGCCCGCCTCCGTGACACCCAGGTGCAGCGGATAGTCGCACCGCTCCGCCAGCAGCCGGTAGGCGTTGACCATGACCACGGGGTCGTTGTGCTTCACCGAGATCTTGATGTCCCGGAAGTCGTGCTCCTCGAAGAGGGAGGCCTCCCACAGGGCGCTCTCCACCAGCGCTTCCGGGGTCGCCCTGCCGTATTTCTGCAGCAGCCGCCGGTCGAGCGAGCCCGCGTTGACGCCGATGCGGATCGGCGTGCCGTGGTCCTTGGCGGCCCGCGCGATCTCCTTGACCTTGTCGTCGAACTGCTTGATGTTGCCGGGATTGACGCGTACCGCCGCACAGCCGGCCTCGATCGCGGCGAACACGTACTTCGGCTGGAAGTGGATGTCCGCGATCACCGGGATCTGCGACTTGCGCGCGATGGTCGCGAGGGCGTCGGCGTCGTCCTGCGTGGGGCAGGCGACGCGGACGATCTGGCAGCCGGACGCGGTGAGTTCCGCGATCTGCTGCAGGGTGGCGCCGACGTCCGACGTACGGGTCGTCGTCATCGACTGCACCGACACCGGGGCCCCGCCCCCGACCGCCACCGGCCCGACGTGGATCTGCCGCGACACGCGCCGCTCGGCGATCGGCCGGACCGGTACCTCGGGGACGCCCAGGGACACGGCGGTCATGGCCTCACTCCCGGTTCCCGGAGACCGTCTCGCGCATGGCGCGCAGGGACTCCTTCAGGGACCCCATGGTGGCGAGGACGGCGGTCGGCTCGTAGCCGCAGTGCGCCATGCAGTTGGCGCAGCGCGGGTCCTTGCCGCGGCCGTACTTGTCCCAGTCGGTCTCCTCGATCAGCTCGCGGTACGTCGGCACGTACCCGTCGCTCATCAGGTAGCAGGGGCGCTGCCAGCCGAAGAGCGAGTAGTTCGGGATCGCCCACGCGGTGCACGGGAAGTCCACCTTGCCCTCGAGGAAGTCGAGGAAGAGCGGGGAGTGGTTGAGCCGCCAGCGGCTGCGGTTGCCGCCCGCGAAGGCCTTCCGGAACAACTCGCGGGTCTGCTCCACGCCCAGGAAGTGCTCCTGGTCGGGTGCCTTCTCGTAGGCGTAGGCGGGCGAGATCATCATCTCGTCGACCTTGAGGTCGTCGTTGAGGAAGTTGAGCACCTCGATGACGGTCTGCGGGGTGTCGGTGTTGAAGAAGGTCGAGTTCGTGGTCACCCGGAAGCCGCGCCGCTGGGCCTCCTTGATCGCCTCCACGGCCTCGTCGAACACACCCTCCTTCGCCACGGACTCGTCGTGCCGCTCGCGCAGGCCGTCGATGTGCACGGCGAAGGCGAAGTAGGGAGAGGGCTTGAACTTGTCCATCTTCTTGCGCAGCAGCAGCGCGTTGGTGCAGAGGAAGACGTACTTCCGCTTCGCCACCAGCTGACGCACGATCTCGTCGATCTGGGGATGCATCAGGGGTTCGCCGCCCGCGATGGACACCATGGGCGCCCCGGACTCGAGCACGGCCCCCACGGCCTGCGCGACCGGCATGCGCTGTTTGAGCACCCCGGCGGGGTGCTGGATCTTGCCGCAGCCCTCGCACTTCAGATTGCAGGCGAAGAGCGGTTCAAGCTCGACGATGAGCGGAAACTTGTCCCGCCTGCGGATTTTCTGTTCGGCCAAGTATGTAGCGACCTTGATGGACTGGCGCAGCGGCATGGCCATCTGGCTCACCTCCTGGGGAGCAGCACATTGCGGTGCCATTCGAAGAAAGTCGGTAGGACGGAACGAAGGACGCGGAAAGCCGATATTCCACCGCGTACCGTGCCGATCCGGACGAGTTCATGTTCAGGAGCGTCCACCACCACCCGTACAGCCGCAACCGGGCGCTCGCCTGCGCGTACGGCGTTCAGGAGCGTGGCCGCCGACTCCATGTCGACGGCGATCGCGCCGGTCGCGCGCAGATGGGACCGTTCCGGTCCGCGCACGACGTGGTCGGAGCCCACGAGGGGCCCGGTGTGGACCGTGCGCCCGGGCAGGGTGCGCACGAGCTCCTTGACGAGCAGTTCGGTTCCGACGCAGGAGACGGCCCCGCGGGGGTCCCGGGTCTCCTCGGCGACGACCAGGTCGCCTGGGTGCATGCCCGGGGCGAGCCCCGCGCAGAAGCCCGTGGCCAGTACCGCCGCCCCGCTCAGCACGGGGTCGGCCAGGACGCGGGTGACGGAGCGCTCGGCCGCCCGGGGCCCCATGCCGGTCCGCAGGACGGTGACCGGCCCGCCGGCAGCGCTGCGGTCGCCCATGCGCAGGGCGAGGTGCTCGATGCCGAGCGCGCAGGCGATCAGCAGCGGGGCCGGGGCGGGCCTGCCGGTCATCAGGCCCCCTCGACCTCGGCGAAGGGCTCTCCGTGCACGTACCTGCCGAGCGCGGTGAGCGGGAAGACCTGCCGGTAGAGGTGGTAGTTGATGGAGAAGTCCCAGGGGAAGCCCGTACCGGTGAAGTACGGCTCGTCCCACGAGCCGTCCTCCCGCTGGGTGGCCGCCAGCCACTCGATGCCGCGTTCGACCGCCTTGGAGTCCTTCTCCCCGGCGGCCAGCAGAGCCATCAGCGCCCACGCGGTCTGCGAGGCGGTGGAGGTTCCGCGCCCGCTCCACTCCTTGACGTACTTGTAGGAGCGCAGGTCCTCGCCCCACCCGCCGTCGTCGTTCTGCACCGACTCCAGCCAGTCGACGGCCCGCCGGATCGCCGGATGCGAGCCGGGAATCCCGGCCGCGACCAGCGCGGGTACGACAGACCCGGTACCGTAGACGTAGTTGACGCCCCAGCGCCCGAACCACGAGCCGTCCGGTTCCTGCTCGGCCAGCAGCCACTCGATGCCGCGCCGGGTGCGCGGGTCGTGGGCCAGGCCCTCCACCGCGAGCATCTCGACGACATGCGCGGTGACGTCGGCCGACGGCGGGTCGATGACCTCGCCGAAGTCGCAGAACGGCAGCCGGTTGGGGAACGGGCTGGTGTTGTCGACGTCGAAGGCGCCCCACGCGCCGTTCTTCGACTGCATCCCGAGGTTCCAGCGCACCCCGCGCCCGATCGCCCGCCCCACCCGCTCCGGGTCGGGATGCCTGACGCGGCGCAGCGCGAGGATCACCTCGGCGGTGTCATCGATGTCGGGATAGTTGTCGTTGTGGAACTCGAACGCCCAGCCGCCCGGCGGAAGCTGGGGTCGCTTCACGGCCCAGTCACCGGGCCGGTCGATCTCCTCGGCGAGCATCCAGTCGGCCGCCTTGACGAGCTGCGGGTGGTCGGCGGGCAGTCCGGCGTCGACGAGGGCGATGGTCGCCAGACAGGTGTCCCACACCGGCGACTGGCAGGCCTCGATCATCCGGGCGCCGTCCTCGCGCCACACGGCGTAACGATCCAGCGACTCCAGGCCGGCGCGCATCACGGGATGCTGGAGGTCGTAGCCGAGCAGGTGCAGGGCGATGACCGAGTACACGGCCGGGGGCTGGATGCCGCCCCAGCAGCCGTCGTTCTCCTGCCGCTCGACGATCCAGCGGGCGGCGGTGTTCATGGCGGCCCTGCGCAGTCTGCGCACCGCGACCGTGCGGTAGCCACGCACGACCTTGTCGAGCCGCTGGAAGAGACCCTCCCAACTGGCCGCCGGAGCAAGGGGCTTGGGCGGGTTGGGGTGGGCCGGGTCGGTGTGCAGCTCGTCGAGGGGGAACGGCGCCGGACGCACCGGACGCTTCGCCGAGACGACGGTGAGCGGCACTATGGTCTGCCGCGCCCAGCACCCGAAGTTGTAGATGTTGAGCGGGAACCACCGGGGGAAGTAGATGAGCTCCGGCGGGAGTTCGGGCAGGTCCTCCCACTTCCACCAGCCGAACAGCGCCAGCCAGATCCGGGTGAAGACGCGGGAGGCGGCGATGCCGCCCTGCTCACGGATCCAGGCGGCGGCCTTCGCCATGTGGGGCTCGTCCGGCGCGTCTCCGGCCAGCCGCAGGGCGACGTACGCCTCCACGGTGGTGGAGAGCTCGCCCGGTCCGCCGTAGAAGGTGGCCCAGGTGCCGTCCTCACGCTGCTCACCGCGGATGAAGAGCCCTGCGGCGCGGGTCGTCGCCTCGTCGCGGATGCCCAGGAACTGGCGGAGCAGCAGGTCCTCGGCGTCCATCGTGACGTTCGTCTCGAGGTCGCCCTTCCACCAGCCCTGGGCGTCCTGCCGGGAGAGCAGGAAGTCGGTGGCGCGGCGCACCGCGCGTGCGGCGGCTTCTTGTACCCCGGCCGCCACGGAAGTGTCGGTGTCGTTTTCGCTGGCCGCGGCAGCGCGGGGCGGCAGGGCCCCGGTGCTTCCGTCGGTCGTCGCTGTCATGGCTTCCCCTTCGTGCAGTCGTGCTGAGTCGTGCTGCTGTGGGTCCGCCGTCGGCCGGTGCGTCTCTTCCCGCGACACCGGCCGGCGACTACGCGAGGGCTGTTCGACCGATAATGATCATCTCTTTCGTACGACGACGAAGTCGGCGAGCGCCGTGAACCGCGACCTCACCCGGTCGGGCATGTCGACGGCGTCGAGGGCCGAGATGGCGACGGTGTGCTGACGGCGTGCCTCCTCGGCGGTCCACTCACGACCGCCGGCCTCCTCGATGAGGGCCGCGCGGGCCGCGAACTCCTCCTCGGAGAAGTTCTCGAAGTCGCTGCTCTTGGCGTCGGCGGCGAGCATCTCGCCGAGCCGCTCGGATGCGGCGCCGCCGGCCGCGAGCGCGGCCACGACCGGCAGGGACTTCTTGCGCTGGCGCAGGTCGCTCCAGGTCTGCTTGCCGGTGGCCTCCGGGTCGCCCCAGATGCCGAGGAGGTCGTCGACGGCCTGGAACGCCAGGCCGAGGTGGTAGCCGTACTTCTCCAGGGTGTCGGCGGTGCGGTCGTCCGCGCCGCCGAGCACGGCGCCGATGGAGCTGGCGCAGGCCAGCAGGGCGCCGGTCTTGTTGCCCTCCATCTCCAGGCACTCCTCGACGCTGACGCGGTCGCGGTGTTCGTAGGAGATGTCCTGCGCCTGACCGTCGATCAGCGCGCGGGTGGCGGTGGTCAGCCGGCGCGTCGCCCGGCCGGCCTCGACCGTGCCGAGCTCGAGGAGGACCTCGTTGGCGAGGGCGAACAGGGCGTCGCCGACGAGGATGGCCTGGGCCGGGCCGTGCACCTTCCAGACGGTGTCGCGGTGGCGGCGCTGCTCGTCGCCGTCCATCAGGTCGTCGTGCAGGAGCGAGAAGTTGTGGACCAGTTCGACGGCGACCGCGCCGGGTACGCCCACCTCGGGCGCGGCCCCGGTGACCTCGGCGGAGAGCACGGCCAGGGCGGGACGTACGGCCTTGCCGCCGTCACCGGCCGTGGGGTTTCCCTGGGCGTCGATCCAGCCGAAGTGGTAGGCGGCGACCGTGTCCATGGGGGGCGCCAGGCGGTCGACGGCCGCCCGCAGCACCGGCGTGGCCAGGGTCCGGCCGCGCTCCAGGAGCGCGGTCACGTCCACCGCGGTCTCTCGAGCGGCCGTCGAGGCCGGGGGCACAGTGGGCACAGTTTCTCCTCTTGTTGCGGTACCGGAGGGGGTGCGGGGGTGTGCCGAGCCGTGCTGATCGAGCATCAGGCCGCCTCCTCGAACTCGAAGAGGTGACGGGGGCGGGGCCGGCCCAGGGCGCTCAGCGCGGCGTCCGCCGCGCTGACACCGCTGCGGACCGCACTCTCCATGGTCGCGGGCCACCCGGTGGCGGTCCACGCTCCGGCCAGGTACAGGCCGGGTGCCTTGGTGCGGGCGCCGGGCCTGAACCGTCCGACGCCGGGAGCGGGAGCGAACGTCGCCGTGCGCTCCCGGGTGACGAAGAAGTCCTTCACTTCGGCGCCGCGCGTGCCGGGCAGCAGCCGTTCGAGCTCGGGCAGGTAGCGCTCGCGCAGTGCGGCGACGGGCTCCTCGATCTCGTCGTGCGCCGCGGACTGCGAGAGTGCCAGGTACTGGCCCTCCCTCAGGCCGGACGCCTCGGTGCGGTCGAAGACCCACTGCACCGGGGAGCCGAGGGCGGCGAAGAAGGGCCGGGTCAGGACCGTGCGGTCGTAGACGACGTGAATGTTGAGGATCGGCGCGGTACCGATCCGCAGCAGTTCCCCGGGGGCGTCGAGGGCCCCGTCCGGCAGCAGGTCGTGCGCCTCGCGCTGCGGTACGGCGAGGACCACGGCGTCCGCCGCGAGCGTCTCGCCGGGAACCTGAACATTCCAACGCCCGTTTTCGTCAGTGGAGATGGAGGTGACGCGTGTACGGACTTCGGTACGGACGCCCGCGGAGCCGAGCGCCTTGCGGGCCAGCCGGTCGTGCAGTTCACCCAGCGGGACGCGCGCCCAGCCGATGTCGGCCGCGCCCGGGTCGGACAGCAGACCGGTCTTGAACACCATCGCGGCGAGCCCCAGGGAGGCGTCGCCCGCGACCGCGTTCAGGGTGGCGACCCCGACCAGGTCCCACAGGGCCTCGACGGCACGCGCCGACTGACCGTGCGCGGTCAGCCAGCTGCCGAAGTCCTGAGTGTCCAGGGTCGGATCGGCGAGGTCGAGACCCTTGAGCGCGAGCGCGGCACGCCCGACCCCGGCCCGCTCGGCGAGCGAGAGATGCGGATACGTCGCCAGGCTCCGCCCCAGGTGCAGGGGCACCGGCAGCGCGTCGCGCCGCAGTCTGCCGAGCCTCCGTCCCTCCGGTTTGGCGACGTCGAGGACGGGCACGTCGAGACGATTTTGCAGCGGTGCCAGCGCCGCGCCCCCGATCCGGTCGAGGAACCAGCGGTAGGCGGTGCAGCAGCGCAGGTACACGTGCTGTCCGTTGTCGACGGTCAGTTCGCCGCGCTGGAAGGAGAAGGCCAGGCCGCCCAGCCGGGGCCTGCCCTCGAGCAGGGTGACGCACACACCCGCGTCGGCGAGCGCGAGCGCGGCGGTGATCCCGGCGAGCCCGCCGCCGATCACGACGGCGTCCCTCCCCCTTGCCGATTGGTTCGCCTCCGGGGCGCCAAAGGCCCCTTCGGCTGCGCCTGGCACGTCCGCGAGCGGCCCGTCGGACCGCATGCCGTCGGTCATCGTGCACCCTCCCCCTCGCGGCCGCCGTGGCGATGGAACGGTGCACGGCAGGCCGTTGCAGTCAGGGACGCCGTCTCCCACCGGAGGGTTGCGCGCCACTTTTCGCCGGTGGAGTCACCTTGGACCGGATTGTCCATCAGGCGCGCCTCCTGACGGTCTGCCGGGACACATACAGGGCGTCCAGACCGGACAGGCCGCGCACCGCGACGTACGCCTTCTCCCGCCCGGGCAGCGACACGCGACCGCGCAGCACGGCCTCCGGGTCGTGCTCGATACGGTCGAGCAGGCGGCGGTAGATGCCGGCCATGGCGGCGACACAGGCACCGCTGCGCCGGTCGAGCAGGGGCAGCAGCCGGTAGCCCTCGGCGAAAAGGGTGCGGGCCCGTCGCACTTCGAAGTGCACGAGGCCCGCGAAGTCGGAACCCTCCGGTGGTACCGGCCCGCCGAACCCGGCCGAGCAGCCGAACTTCGCGAGGTCGTCGGCGGGCAGATAGGTGCGTCCGCCCTGGGCGTCCTCGCGAACGTCCCTGAGGATGTTGGTGAGTTGCAGCGCGAGCCCCAGCGTGTCGGCGTACTCGGACGCGCGCTCGGCGCCGCGCGCTCCCGGTTCCGTACCGAACACGCCGAGCGAGAGCCGCCCGATGGCGCCCGCCACACACCGGCAGTAGACCTTCAGGTCGTCCCAGGTTTCGTAGGTCTCGCCGCGTACGTCCATCAGGACGCCGTCGATCAGTTCGTCCAGGCCGTCCAGCGGGATCGGGAAGGCCCGGGCGGCATGGGCGAGGGCGACCGCGACCGGGTCGATGTCGTCCTCGTCGACCTCGCCCCCACGGATCCGGGTGAGCAGCGCCCGGGTGTCCTCGAGTCTGGCGATCTTGACATCGTCGCTCAGCGACCCGTCACCGATGTCGTCGACGCGGCGCGAGAACGCGTACAGCGCCGACATCGCGCGGCGCTTGGGCGGGGGCAGCAGTCTGATGCCGTAGGCGAAGTTACGTGCCTGCTGTCCGGTGACGGCCTCGCAGTAGCTGTAGGCAGCGAGTACCGGTGCGGACGTGTGCGGTGGACGCTCCACGGTCCGGATCACCCCTCTCCTCGCAGAGTCACGCCCACCTCGCGCAGCAACCGGAGCTTGCCGGGCTTGGGCGGGCCGGGAAGTACGTCGTATTCGGCGGCGGCGATCGCGTGGATTGCCGCCCTTCCCCCCGCCACGAACCCTGCAAGCAGCAGCCTCAGCCTGCCGTGGACGCTACCCACCAAAGGGGCGCCTTCATTCAGGAGGTCGCGGGCGCGTTGTGCTTCGTATGCAACCAGTGCGCGCACCGATGCGCCCGCGGTTTTCGTGGCGAGATCCGCATCCTGGACGTGAAAGCGCTTCATGTCCGCGGCGGGCAGATAGATCCGGTCACGGCCGAGGTCCTCGGCCACGTCCTGGAGGTGTTCGACGATCTGCAGGGCCGTGCAGATCGCGTCGGAGCGGCGGATCCGCTCGGGGGTGGAGGTGCCGGTGACGGCGAGGACGAGACGGCCGACCGGGTTGGCGGACAGCTCGCAGTAGGCGAGGAGGTCGTCGTAGGTCTCGTACCGCTTGACGAGCTGGTCCTGGCGGTTGGCGGCGATCAGGCCGAGGAAGGGCTCCGGAGTGAGGGCGAGGCGCCGGACGGTCGGCTGGAGGCGGCGCAGGATGGGGTGGCGGGGGGCCGACTCGAAGACGCGGTTCAGGTCGGCCTCGAAGGCGTCGAGGAGGACCAGGCGGTCCTCGGCCTCCTCGGGCGACACGCCCAGCAGGCGGGCGTCGGCGCCGCCGGGGGCCAGGTCGCCGTCGCCGATGTCGTCGACGAGCCGGGCGAATCCGTACACGGCCATCAGGTCGGCGCGCCAGGCCCTGGGCAGGAAGAACGGTGCCACGGGGAAGTTCTCGCCCGCGGCCTTGTCGAGCGTGCCGCGCTCCACGTCGAAGGTGCGCGTCGTGTCGGTTCCCGTCACCGTGGACTGCCCGGGGCGGGGACGGCACATGCTGCGTTGAGCTGGGGAGTTTCCGTAGCCATTGCCGTCACATCTCCCGTTCTACACTGCGGACCCAATACACACTATTTCGGACACGCCGCCCAGCCGTCCGCGCGATGTCCCCAACGGGGGTTGTCGCGCATTATCGCCCTACTTGCCGCGTTTCGGGACCGGTACAGCTTACGTTGTACAACGCAGCGAGGCCCGCGGGGGTGTCCTGCACATCACAACAACACACCGATTGGTGTCAAGATTCCTAAGCGGGCCCGGAGTTGACGTTTCCTTTGCAGACGCAGGGCCCCGCCGGGCAGTTCCGGCGGGGCCCTGCGCCCAGGGGGTGGCTTATGGATCTGGCCGGGGTGGCGGGGTGCCGAGACACCGTCACCCGGAGCCGACCCGATCCATGAGCCACCCCCTGTCGGGCTACTTCCCCGTGAACTTCTCGTACTCCTTGATGACCTCGTCGGTCGGGCCGTCCATGCGCAGCTCACCGCGTTCCAGCCACAGCACGCGGTCGCAGGTGTCCCGGATCGACTTGTTGCTGTGACTGACCAGAAACACCGTGCCGGCCTCCTTGCGCAGCTCCCGGATGCGCTCCTCGGAACGCCGCTGGAACTTGGCGTCGCCGGTGGCCAGGGCCTCGTCGATCATCAGGACGTCATGGTCCTTGGCGGCGGCGATGGAGAAGCGCAGCCGGGCCGACATACCGGAGGAGTAGGTGCGCATGGGCAGGGTGATGAAGTCGCCCTTCTCGTTGATGCCGGAGAAGTCGACGATCTCCTGGTAGCGCTCCTTGATCTGCTCCCGGGACATGCCCATGGCGAGACCGCCCAGGATGACGTTCCGCTCGCCGGTGAGGTCGTTCATCAGGGCCGCGTTGACGCCGAGGAGGGAGGGCTGGCCGTCGGTGTAGACCTTGCCGCTCTCCGGGGGGAGCAGGCCGGCGATGGCGCGCAGCAGCGTCGACTTGCCGGAGCCGTTGGAGCCGATCAGGCCGATGGCCTCGCCGCGGTAGGCGACGAAGGAGACGCCCTTGACGGCGTGCACCTTGCGCACGCCGCGCTCCTCGCCGCGCCTGAGTATGCGGCTGAGGGCGGCGGTCGCGCTGCCCTTGCCGGTCTTGGCGCCGTTGACGCGGTAGACGATGTGCACGTCCTCGGCGATGACGGTGGGGATCCGTTCCCCACGCCCCTGCTCAGCCACGGCCGTACCTCTCCTCCGCCTTCCAGAAGTACACGAAACCGCCGACCGCGAACAGCGCGGCCCAACCCACCGCGGCCGCCCACACATGGTCGGGAAGGTTCTCGGAGCCGTAGCCGTCGATGAGGGCGAAGCGCATCAGGTCCATGAAGATCGCGGCCGGGTTCCACTGCAGGACGTTGGCGACCCACTGCGGCTTGTCGGCCAGCATGACCGGGATGGAGAACATCACGCCGGACGCGTACATCCACGTACGCATGATGAACGGCATGAGCTGCGCCAGGTCCGGGGTCTTGGCGCCGGCGCGGGCCATGATCAGCGCGAGTCCGGTGTTGAAGAGGAACTGCAGCGCGAGGATCGGCACGATCAGTACCCAGGACATGTCCGGGTAGCTGCCGAAGGCGACCGCCACTGCGAACAGCACGATCATCGAGAACAGCAGCTGCTGCAGCTGCTGCAGGGCGAAGGAGATCGGCAGTGAGGCGCGCGGGAAGTGCAGGGCGCGCACCAGGCCGAGGTTGCCGGAGATCGCCCGCACACCGGCCATCACCGAGCTCTGGGTGAAGGTGAAGACGAACACGCCCGTCACCAGGAACGGGATGTACACATCGGTCGCCATGCCGCGGCTGGCCTTCAGGATGAGCCCGAAGATGGCGTAGTAGACGGCCGCGTTGAGCAGCGGCGTCGCCACCTGCCAGAGCTGTCCGAGCTTGGCCTGGCTGTACTGCGCGGTCAGCTTCGCCTGGGAGAACGCCAGGATGAAGTGCCGGCGTCCCCAGAGCTGGCGGACGTAATCCCCGAGCGGGGGACGGGCGCCGCTCACGGCGAGCCCGTACTTGGCGGCGAGCTTCCCCGCCGGGAGGCCCTCGTCGGGCGACGGAGGCAGGCTCACCGCGACTCCGCCGTCATGCGTTGTCTCACTCACTAGTGGAAACTTTCGTCTTCGAGATGCGCAGCCTGTGCGGGTCTGGCACGAGCCCGGCGCCGGACATCCGGCCCGGAGGCTCTCAGTAAAGAGCTTGTCAGATGACCGGAGGCCGGCCCAGTCGGGTCAGCCGCCACACCGTACGCCACTTCATGGGCCTGCGAGGGCCGCACGGAGTGGTCCAGCCCTCCCTGAAGCCGCCGAACCACGCCTTCAGGGCCGACCGGGACGGGCGCCGCACCAGCGTGAGCAGCATCCACACCCCGAGGTACACCGGGACGAGGAGCGCTGGCAGGTTGCGGCGGGCCAGCCAGACCCGGTTGCGGGCGACCATGCGGTGGTACACCGCGTGCCGCGAGGGCGCGGTCGTGGGGTGGTACAGCACCATGTCGGACCGGTAGTCGATCATCCAGCCCGCGTCGAGGGCCCGCCACGCCAGGTCGGTCTCCTCGTGGGCGTAGAAGAACTCGTCCGGCAGTCCGCCGACTTCCGCGAACACCTTCGTCCGCACGGCGTTGGCGCCGCCGAGGAAGGTGGTGACCCGGGAGGAGCGCATGGGGTCCGAGGCGCGCAGCCGGGGCACATGGCGGCGCTGGGTGACCCCGGTGTCCGGGTCGGCGATGCGGAAGCTGACGATGCCCAGCCGCGGGTCGGCCTCGAAGGCCCGGCGGCACAGCTCGGCGGTGTCGTGGTTCGCCAGGAGGCCGTCGTCGTCGAGGAACATCAGGATGTCCACCTCACGGCCGCCGGCGCCGAAGGCCTCCACACCGACGTTGCGACCGCCGGGGATGCCGAGGTTCTCGGGCAGCTCGACGGTGCGCACGCCGTCGGGGACGGCCGGGACCGGCGAGCCGTTGCCGACCACGACCACCTGGACGGGTTCGCCGTCCTGCTTGCCGATCGAGTCGAGGAGCGCGCGCAGTTCGTCGGGGCGGTTGCCCATGGTGATGATCACCGCGCCGACCTTCATGGGCGTGCTCACTTCAGCCTGCTCGACGCGAGGATGGACACCAGGTGCAGCACGGTCTGCAGCAGCGCGATCCCGGCGAGTACGGCGGTGCCGAGCCGGGTGAAGAACAGGTCGCCCCTGGCCTCGTCCGCGATCGCGAGGACGAGGATCAGCAGGGAGGCCTCGATCCCGAGGATCAGCCGGTGGAACTTCAGCGCCGAGGCGGCACGGCGGGCCAGCGCCACGCCGGAGGAGCGCGGCTCGGACGCGGCCTCCTTGACCGGCGGCAGCCCGCCCTGGTGCCGGGCGACGCCGACCAGGTCGGTCTCGGCCTTGATCAGGATCGCGCCGAGGGCGGCCAGGGTGCCCAGGAAGGCCCACAGCCAGTCGATCCGTCCCGTCCCCCACAGGTCGGCGGCGCGCAGGCCGAGGCCGACCAGGACCGCGGCGTCGGTCAGATAGGCGCCGACCCGGTCCAGGTAGACGCCGCCCAGGGAGAACTGCTGCTTCCAGCGCGCGATCTCGCCGTCGACACAGTCGAGCAGCAGGTAGAGCTGGACCATCAGCACGCCGAGCACGGCGCCCGGGACACCGGGCACCAGCAGGGCCGGCGCCGCGAGGACGCCGAAGACGGTCATCAGGTACGTGAGCTGGTTGGGCGTGATCCTGGTGTTGACCAGGTAGCGGTCCACCCGCAGGGACACCTCGCGCATGTAGAGGCGTCCCGCCCAGTGCTCACCGCTGCGCCGGTCCTTCACCCCTGCGGGATGGACGACCGGTCTCAGTTCAGCTACCGATGGCCTTGACATAGTCGGAGTAGATGTCCTTGATCTGGTCGGTTGTCAGGTCGAGGTGTTCGAGGATCGTGTAGCGGCCGGGCCGGGTCTCCGGGGCGTACTCCACGACACGGACGAACTCGTCCGTGGTGAAGCCGATCTCCTCCGGCAGCACCGGGAGCCCGTGCCGACGCAGCACCTCGGCCATGTAGGCCGACTCCTCGTGGGCTCCGCGCAGGTACATGGCGAAGGCCGCGCCCAGCCCGCACTGCTCGCCGTGGGCGGCCGCCCGCTTGGGGAACAGCAGGTCGAACGCGTGGTTGATCTCATGGCACGCGCCGGAGGAGGGGCGGGAGTCGCCCGACACCGACATGGCGATGCCGGTGAGGACCAGTGCCTCGGCCAGGACCTGCAGAAAGCCGTCGTGGCCGACACCGCCCGGGTGCCGGAGCACGGCCTCACCGGCCTGGCGTGCCATCGCCGCGGCGAGACCGTCGATCTTCTCACCGTTGACGCGGTTGGCCAGCTCCCAGTCCGCGACGGCGGAGATGTTGGAGATGGCGTCGCCGATGCCGGAGCGCACGAAGCGGACGGGAGCCTCACGGATCACGTTGAGGTCGATGACGACCGCGATGGGGTTCGGCACACCGTACGAGCCGCGGCCCGCGTCGTTGTCGAGGGTCGCGACCGGCGAGCACAGGCCGTCGTGCGCGAGGTTGGTGGCGACCGCGACCAGCGGAAGGCCGACGCGTGCCGCCGCGAACTTGGCACAGTCGATGATCTTCCCGCCGCCCAGGCCGACGACCGCGTCGTAGTGGCCGGCCTTTATGTCGTTCGCCAGCCGGACCGCGTCGTCGATGGTGCCGCCGCCGACCTCGTACCAGGTGGCGCCGGGCAGCGAGGGGGCGATCCGCTCGCGCAGCCGGGCGCCCGAACCGCCGCTGACGGCGACGGCGAGCTTGCCCGACTGCGAGATGCGCTCGTCGGCGAGCACGAAGGCCAGGTCGTCGAGGGCACCCGGGCGGATGTCCACGACGACCGGCGAGGGGATGAGCCGGGTCAGTACTGGCACGCGATCTCCCGTCCGCGGGCGAGATCGTCGTGGTTGTCGATCTCGACCCACTCGACGTCGCCGATCGGCGCCACGTCGATCTTGAAGCCGCGGTTGACGAGCTCCTGGTAGCCGTGCTCGTAGAACTGCTGCGGGTCGGACTCCCAGACCGTCTTCAGGGCGTCGGCCAGCTCCGGGGCGGCGTCGCCCTCGATGAGGGTGACGCCGATGTACTCGCCGGTGGCCTCGGACGGGTCCATCAGCTTGGTGATCTTCTGGACGCCCTTGTCGGGGTCCACGACGACCTTCATCTCCTCGTCCGCGAGGGACTTCACGGTGTCGAGAGCGAGGATGATCTTCTTGCCGTCGCCGCGGGCGGCGAGCAGCGTCTTCTCGACGGAGACCGGGTGGACGGTGTCGCCGTTGGCCAGGATCACACCGTCCTTGAGGGCGTCACGGCCGCACCACAGGGAGTAGGCGTTGTTCCACTCCTCGGCCTTGTCGTTGTCGATGAGGGTGAGCTTCAGGCCGTACTTCTCCTCCAGGGCGGCCTTGCGCTCGTACACGGCCTCCTTGCGGTAGCCGACGATGATCGCGACCTCGGTCAGGCCGATCTCGGCGAAGTTGCCGAGCGTCAGGTCCAGGACCGTCGGTTCGCCCTCTATGCCCGCGGGCCCCACCGGCACCAGCGCCTTGGGCAGGCTGTCGGTGTAGGGGCGCAGACGCCGTCCGGCGCCGGCCGCCAGCACGAGGCCGATCATGCGGGTTCTCCTTCATCGTGTACGGCGGGGGCCCCGGAGGACACCCAGAAGCGGATGCTCTCGACGAGCACCACCAGGGCCACGGCCACGGCGAGCGCCGTGAGCGCGACCTTGAACTGCGAGGCGGTGAGCAGCGCGGCAAGGACGGCGACGAGCAGCGTCCGCCCTTCGTGCCCCCCTGTGGCGCGCACCAGCCAGGCCGGGGGCGCTCCGGCGTCGCCGCGGATGCGGTACACCGTGTCGTAGTGATGGTAGGCGACGGCGGCCACCAGTCCGAAAGCTGCGGGAAGCACGCCGTTAACATCCGATTTGGCCGCCAGGACAAGGACGGTGAGGTACTCGGCGGCGCGGAAGATCGGGGGGACGAGCCAGTCGAGGGCGCCCTTGAGCGGGCGGGCGACAGCGTCTGCGGACACCAGGACGTACACGACGGCGGCCACGACGATCGAGAAGCCCGGCCCGTCGAGCCAGGCCGTGAGCACCAGCAGGACGGCGCCGACAACGGCGCTGACGGGAGCCGGAACGCGGATCCCGCCGGGAGTGCGGACAAGCAGCTCGGCCAGCGGCCCGCTGTCGGCAAGGTCGGCCAGCGCCTGCGCGGCCCGGTCCGTGCGTCGCGCCTTGCGGGTGACCGACCGCAGCAGGCGGCCCGCCGTGGTGTAGGAGGCCGCGAAGGCGCAGCCGATGAGCAGCGCGTAGAACGTGATGCGCGGGGTGGTGGCCGCGGTCAGGACAGCGATCATGGCCCATCGTTCGCCGATGGGCATGACTATCATCCGGCGCACCCACACCGTCCAGCCGACACTGTCCAGCTTGTCGGAGAGGGCGGCCGTGGGGCTGGTGTTGGCGGTGGCGTCGTGGTTGGCCTCGTTGAAGGAGAAGTCGACCACGTGCCGGCAGGTCTGCAGGATCATCGCCCCGAGCGCCAGCGCCCAGACGTCGTCGCCGCCGCGGGCCGCTCCCAGGGCGAGGCCCGCGTAGTAGGCGTACTCCTTGGCGCGGTCGAAGGTCGCGTCCAGCCAGGCGCCGAGCGTGGAGTACTGCAGGGAGTAGCGGGCGAGCTGGCCGTCCGTGCAGTCGAGGACGAACGAGGCGATCAGCAGGATGCCCGCGGCGATGAATCCGCCCCGCGTACCCGTGGCCGCGCAACCCGCCGCGATCAGCGCGGTGATCAGGGAGGCGGTGGTGACCTGGTTGGGGGTCAGCCCGCGGCGGGCGCACCAGCGGGCGATGTAGCGGGAGTACGGGCTGATGAAGAACGTGGTGAAGAAGCCGTCGCGGGACTTCACGGCCGATTTCAGGCGTACGGCCTCGTCGTCGACGGCGGCGACGGCCTGCCGTGCCTCGTTGCGGGCCTGCGGATCGGCGGGGATTTCGGCGACGAGGCTGCCGAGTTCGGGGTGGTGCACCACCGCGCCGTCGGCGTCGAGGGCGGTGACGATGCGGTCGGCGAGGCTGTCGACGGCCAGTGCGGTGCCGCCGCTCGCGGAGTTCTCGCGGGCCATCGCCCGGGTCAGGTCCTGGCGGCCGGACGGCTGGGCGGTCACGGCGCCCGGTACCGCGGCGAGCGGGAAGCGGGGGTCGGTGAGGCCGAGGCGCAGCGCGTGCAGGTGCCCCACGAAGCGTGCGTCCACGACCGCGACCCGCTGGTCGCCCGGCACCGCCGCGAGGATCGTCTCGGCGTCGGCGGTGTCGGAGGCGAGCCGTACGTCGAAGCCGAGGGACCGCAGGTCGCCCTCGATCGACGATCCGGGGACCGGCTGACCGGTGAGGATGGCGGTCGACAACCGAACTCACTCCCTGGGTCCGACGCGTCCGCGCCGGTCATGTGCATGGTGGGCGCCCCTTGGCGTCAGGGCCTGGCCGGGCGGCATGTCGGCAGAGGCTATCGGATGCCCGGAAGCCCGTGTTCACCGCCCGTTCACGGCACGGTCGACGCGGTCCGCACCGGCCTTTGCCGCGATCATCATCGGTGATCGGCGGCCCCGCCCACAAACCGCGTATCCCAGACGCTCACATCAAGGACATTGCGTACGGGGCCCCGGAGAGGTCGGCATAGGGTGGGCGACCATGACGTGGCTGATCACCGGCGGAGCCGGATACATCGGGGCACATGTGACAAGGGCCATGAGCCGGGCCGGAGAGCGGGTCGTCGCACTGGACGACCTGTCGGCCGGCGTACCCGCACGGCTCCCGGTGGACATCCCGCTGGTCCAGGGGTCGTCGCTGGACGGAGACCTGCTGAAGCGGGTCCTCGCCGAGCACGGGGTGACGGGTGTGGTGCACCTCGCCGCGCGCAAGCAGGCCGGCGAGTCCGTCGCGCAGCCGACCCGCTACTACCAGGAGAACGTGGGCGGTCTCGCGACACTCCTGGAGGCGGTCGCCGAGGCCGGGATCAAGCGTTTCCTCTTCTCCTCGTCGGCGGCCGTGTACGGCAACCCCGACGTGGACCTGATCACGGAGGACACTCCGTGCGCGCCGGTGAACCCGTACGGCGAGACAAAGCTCACCGGGGAGTGGCTGGTGCGGGCGGCCGGCCGGGCGCACGGCATCTCGACGGTGTGCCTGCGGTACTTCAACGTGGCGGGCGCGGCCACGCCCGAGCTGGCCGACACCGGGGTGTTCAACATCGTCCCCATGGTCTTCGACCGGCTCACGCGCGACGAAGCCCCGCGGATCTTCGGTGACGACTACCCGACGCCGGACGGCACCTGCATCCGCGACTACATCCATGTCGCCGACCTCGCGGACGCGCACCTCGCGGCGGCCCGGCGGCTGTCCGAGGCGGGCGTCGGGGGCGATCTGACGGTGAACATCGGCCGCGGCGAGGGCGTCTCGGTGCGCGAGCTGATCGCGCTCATCGGCGAGGTCACCGGCGACCGGCGGCCCGCCGTGGTCGAGGCGCGCCGTCCCGGGGACGCGCCGCGGGCGGTCGCCTCGGCCGGGCGGGCCGCAGCGGAGCTGGGCTGGACCGCGCGGCGCGAGGTGCGGGAGATGGTCGAGTCGGCGTGGCAGGGCTGGCTGCTGCACCGCGGCAAGTGAACTGAGGGTGCCTTGACCTGCGGTTCGTTTTCGCAGGTCAAGGCACATGACAACGGTGTTCAGTGCCGCGTTGCCGGATACCCCCCACCCGTAGTTCACTGTGATCCCGGGCGGAACGAGGAGGGCGGCTTCCATGGGGGCTGGGCACGATCACGGCCACACGCACACTCCGGCGAGCGGTACGGCGGCCTCGGCGTACCGCGGCAGGCTGCGCGTCGCGCTGTCGATCACGCTCGGCGTCATGGTGGTCGAGATCGCCGGCGGTGTGGTCGCGGACTCCCTCGCGCTGATCGCGGACGCGGCGCACATGGCGACGGACGCGCTGGGTCTGGGCATGGCGCTGCTCGCCATCCACTTCGCGGCCCGCCCGCCGAGCGCGCACCGCACCTTCGGCTTCGCGCGCGCCGAGATCCTCGCCGCCCTCGCCAACTGTCTGCTGCTGCTCGGGGTGGGCGGCTACGTCCTGTACGAGGCGGTCCAGCGCTTCCTGACCCCCGCCGGCACCGAAGGCGGCCTGATGGCCGTGTTCGGTCTGTTCGGCCTGGTCGCGAACATGATCTCGCTCACCCTGCTGATGCGCGGTCAGAAGGAGAGCCTGAACGTGCGCGGCGCGTTCCTCGAGGTGGCAGCGGACGCGCTGGGCTCGCTCGCGGTGATCGTCTCGGCGCTGGTGATCCTGGCCACCGGCTGGCGGGCCGCGGACCCGATCGCCTCGCTCGTCATCGGGCTGATGATCGTGCCCCGGACCGTGAAGCTGCTGCGCGAGACGCTCGACGTGCTGCTGGAGGCGGCTCCCAAGGGCGTCGACGTGGCGGAGGTCCGGGCCCACATCCTCGCCCTGGACGGGGTAGAGGACGTCCACGACCTGCACGCCTGGACGATCACCTCGGGGATGCCGGTGCTGTCGGCGCACGTGGTCGTGCGCTCCGACGTCCTGAACGCGATCGGCCACGAGAAGATGCTGCACGAGCTCCAGGGCTGCCTGGGCGACCACTTCGACGTGGAGCACTGCACCTTCCAGCTGGAACCGGGAGGGCACGCGGAGCACGAGGCGCGACTCTGTCTCTGACGGAATGCAGCGGTCCGGCGCAGGCTCGCGTCCTCATCCCCACAGCCCCCGCGGACGGTTCCGGGTGCGCCGCGCCGGGCACGATCAACTGCCGGGAGTGCCGGATTCGTACGGCACACTTGGGGCGCGAAGACCGATGCGAAGGATGGGTATGCCGATCACACCTGCCGCCGCGACGCAGAGTTCGTCGTCGAACGGCGCCGCGGAAGCGATTTTGCTGGAACTGGTCGACGAGAACGGCGTGACGATCGGCACCGCGGAGAAGCTCGCCGCCCACCAGCCGCCGGGGCAGCTGCACCGGGCGTTCTCGGTGTTCCTGTTCGACGAGCACGGCCGGCTGCTGCTGCAGCAGCGGGCGCTCGGCAAGTACCACTCCCCCGGTGTGTGGTCCAACACCTGCTGCGGTCACCCCTACCCCGGCGAAGCGCCCTTCGCGGCGGCGGCGCGGCGGACGTACGAGGAACTCGGCGCCTCCCCGTCACTGCTCGCCGAGGCGGGCACGGTCCGCTACAACCACCCGGACCCGGACTCGGGCCTGGTGGAGCAGGAGTACAACCACCTGTTCGTCGGGATGGTGCAGTCGCCGCTGCGGCCCGACCCCGAGGAAGTCGGCGCGACCGCGTTCGTGACACCCGCCGAGCTCGCGGAGCGGCACGCGAAGGACACGTTCTCCTCGTGGTTCATGACCGTCCTGGACGCGGCGCGTCCCGCGATCAGGGAACTGACGGGGGCTTCGGCCGGCTGGTGACCCCGGGCCTCACGGAACCCGGACGGGTTTGAGTGGCAGGGCGGCCCAGATCACCTTGCCGCCGCTCGCCGTGTGCTCGACGTCGCAGGCCCCGCCCGCCTCCTTGGTGATCTCGCGCACCAGCAGCAGTCCACGGCCGCCGGTCCGGCCGTGGTCGGCCTCCAGGGCGGTCGGGCGGTAGGGGTGGTTGTCCTCGACGGACACCCGCACCCACTCCGCTCCGACGGCCACCTCCACGGCGAGCATCGGCGAGAGCAGTGCCGCGTGTTTCACCGCGTTGGTCACCAGCTCCGAGACGATCAGCAGCAGCCCCTGGACCAGGTCCTCCGAGACCGGCACGCCCTGGCGGTACAGCAGGTCCCGTACGGCATGGCGCGCCTGCGGGACGGAGGCGTCCACGGAGGGAGCGGTGAACCGCCAGACGCCCTCGTACGGCAGCGGATCCGGCGTCTGTGCGTCGAGGGGCTCGAGAGGTGCGCCCGCGCCGCCTGCTGGGCGTGGGCCGGGCCCGCGCCCTTGGTTGTCCATCGTCCGGTCGCCACCCTTGCGCTCGATTGTCACCACAGGACGAGTGTTGGTAACGAGCCACGTCACTCCGGAGACCTGAACAGAAGTCAGCCGGTATCGAGCGTTTCTGATCGTTGGCGTATGACCCGGTCAGGTCGCGGGACTGCTCCTGTCCCGGTCGAGCCGACTTCGCGAACTATTCGGGTTGTACGGGTTTGACGCCCCATTCGTCCCCGCCCCCTTGATCGCACGATCCGCCGGTGCGGATAGCATCCGGCGCATGGAGCCGCAGCTGCTGCACAGCGTCACCGACTCGGTCGCCACCGTGGTCATCCACCATCCGGCCAAGCGCAACGCCATGACGGCCGCGATGTGGCGCGCGCTGCCGCCGCTGCTCGGCACCCTGGCCGCCGATCCGGACGTCCGGGCCCTGGTGCTGACCGGTGAGGGCGGCACGTTCTGTGCGGGGGCCGACATCTCCACGCTGCAGGGGTCGCCGGACGAGGCGCAGCGGCTGGCCGTGCACGCCGAGGAGGCCCTGGCGGCCTTCCCGAAGCCGACGCTGGCCGCGGTGCGGGGCCACTGCGTGGGCGGCGGGTCGCAGCTGGCGGCGGCCTGCGATCTGCGGTTCGCCGAGGAGGGCGCGCTGTTCGGGGTGACGCCGGCGAAGCTCGGTATCGTGTATCCCGCCTCCTCGACGCGGCGGCTGGCGGCGCTTGTGGGCCCGGCGGCCACCAAGTACCTGCTGTTCTCCGGCGAGTTGATCGACACGGAGCGGGCATTGCGCACCGGCCTGGTCGACGAGGTGCTCCCCGAGGGCGAACTCGGCAAGCGCGTCGCGGAGTTCACCCGGATCCTGGTGGGCCGCTCGCAGTTGACGCAGGCAGCGGCGAAGGAGTTCGCGAACGGGCGGACGGACCGGGACGGGTACTGGGCCGAGCAGGCGCGCGGCAGCGGCGACACCGCGGAGGGCGTCGCCGCGTTCCTCGAGCGCAGACAGCCGCGCTTCACCTGGACTACGTCAGGATGAACCGGCTCTTGGCCCGGAACTCCTCGACGAGGTGCGCGGGCGCCTTCTGCGGCG
Organism: Streptomyces sp. HUAS ZL42; assembly: GCF_040782645.1. GTDB lineage: Bacteria > Actinomycetota > Actinomycetes > Streptomycetales > Streptomycetaceae > Streptomyces. The sequence goes on from NZ_CP160403.1 coordinate 1,803,255, forward strand.
ACCCGGCGTCGTAGGGCGGCTGCGGGTCGTACTCGGTCAGCAGTTGCACGGCCTGGGCGTGTTCGTCGCCCGCGATCCGGCCGAGCAGGGTGAGACCCATGTCAATGCCGGACGAGACGCCCGCCGCGGTGACGTACTTGCCGTCGATGACGACACGCTCCCCCGTGGGCTCGGCGCCGAACCGCTTCAGGTAGTCCAGCGCGAGCCAGTGCGAGGTCGCGCGGCGGCCCTCGAGGAGCCCGGCGGCGGCGAGCAGCAGGGAGCCGGTGCACACCGAGGTCGTCCAGGTGCTGGCGGTGTCGGCGGTGCGCAGCCACGCCAGGAGGGTCTCGTTCTCCATCTGCGGGGTCTGGCCGGGGCCGCCCGGCACGACCACGATGTCGGGGCTCGGCACCTCGGCGAACGTCCTGTCGGCGGTGAGGGCGAGGTTGCCGGTGTCCGTGCGCACGGGGCCGGTCCGCTCGGCGACGAAGACGGTCTCCGCGTCCGGCAGCCGGCCGAGGGTCTCGTACGGGCCGACGGCGTCCAGGGCGGTGAAGCGGTCGAACAGGACGATGGCGATCTGCATCTGTTTCCCTTCAGTGGGCGGGTGCCGCGCGGAACCGGCGCCGGTACTCGGCCGGGGCCGTCCCGAGGGCCTTGACGAAGGCGCGCCGCCGGCTTCGGGGGTGCCGTAGCCGCTGGCGCGGGAGATCTCCTCGACGCCGTCGCCGGTGTCCTCCAGGAGGCGGCGGGCGTGTTCGAGGCGGACGCGGTCGACGTAGCGGCCGGGTGTCATGCCGGTGTCGGACTGGAAGGCGCGGGCGAAGTGGCGGGGCGAGAGACGGGCGCGGGCGGCGAGGGCGTCGACGGTCAAATCAGCGGCGGGGTGCTCGGTGATCCACTGCTGGACTTCCCGCAGCGGCTCCCGCCGGGCGGTCTGCGCGGCCAGCTGGGCGCTGAACTGGGCCTGGTTCCCGGGCCGCCGCAGGAAGACGACCAGGTGACGGGCGATGGCCAGGGCGGCCTCCCGGCCCAGGTCCTCCTCGACCAGGGCGAGGGCCAGGTCGATGCCGGAGGTGACACCGGCCGAGGTGTAGACGTTCCCGTCCCGGACGTAGATGGGGTCGGGGTCGACCTCGACGGCCGGGTGGTGCCAGGTGAGGGTGTCGCTGTACGCCCAGTGGGTCGTCGCGCGGCGGCCGTCCAGCAGGCCCGCGGCGGCGAGCAGGAACGCGCCGGTGCACACGGACACCAGGCGCTCCGCGCGTGGGGCGTGGCCGCGCAGCCAGCCGGTCAGCGGCAGGATGCCCGGGCGGCGGGTGCCCTCGCCGCCCGGGACGAGGAGCGTGTGCGGGTCGGCCGCGTCCGTGAGTGCCTCGTCCGGTACGAGGGTGAGGCCGCTGGAGGTGCGCACGGCGGCGCCGTCCAGGGAGGCCGTTCGGACGCGGTACGTGCCCGGGGTGTGCTTCTCGGCGCCGGTGAAGACCTCCAGGGGGCCGGTGACGTCGAGGCTCTGTACGCCGTCGAAGAGGAGGACGAGAACGGTGCGCGGGGCCATGTGATCGATTCTTGGGCGCCGGGCGCGTGGCCGCAATGACGAATAACCCACCTTTCCTGCCATCACGGCCGATACGGTCCGACGTGCCGCCGCCCTGACCCCCCGCTGTCGGTGTCACCTGCCACAATTGCCGCGCAACCTCAGTGGAGAAGGCGGTACGGGATCGTGACGACACCCCTCGTAGGGTCCATCGAAGGCAGGATCGCCGAGGAGCTCGGCGTACGGGAGCGGCAGGTCAAGGCTGCCGTGGAGCTGCTCGACGGCGGTTCGACGGTGCCCTTCATCGCCCGCTACCGCAAGGAAGCGACGGAGATGCTCGACGACGCGCAGCTGCGCACGATCGAGGAGCGGCTGCGCTATCTGCGGGAGCTGGAGGAGCGCCGGACCGCGATCCTGGAGTCGGTCCGCGAGCAGGGCAAGCTCACCGAGGAGCTGGAGACGCAGATCCGGGGCGCCGAGACCAAGGCGCGGCTCGAGGACATCTATCTGCCCTACAAGCCGAAGCGGCGGACCAAGGCGCAGATCGCCCGTGAGGCAGGGCTCGAGCCGCTCGCCGAGGGGCTGCTCGGCGACGCGAGCGTCGAACCCCTCGCCGCGGCCGCCGCGTTCGTCGACGCCGACAAGGGCGTGGCCGATCCGCAGGCCGCGCTCGACGGCGCCCGGGCGATCCTGACCGAGCGGTTCTCCGAGGACGCCGACCTGATCGGCGAGCTGCGCGAGCGCATGTGGGTGCGCGGGCGCCTCGCCGCCAAGGTGCGCGACGGCAAGGAGGAGGCCGGCGCCAAGTTCGCCGACTACTTCGACTTCGCCGAGCCGTTCACCGAGCTGCCCTCGCACCGGATCCTGGCGATGCTGCGCGGTGAGAAGGAGGAGGTCCTCGACCTCGTCCTGGAACCGGAGGAGCCCACCGAGGGTCCGTCGTCGTTCGAGGGGATCGTCGCGTCGAAGTTCGGGATCGCCGACCGCGGCCGGCCCGCCGACAAGTGGCTGACGGACACGGTCCGCTGGGCGTGGCGCACCCGCATCCTGGTCCACCTCGGCATCGACCTGCGTCTGCGGCTGCGTACGGCCGCCGAGGACGAGGCGGTCAACGTGTTCGCGGCGAACCTGCGGGACCTGCTGCTCGCCGCGCCGGCCGGCACGCGCGCGACGCTGGGCCTGGACCCCGGTTTCCGTACGGGTGTGAAGGTGGCCGTGGTGGACGCGACCGGCAAGGTCGTCGCCACGGACGTCATCTACCCGCACGTCCCGGCGAACAAGTGGGACGAGGCGATCGCCAGGCTGGCGCGGCTGGCGAAGGAGCACGCGGTCGAACTGATCGCGATCGGCAACGGCACGGCGTCCCGCGAGACCGACAAGCTCGCGGGTGAACTGATCACCAGGCACCCGGAGTTGAAGCTCACCAAGGTGATGGTGTCCGAGGCGGGCGCCTCCGTGTACTCGGCCTCCGCCTTCGCCTCCCAGGAGCTGCCCGACATGGACGTGTCGCTGCGCGGCGCGGTGTCCATCGCGCGCCGGCTGCAGGACCCGCTGGCCGAGCTGGTGAAGATCGACCCGAAGTCGATCGGTGTCGGCCAGTACCAGCACGACCTGTCCGAGGTGAAGCTGTCGCGTTCGCTGGACGCGGTGGTGGAGGACTGTGTGAACGGCGTGGGCGTCGACGTGAACACGGCGTCGGCCCCGTTGCTCGCCCGCGTCTCCGGGATCACCTCCGGGCTGGCGGAGAACATCGTGGCGCACCGGGACTCGAACGGCCCCTTCACCTCGCGCTCGCAGCTGAAGAACGTGGCGCGGCTGGGTCCGAAGGCGTACGAGCAGTGCGCGGGCTTCCTGCGGATCCGCGGCGGTGACGACCCGCTGGACGCGTCCAGCGTGCACCCGGAGGCGTATCCGGTCGTACGGCGGATGGTGAAGACGTCCGGGCAGGAGGTGGCCGCGCTCATCGGCAACTCGGGCGTGCTGCGGTCGCTGAAGCCGGGCGACTTCGTGGACGAGACGTTCGGTCTGCCGACCGTGACCGACATCCTCAAGGAGCTGGAGAAGCCCGGGCGCGACCCGCGGCCCGCCTTCAAGACGGCCACCTTCAAGGAGGGCGTGGAGAAGATCTCCGACCTGTCGTCCGGGATGGTCCTGGAGGGCGTCGTGACGAACGTGGCGGCCTTCGGGGCGTTCGTCGACGTCGGCGTCCACCAGGACGGCCTGGTGCACGTCTCCGCGATGTCGAAGACGTTCGTCAAGGACCCGCGCGACGTGGTCAAGCCGGGTGACATCGTCAAGGTGAAGGTCCTCGACGTCGACATTCCGCGCAAGCGGATCTCGCTGACGCTGCGTCTGGACGACGAGGCGGCTCCGCAGGGCGGACAGCCCTCCGGCGGAGGCCGTCAGCAGCGCGGCGGACGGGCACCGCAGCAGCGACAGGGCGGCCGGGGCGGCGCCGGCGGCGGCTCGCGCCAGGCGCCACCGCCGGCCAACAGCGCGATGGCCGACGCGCTGCGTCGTGCGGGTCTGCTCGACCCGAAGAAGGGCCGGGGCTGACACCCGCGGGCCCCGGATCCCTGGTGACGGGGTCCGGGGCCTTCGCGCTCGTAGGGTGGGCGGTATGACCACTTCCCGAGTCCTCACCTGGGACGTCACGGCGAGCAACGGCTACGAGACCACCTGGGCCGAGGTCGACGGCGACACCCTGCGCGCCCGTGGCCGCGCGGTCGGGACGACCCCGGAGCCGTACTGGATCACGTACGACCTCAAGACCACCAAGGGCTTCGTGACGCGGCGGTTGCAGGTCACGTCCGAGACCGCGTCCCGGACCCGCACGCTCGACCTGCGGCGTGATCGCCGGGGCGGCTGGACGGCCGACGGGGTGCACCTGCCGGACGTCGACGGCGCCCTCGACTGCGACCTGGGGCTGTGTCCGCTCACCAACACGATGCCGGTGCTGCGCCACGGACTTCATCTCACGCCCGGCGAGCAGGAGTTCGTGATGGCGTGGGTGGCGGTGCCGGACCTGGCGGTCATGCCCTCCCGGCAGACCTACACCCACCTCGCAAGCGCCGGCGGCGGCGGACGGGTCCGCTTCGCCTCCGGCGACTTCCACAGCGACCTGGAGTTCGACGCGGACGGGTTCGTCGTCGAATATCCGGAGCTGGCGCGGCGACTGGAAGGGCCCTAGCGCTCCGTCACCTTGCCGTCCGCGACCTCCAGGCGGCGGGTCACGTGGACCGCGTCCAGCATGCGGCGGTCATGGGTGACCAGGAGGAGGGTGCCCTCGTAGGCGTCGAGTGCCGACTCCAGTTGTTCGATGGCCGGCAGGTCCAGGTGGTTGGTCGGCTCGTCGAGGACGAGGAGGTTGACGCCCCTGCCCTGCAGCAGGGCGAGGGCGGCGCGGGTGCGCTCGCCGGGTGAGAGCGTCGCCGCCGGGCGCAGCACGTGGTCCGACTTCAGGCCGAACTTGGCCAGGAGGGTGCGGACTTCGACGGGCTCGGTGTCGGGGACCGCCGCGCAGAACGCCTCCAGCAGGAACTCCGGGCCGTGGAAGAGCCGCCGCGCCTGATCGACCTCGCCGACCAGCACACCCGAGCCCAGGGCCGCTTGCCCGGCGTCGAGCGGGACACGGCCGAGGAGCGCACCGAGCAGCGTCGACTTGCCGGCGCCGTTCGCTCCGGTCACCGCGACCCGGTCCGCCCAGTCGATCTGCAGGGACACGGGGCCGAGGACGAAGTCGCCGCGCCGGACCTCGGCGTCCCGCAGGGTGGCCACGACCGCGCCCGAACGGGGGGCCGCGGCGATCTCCATCCGCAGCTCCCACTCCTTGCGCGGCTCCTCCACCACCTCGAGCCGCTCGATCATGCGCTGGGTCTGGCGGGCCTTCGCGGCCTGCTTCTCGCTGGCCTCGCTGCGGAACTTGCGGCCGATCTTGTCGTTGTCGTTGCCCGCCTTGCGCCGGGCGTTCTTCACGCCCTTGTCCATCCAGGCGCGCTGCGTCTGCGCGCGCTCCTGGAGGGCGGCCTTCTTGTCGGCGTACTCCTCGTAGTCGTCGCGGGCGTGCCGGCGGGCGGTGTCGCGCTCCTCCAGATAGGCCTCGTAGCCGCCGCCGAAGAGATTGACCTGGCGCTGGGCGAGGTCGAGTTCGAGGACCTTGGTGACGGTGCGGGTGAGGAACTCGCGGTCGTGGCTGACGACGACGGTGCCCGCGCGCAGGCCGGAGACGAAGCGTTCGAGACGCTCCAGACCGTCCAGGTCGAGGTCGTTGGTCGGCTCGTCGAGCAGGAAGACGTCGTAGCGGGACAGCAGCAGGGAGGCGAGTCCCGCGCGGGCCGCCTGGCCGCCGGAGAGGGAGGTCATCGGCTGGTCCAGGTCCACGCCGAGGCCGAGCGAGTCGGCGACCTCCTGCGCGCGTTCGTCGAGGTCGGCGCCGCCGAGGCCGAGCCAGCGCTCCAGGCTCGTCGCGTACGCGTCGTCGGCGCCGGGCGTCCCGTCGACGAGGCCCTGCGTGGCCTCGTCCATCGCGCGCTGCGCCGCGGCGACGCCGGTGCGGCGGGCGAGGAACTCCCGCACCGTCTCCCCGGGCCGCCGCTCCGGCTCCTGCGGGAGATGCCCCACGACCGCCGTCGGCGGGGACAGCCTGAGTTCGCCCTGCTCGGGCACGGCCAGCCCGGCGAGCATGCGCAGCAGCGTCGATTTGCCGGCCCCGTTGGCACCGACGAGCCCGATCACATCACCGGGCGCGACGACGAGGTCGAGCCCGGTGAAGAGGGAGCGGTCGCCGTGACCGGCGGCGAGGTTCTTGGCGACGAGGGTGGCAGTCATCAGGGGGCGATCCTATGCGAGGAAGGCAACGTCCCTTGCCGGCGTTTTCAGCGCGCCATCGCCTCCACCAGCACACCCCCCGCCGTCCTCGCCACCACGAAGGACTCCCCCTTCACGGACTTCGCGTCCAGGGCGATGCGGTGGCGGCCGGGTTCCAGGACGCCGTCGAAGAGCTCGTGGGTGTGGGTGCGGTAGAGGCGGTCGAGGCGGTACGCGGTGAGGCGGACACGGCAGGGGGAAGTCACCTCGACGCCGGCCTCGCCGTCGGCGGCGACCAGGCGGGTGAGGCGGCGCTGTTCCAGCGGGCTGCCGTCCAGGGCGTGTTCGATCTGGGCGACGAGGAGCGGGACGATCGGGGCGAGGCCGTCGACGTAGGCCACGTCGACTCCGGCGCGTTCGAAGGCGCTGCGGACGGCCGCCCGCTCCTCCTCGGTGATCGCCCGGCCGAAGGCGACCGCGCCGTATGTGCGCAGTTCGTCGGCGGGGACCTCGTTCGCGTCGCGGGTGATGTCGGCGCCGATGCCGATGGTGCGCAGCGCGGCGGCCAGTTTGGCCAGGAGGGCGACCCGGGCTCCGATCAGCAGCACCCGGCGGCGGTTGGCGGCGGGGGCGGCTCCGTCCAGCAGGGAGTTCAGCGCCGACCGGTAGTCGCCGCCGCGGAAGCGGAAGGGACCGATGCCGTGGTAGCCGTTGAGCTCCAGGTCGACGGCCTGCTCCGTCTGCCAGGCGAAGTCCCGCCAGACGTAGTCGTCGCCGTGCCGCTCGATGACGGCGGTGACCGCCCCGCAGGCGAGGTCCTCGCACTCGGGACAGCCGTAGATGACGTACCGGCCGTCGGGCAGCGGCGCCTCGGCGTCCAGCAGGAGGCTGCGGACCTGTGCGGTGAAGATCGCGGGTGGGACGTCGGAGGCGAGCGGGGAGACGGCGTCCAGGTCGGAGAGGCGGAACAGCAGCGGGCGTCCGTCGACGACGAAATCGAGGAAGTCCCGGTGGACCTGGTAGCCGCCGTCCGCGAGGACACCACCGGCACGCATCGCCGGGGCCAGGCCGAAGGTCGCGTACTCGGCAGACATGCTGTGAGTATCCCCAGACTGGGAGCGATACGAGCACGGCATGACATATTCCGCTACGGTCCCTGGCGTGGCGAGTGATCAAACGGGCGGCGTGGTCGTCGTCGGCGGAGGTGTCATCGGGCTGACGACGGCCGTCGTGCTGGCCGAACGCGGCCGTCGGGTGCGGGTCTGGACGCGGGACCCGGTCGAGCGGACCACCTCGGCGGTTGCCGGCGCACTGTGGTGGCCGTACCACATCGATCCCGTCGAGCGGGCGCGCCCCTGGGCGCTGCGCTCCCTGGACAGGTACCAGGAATCGGCCGAGCGGCCCGGCCTGACCGGCGTACGCATGGTCGAAGGGGTACTGGGCGAGACGGATCTGGACAAAGCGGTCGAATGGATCCACGCCCGGCTGCCGGGGCTGCGGGCGGCGACCGCCGAGGAGTACGCGGGGACGGGAGTGTGGGCGCGGCTGCCGCTGATCGACATGACGGTTCATCTGCCGTGGCTGCGCGAGCGGTTGCTGAAGGCGGGCGGGTCGGTCGAGGAGCGCACGGTGGCCGCTCTCGCGGAGGTGGACGCCCCCGTCGTGGTCAACTGCACGGGGCTCGGGGCCCGCGATCTCGTACCGGATCCGTCCGTACGGCCCGTGCGCGGGCAGTTGGTCGTCGTGGAGAACCCCGGCATCCGCACCTGGCTCGTCTCCACCGACGCCGAGGGGGAGATGGCGTACTTCTTCCCGCAGCCGGGGCGGCTGCTGCTGGGCGGGACGGCCGAGGACGACGAGTGGTCTCAGGAGCCCGACCCCGCCGTGGCCGAGGCGATCGTACGGCGGTGTGCGGCCCTGCGGCCGGAGATCGCCGGGGCGCGGATCCTGGAGCACCGGGTGGGGCTGCGTCCCGCTCGTGACACGGTCCGGCTGGACCGCGAACTGCTGCCGGACGGGCGGGTGTTGGTGCACAACTACGGGCACGGCGGCGCCGGGGTGACCGTGGCCTGGGGCTGCGCGGAGGAGGCGGCCGCACTGGCCGCCTCCTCGTGAGGGATGTCAGCGGGGGACGCGCTGCGTGTGCGGCGCCCGTACGCCGTCCAGGACCGTGGCCTCGGACGGTGCCGCCGGTGATCCTGGCGTGGCCCGGGCGAACGCGGCGGCGCCGCCGACGAGCGGGACCCGGGCGGACGTGCGGGACAGGTCGAGGGTGAGGGTCGGGGTGTCGGCGGGCGGGTCGATGAGGTCCTTGTCGGTGCCCGCGACGATCAGCGCCAGACGGTGGCCCTTCGGGACGACGTGATCGGATGCGGCCAGGTCGAGGGTGATGGTGTAGGCCTTGCCCGGCGTGAGCGGCACGCCCTTCCCGTCGGAGGCGTGGTTGCCGAGGTCGGCCCAGCCGCGGCTGACGACCGTGTAGTCGACGTCGGCTGTCTTCGCCCTGGTCGCCTTGAAGCAGGCGCTGTCGCCCGCGGTGCTCGCGCCCCAGCAGGTGCGGTCGGTGAGGGTGGTGATGCCCTCACCGCTCGCCGCGTAGTCGCGGATGGTGTCCGGGCCGAGGTCGACCAGAACGGCGGACAGGTGGGCCGTCGCGGTGGTCGGGGTCGCGGTGACGGTGACCTTCGAGGAGCCGGAGAGGCGGACGTCGCGGGCTAGCGGCCCGGTGACGAATCCGGCCTTGTCGCGGGTCGGCGTGTCGATCTGCGCGGCCCAGTCGGTCTCGCTGAGCTGCGGGTTGTCGGTGAAGGTCTCGGTGCCCGTGCCCCCGCTCAGGCCCAGGGTGCCGACGCCCGGCTGGGAGCCGGCCGCGGGGCGCAGTGTGGCGGTCCGCGTGCCGCTCGGCGGCCAGACCGTGGAGGTGACCCACTGGTCGGGGTGGCGTTCGATGTCGGCCATGGGCTCGCGGTCGATGCCGTTGTCGTAGCCGAGGAGTTCGTGGTCGAACCAGCGGTGCAGGGTGTCGACCCATGCGGCGCGGCGGAAGTCGAAGGGGTCGACGTGGCCGGTCTGGGAGAGCCAGATCTTGCGCTCGACACCGTTTTTCGCGAGGGCGTCCCACCACTGGCCGAAGTGCTTGGTGCGGACGTTGAGGTCCTGCAGGCCGTGGATCAGGAAGACGCTCGCCTGCACCCTGCCCGCGTCCTTGACGTAGTCGCGCTCGGTCCACAAGGGGGTCCAGTCGCCGGTGCGCGGGGCGCCGTCGACGAGCTTCTGCTGGACGGCGGCGCACTTGGCGCGCGCGTCGGGGCTGTCGACGTAGTCCGAGAGCCAGTCGGGGCCCGAGTCGTACAGCGGGGCACCCTTGGCGAAGTAGTAGTCGTACCAGGAGGAGATGGCGCTGATGGGGACGACGGTCTTCAGGCCCTCGACTCCCGTGGCGGCGACACCGTTGGCTATGGTGCCGTCCCAGCTCTTGCCGATCATGCCCGTTGTGCCGTTGGTCCAGGTCGCCTTGGCCCGGACGGTGCCGGTCCTGGTCGTGTACGCCTTGGCGCGGCCGCCCAGCCAGTCCACGACGGCCTTGGCGGACCGGATGTCGGAGCGGCCGCCGACGTCGACGCAGCCGTCGGAGCGGTTGGTGCCGGCCAGGTCGACGCCGACGAAGGCGTAGCCGCGGGGCACGAAGTAGTTGTCGTAGAACAGCGGCATCTGGGCGACGTCGCCGTTCGCGTCGTACGTCTTCTTCTGGCCTTCGTTGCCGCGTCCGCAACAGGAGTAGTAGGGGCTGGCGTCCATGATGACGGGCACCTTGCGGCCCTGCTGGGCGGCCTCACGGGGCCGGACGATGTCGACGGCGACCCGGTCGGTCTTCCCGTCGCCGTCGCCGTCGAGTCCGGTGTCGACCCAGACGGCCTCGCGGACGGCGTTCTCGTAGGAGTAGACCGGTTGGCTCTCCCGGGGGGCGCTGTGGGCCGCTGCCGGGGTGAGGAAGGCCGCCGGCAGAAGGGCGATGGCTGCGGTCGCGAACGTTCTCCAGGTCGTGAAGCGCGTGCGTATCGGCATGCGCGGGACGGTACAGCGGTCAACTCCCGTGCAGAAGAGGGCGACTTGGGGCTCGTGGAGAGTGGCCGAGATGAGGGTGGGCGAGTGGCCGAGAAAGGCCCGTGGGGAGGGTTCGCTCATGACGGCCGAATGGCGATCGTGCGACAGCGGGGGCCGTGGACAGGCCTGGGGTCACCGGGACTCAATAGGCTCCGAAAACACCTCGTACCCCTGCGACTTGGAGCTTTCGTGCACCGCAGAATCATCGCGCCCGGCGCACTCGCTGCGGCTTCCGTCTTGCTGGCGATCCCGGCATCGGCCGCGAGCCACTCCCCCGGTGCGCCGGGCATCGGCGACCCCTACTACCCGGCCTACGGCAACGGCGGATACGACGTCTCCCACTACGATCTCCGGCTGAAGTACCAGCCGGCCACCGACGAACTGGAGGGCACGGCGACGATCCTGGCGACGACCACCCAGGAACTGTCCAGCTTCGACCTGGACTTCCTGCTCGACGTCGGCGAGGTCCGCGTCAACGGTGCCACGGCGTCCTTCACCACCTCCGGAGAGCACGAACTGGTCGTCACGCCCAGGAAGCCGCTGGCGAAGGGTACGTCCGTCACGGTCGTCGTCCGCTACAGCGGGGTGCCGTCGACGAAGAGCGCGTACGGGTTCTCCACCTGGCACCGCACGCCGGACGGTGCCGTCGCGGCGGGCGAGCCCGAGGCGGCCTGGTGGTGGTTCCCGAGCAACGACCACCCGCTCGACAAGGCGACCTACGACGTGTCGGTGGCCGTGCCTGACGGCACCCGGGCCATCTCCAACGGCACGCTCCAGTCGACGACTTCACGGCTGGGCTGGACCCGCTGGAACTGGCGCGAGAACAAGCCGCAGGCGACCTACCTCGCCACGCTGGCGCTCGGGAGGTTCGACGTCACGACGGGCACGTCGGAGGGCGGCGTGCCGATCGTCAACGCCTACAGCAAGGACCTCGGGGACAACGACGGGGCCGCGCGGGCGAGCGTGGAGCGCACCGGGGAGATCGTCGACTGGCTGAGCGGCCACTTCGGGCCGTATCCGTTCAGCTCGGCCGGCGGGTACGTGCCCAACACCACCACCGGGTTCGCCCTGGAGACGCAGACCCGCGTGTACTACAGCCCGCGGCAGTTCGCGAACGGCTCGAACACCTCCGTCGTCGTACACGAGCTGGCCCACCAGTGGTACGGGGACTCCGTGTCCCTCAAGGGCTGGAAGGACATCTGGCTCAACGAGGGCTTCGCCCGGTACGCGCAGTGGCTGTGGTCGGAGCACGAGGGCGAGGGCACGGCGCAGGAGCTCGCGGACTACGTGTACGCCTCGCACCCTGCCGACGACGCGTTCTGGACGGTGAAGCCCGGTGACCCGGGCGCGGACAAGCAGTTCGACATCGCCGTCTACGACCGGGGCGCGCTGGCGGTGCAGGCGCTGCGCAACGAGGTCGGTGACGACGCGTTCTTCGCCATCCTGAAGGGCTGGCCGCAGAAGTACGCGTACGGCAACGCCTCCGTCACCGACTTCCGGCAGTACGCCGAGCAGATCTCCGGCGAGCAGCTGGGCGCGCTGTTCGACACGTGGCTGTTCCAGCCGTCCAAGCCGGGGGCGCCCGCGGCGCGGGCCGTGTCCCTCGCGAAGGCGTCGGCCGCTCCGGTTCAGCCGAAGTCGTGGAAGAAGATCGCGGCGACGAACGACGCCCACGCGGGCTGAGAACGAGGACTAGGAAACCGCCTCCACCGCGGCCGCGTGGGCCAGGAGTTCGTCGCGGGAGAGGGCGGCGCTCTCCGTGGACGGCACCGTGCACGCGTACGCTCCGGCCACCGCGCCGAACTGCGCGCACCGTCGTGGCGGTTCGCCGCTGAGCCGGCCGAAGAGGAACGCGGAGGCGAACGCGTCGCCCGCGCCGTTGGAGTCCACCACCGGCGCGGGAGGCGTGACCGCCGGTATGTGGGTCAGCTCGCCGTCCGCCAGCAGGAACGCGCCCTCGGCCCCGGCCGTGGCGACCACCACCTCGGCGCGGCCACGCCCGGCGATGCCGCGCATGGTCGCCTCGGGGTCGGTCAGGGCCGCCGCGGAGACGAAGACGACGTCCGCGGCGTACGCGAAGGCCTCGTGGTAGGGGTTCTCGCCGTCCCAGTTGTGCAGGTCGGTGGAGATGCCGACACCGGCCTCGCGCAGCACGGGCAGCGCGTCGGCGCAGGGCTGGGTGATGGACACATGCGCATGGCGGCTCGCCCCGGCGAGGGTGCGCAGGGTGTCCTGCGGGAACCGGTCGGCCGGGCGCCCACGGCTGGTGTCGTAGAGGGACAGGCGGCGGCCGTCCGGGCCCACCAGGTTGACCGCGCGCTTGGTGCCGGCGGGCTGCGGGATCGCGGTGAGCGCGATGCCCTTGTCGCGGTGCAGCGCGCGGACCAGGTCGCCCTCGGGGTCGTCGCCGAGGAAGTCCAGGTGGTGGGTGCGCAGGCCGAGGGCGGCGAGGCCCAGGGCGACGAAGTCTCCGGTCTGCCCGGCGCGGGCGCGGATCCCGCTGTCGATCATGTAGCTGTCGGCGTAAGGGAGCGGAAGCTCCGGCACGTACACGATCGTGTCCACGCCAGCCCCGCCCAGGACCAGGACGTCGATGTCCGGACTCACCGGTACCCCTCCCCGTGGTCGTACACCGTGACCGCCACGCCGCGCTTCACCAGCCGTTCGACGATCAGCGGCTCGACGCGGGACCACTTGCCTCCGGCCAGGCCGCAGCCTATCCGGGGCATGTGGACGGACGCCCCGAGTTCGGCGGCCCGGTCGGCCAGCCTTCCGAGGGCCGTGTCGATCGCCTCGTAGCGGACGGGGACGCCCTTGCTGCCCGTCCGTATCCCGCGCTGGCCGATCATGTTGGCGACCCACACATAGGGCTCCACCTGGACGAGCTGGAGCGCCCCCAGACCGAAGTCGTTCGACGCGCGCTCGCGGTGCCAGGCACGGTAGGCCGCCTCCGGCTCCGGCCAGCGCCGCGATATCGCCACGACGAAGCCCTTCCCCCATCCCCCGATGTCGTTGCAGACATGGGCGATCACCTTGACACCCTTGCCCGACGGTACGGTCGCGTCCCCTCGCATGTACGTGATCTCCGACATGACGCCACCGTAGACGCCGCCACTGACAGTGGGCCCCTGATTGTTTCCCGGTGTCACACCACTGGTGAGACAGCGATACTGCTGCACATGACGACCGACACCGGGGAGCCGACCCTCACGATCGACGAGCTGGCCGCGCGGGCCGGCGTCACGGTCCGCACGGTGCGCTTCTACGGCACCAAAGGGCTTCTGCCGCCGCCCGTGATCGGTCCGCGGAGGGTGGGTCACTACGGACCGGAGCACGTGGCCCGGCTGGCGCTCATAGAGGAGTTGCAGCAGCAGGGCATGACGCTCGCCGCGATCGAGCGCTACCTGCGCCGGCTGCCGCCGGACCTGGGCGCGCACGACCTGGCGATCCATCGTGCCGTGGTGGCCTCCTGGTCGCCCGACACCGGGGAGACGGTGACGCGCGAGGAGGTGGAGCGGCGGGCGGACCGGCCGCTGGACGACGACGACCTGGAGCGGCTCGTGGCGATGCGGGTCGTCACGCGCGAGGGGGAGGCGTTCCGCATCGACACCGGTCTGCTCCGGCTCGCCGCCCAGCTCCTCGACGTACCGCTGGCGCAGGAGACGATCCTCGCCGCCCGGACCGTGCTCCTGGAGCACTCGCGGGCGGCCGCGCACGAGCTCGCCCGGCTGCTCCGGGAGGCGGTGGCGGAGCGGGACACCCAGGACGTGAGGTCGCTGACGGCGCACATGCAGCCGCTGGTGGTCCAGGCGCTGCTGACCACGTTCCAGCGGTCCCTCAAGGAAGAACTGCGGGACTGGCTGAAGGAATCGTCAGAGGTGGGCGGAGCCACCTGACGCGTTGAGCGTCAGACCGGTCAGGAAGCCGCTGATCCTCGACGAGCCCACCTCAGCGCTCCACGGGGGACGGCGACGGTGCGACCGGTTCTTCGACGCGAGGGGCGGCGGGGTGCAAAACCCCCACCGCCACCACACATCACGCGTCCGCGAACCGCTCCCCCTTCTCCGCCTTCTCCACCAGCAGCGCCGGCGGTGCGAACCGCTCCCCGTACCGCTCGGCCAGCTCACGCGCCCGTGCCACAAAGCCCGGCAGCCCGCCCTCATAACCGTTGATGTACTGCAGCACACCTCCGGTCCAGCCTGGGAACCCGATCCCGAAGATGGACCCGATATTCGCGTCGGCGACAGACGTCAACACGCCCTCTTCCAGGAGCTTCACAGTGTCGAGCGCCTCCGAGAAGAGCATGCGCTCCTGCATGTCCACGAAGGGAATCTCGTACCCCGCCTCCGTGCTGTGCTTGCCCGGGGGGCGACCCCCGGCACCCCCGAAATGCTCCCGCAGCCCCGGCCACAGCCCGGCCCGCTTGCCGTCGTCCCCGTACTCGTAGAAGCCCGCCCCTCCACTGCGACCGGTGCGCCCGAACTCGTCGACCATGCGGTCGATGACGGCCTCGGCAGGATGGGACACCCATGTCCCTCCCGCTTCCTCCACCGCCCGCTTCGACTCGTTGCGGATCTTCCGCGGCAGAGTGAGCGTCAGTTCGTCCATCAGCGACAGCACCTTCGCCGGATACCCCGCCTGCGCCGCCGCCTGCTCGATCGACGCGGGCTCGATGCCCTCGCCGACCATCGCGACACCCTCGTTGATGAAGTGCCCGATCACCCGCGAGGTGAAGAAGCCGCGCGAGTCGTTCACCACGATCGGCGTCTTCTTGATCTGCCTCACCAGGTCGAAGGCCCGCGCCAGCGCCTCCTCCCCGGTCCGCTCACCCTTGATGATCTCGACGAGCGGCATCTTGTCGACGGGCGAGAAGAAGTGCAGCCCGATGAAGTCGACGGGACGCTCGACCCCCTCCGCCAGCAACGTGATCGGCAGGGTGGAGGTGTTGGAGCACAGCAGCGCGTCCGGCTCGACGACGTGCTGGATCTCCTGGAACACCTTGTGCTTGAGCGCCGGGTCCTCGAAGACGGCCTCGATGACCGCGTCGCAGCCGGCGAGATCGGCGGGATCGGCCGTCGGCGTGATGCGGGCGAGCAGCGCGTCCGCCTTCTCCCGGCTGGTACGGCCCCTGGACACGGCCTTGGCGCACAGCTTCTCGGAGTAGCCCTTGCCCTTGACGGCGGCCTCGACCGACACGTCCTTGAGCACGACCTCGATCCCCGCGCGGGCGCACGAGTACGCGATACCCGCGCCCATCATCCCGGCGCCGAGAACGGCTACCTTGCGGACCTGGCGGGACTCGATGCCCTTGGGCCGGTTGGCACCGGAGTTGACGGCCTGGAGGTCGAAGAAGAACGCCTGGATCATGTTCTTCGAGGTCTGGCCGGCCGCCAGCTCCACGAAGTAGCGGGCCTCGATGACCTGCGCGGTCTCGAAGTCGACCTGGGAGCCCTCGACGGCGGCCGCGAGGATGTTGCGCGGCGCCGGGTAGGGTGCGCCGTTCGTCTGCTTGCGCAGTGTGGCCGGGAAGGCGGGAAGGTTCGCCGCGAACTTGGGGTTGGCGGGCGTGCCGCCGGGGATCCGGTAACCCGGCCTGTCCCAGGGCTGCTGCGACTCGGGGTTGGCCTCGATGAAGGCGCGCGCCTTCGCCAGCAGCTCCTCCTGAGTCGCGGCCACCTCATGGACGAGGCCGTTCTCCAGGGCGCGCTGCGGGCTGTACTGGGTGCCCTGCAGCAGCACCTTGAGCAGCGCGTCGGCGATCCCGAGCAGGCGTACCGTGCGCACGACTCCGCCGCCTCCGGGCAGCAGCCCCAGGGTGACCTCCGGGCAGCCGATCTTCGAGCCGGGAGCGTCGAGGGCGATCCGGTGGTGGCAGGCGAGGGCGATCTCGTAACCGCCGCCCAGGGCCGCGCCGTTGATCGCGGCGACCACCGGCTTGCCGAGCGTCTCGATGCGGCGCAGGTTGCGCTTGATCGCCATGCCGCCGTCGAACAGTTCCTGCGCGGTGTCGGGGGTGACCCGGATGAGGTCGCGCAGGTCGCCGCCGGCGAAGAAGGTCTTCTTGGCGGAGGTGAGGATGATGCCGCGGATGGAGTCCTTCTCGGCCTCCAGCCGGTCGGTGATCACGGCGAGCGAGTCGCGGAACGCCTGGTTCATGGTGTTCGCGGACTGGCCGGGGTCGTCGAGGACGAGGGTGACGACGCCGGTGCGGTCCTGTTCCCAGCGGATGGCGGTGCTCTGTGTCATGACAGGGTCTCCGTAGAAGTCTCTTGAATCCGCCGGTTTTCAGACGCGTTCGACGATCGTCGCGATGCCCATGCCGCCGCCGACGCACAGCGTGGCGAGGCCGTACCGCTTGTCCTGCCGCTCCAGTTCGTCGACGAGCGTGCCGAGGATCATCGCGCCGGTCGCGCCGAGCGGGTGACCGAGGGCGATCGCGCCGCCGTTGACGTTGACCTTGTCGAGGGACAGGCCCATGTCCCGCACGAAGCGCAGAACGACCGCCGCGAAGGCCTCGTTGATCTCGACGAGGTCGATGTCGTCGATGGTCAGCCCGGCCTTGGCGAGCGCCTTGCGGGTGGCGGGCGCGGGACCGGTGAGCATGATGGTCGGCTCGGAGCCGGAGACGGCGGCCGAGACGATCCGCGCGCGCGGCGTCAGCCCGTACCGCTCGCCGACCTCCTTCGAGCCGATCGCGACGAGGGAGGCGCCGTCGACGATGCCGGAGGAGTTGCCCGCGTGGTGGACGTGGTCGATCTTCTCCACCCAGTGGTACTTCTGCAGGGCCACGGCGTCGAAGCCGCCGAGTTCGCCGATGTCGGCGAAGGACGGCTTCAGCTTGGCGAGGGAGTCGGCGGTGGTGCCGGGGCGCATGTGCTCGTCGTGGTCGAGGACGACGAGGCCGCTGCGGTCCTTCACCGGGACGAGGGACCGCTCGAAGCGGCTCTCCTTCCAGGCCGTGGCGGCCCGCTCCTGCGACAGGGCCGCGTACTCGTCGACGTCGCGTCGCGAGAAGCCCTCGACGGTCGCGATGAGGTCTGCGCCGATGCCCTGCGGGACGAAGTTGACGGCGAGGTTGGTCATCGGGTCGTTGAACCAGGCACCGCCGTCCGAGGCCATCGGCACCCGGGACATGGACTCGACACCACCCGCGAGGACGAGGTCCTCCCAGCCCGAGCGCACCTTGGCGGCGGCCAGGTTGACGGCCTCCAGGCCCGAGGCACAGAAGCGGTTCTCCTGCACGCCCGCCACGGTGTCCGGCAGTCCGGCCGCGACGGCCGCGATCCGTGCGATGTCGGAACCCTGGTCGCCCACCGGGCCGACGACGCCGAGCACGATGTCGTCGACGGCGGCCGGGTCGAGGCCGGGGAAGCGGTCGCGGATCTCGTGGATGAGGCCGACGACCAGGTCGATGGGCTTCGTGCCGTGCAGGGCTCCATTGGCCTTGCCGCGCCCGCGCGGGGTGCGGATCGCGTCGTACACGTACGCTTCGGTGCTCACTGGTAAGCCTTTCGGGGGAGGGTTGGCCGAGCCGGGGGCGGGGTCAGTCGCCGTCTTTCTGGTCGCCGTGGTGCACGAGGTCGTGCCCGGGGGCTTTCACGAGGTGGGGTATCCCCCAGTCGCGCGCCACGTCCTCAGCGCCGGTGCCGGGCCGTGCGGGGCCGGTGCGGACGGTGGTGGGGGTGGCGGAGAAGCGGGGGGCGGGGGCGGGCTGGGTGATGCCGCCGTGGTCGGTGAAGGTGCCGCGGGCGGCGAGGTGCGGGTGGTGCGGGGCCTCGCGCAGCGACAGGACGGGCGCCACGCACGCGTCGGAGCCCTCGAAGACGGCCGTCCACTCGTCCCGGGTACGGGATGTGAAGCGGGCGGCGACCTCCTGGCGCAGCTCGCCCCAGCGGGTCCAGTCCTTGCGGGCGTCGGCGAAGTCCTCGAGGCCGAGCAGATCCAGGAACTCGTCGTAGAACTGCCCTTCCAGAGCGCCCACCGCCATGTACTTCCCGTCGGCCGTCTCGTACGTGCCGTAGTACGGGCAGCCGCCGTCGAGGAGGTTGGCGGCGCGGCGGTCCTGCCACCCGCCCGCGGCGAGCATGCCGTGGATCATCGCGGAGAGGTGGGAGGTGCCGTCGACGATGGCGGCGTCGACGACCTGGCCGGTGCCGCTCGCGCGCGCGTGGTGGAGGGCGGCGAGGACGCCGACGACGAGGTAGAGGGAGCCGCCCGCGTAGTCGCCGAGCAGGTTGGCGGGGACGGCCGGGGGCTCGTCCGGCGTGCCGATCATGCCGAGGGTGCCGGTGACTGCGATGTAGGCGATGTCGTGGCCGGCTCGGTGGGCGAGGGGGCCCTCCTGGCCCCAGCCGGTCATACGGCCGTAGACGAGCTTGGGGTTACGGGCATGGCAGGCCTCCGGGCCGACGCCGAGGCGCTCGGCGACGCCGGGGCGGTAGCCCTCGATGAGGATGTCGGCGCGTTCGGCGAGGTCGAGGACGCGCGCGGGGCCGTCCGGGGACTTCAGGTCGAGGACCACCGAGCGCTTGTTGCGGTTGGTGACGTCGTACTCGGGGTCGATCGAGAGCCCGGGGCCGGTGGGGCGGTCCACGCGGACGACGTCCGCGCCGAGGTCGGCGAGGAGCATGGCGGCGAAGGGGCCGGGGCCGATGCCGGCCAGCTCGACCACGCGCACGCCGGAGAGCGGGCCGTGCCCCGGCGTCCCTGCCGGTGTCCTTGCCGTTGTCATCCATGCCCCCAGCGATGTGACACAACCGATGTAACACCAGTGATGCTAAGAACGGGTTCCACCGGACACAAGACTTGGGCGAGCAAGCGCTTAGACAGCGTACCCGGCGGTATGGGGATCAGTGCGCGTCCAGCTCACCTATGAGGCGCTTGGGGGCGATGGCGCGGTAGCTCTCCTCCACCCAGTCGCACAGCAGCTCCGCCGCCGGGGCGTCCTGCTCCTCCAGGGGGATCCTCACCCAGCCCGCCCTGCCCAGGCCGTACCCGGCGGGCTCGGCACCCGGGGAGGTGAGGGCGTGGGCGTGGGAGGTGTCGTCCTTGAGCTTGACGGTGACACCGAGCGGATAGCTGCCGTCGTCGACGCCCAGGAAGACGAACACCTTCCTGTTGACCTTGGCGACGGTCTCGCCCCAGGGGAACTCCTCGGTCGCACCCGGGAGACCGAGGGCGAACGCTCGCACCTTCTCCCACTTCTTCAGGGCGTTCCTGGGCACGGCCATCCGTCACCTCCGGGCTCGTCTTCGGGCTCCGCACCCCTCACGCTAGCCTCAGCCACCGACAACGGCGCGGGGCCGACGACCGAGGGGTGTCATGAGCAGGCTGAACGACACGGATCGCCCGTACGACATCGTGCTCTTCGGAGCCACGGGCTTCGTAGGAGCGCTCACCGCGGAATACCTCGCCGCACACGCGCCCGAGGGGCTGCGCTGGGCGATCGCGGGCCGCAGCGAGCTGAAACTGCGGCGGCTGCGGGAGCGGCTGCCGGGCGGGGCGGAGGTCGGGGTGCTGTGGGCGGACGTGTCCGACCCGGCCTCGCTGCGCCGGCTCGCCCAGCACGCGCGCGTGGTCGCCACGACCGTGGGGCCCTACGTGCGCTACGGCGAGGAACTCCTCGCGGCCTGCGCGGACAGCGGCGCGGACTATCTCGACCTCACAGGTGAGCCCGAGTTCGTGGACCTGATGTACGTCCGTCATGACGCACGCGCGCGGGAGACCGGGGCGCGGCTGGTGCACGCGTGCGGCTTCGACTCGATCCCGCACGACCTGGGCGTGTACTTCACCGTCCGCGAGTTGCCGGAGGGGGTGCCGCTGACCGTGGACGGCTTCGTGACCGCCGACGCGACCTTCTCCGGCGGAACCTTCGCCTCCGCGCTCAACCAGTTCGCCCGCGGGCCGCAGATGGTGACCGCCGCGCGGGACCGCGGGCGGCACGAGCCGCGGCTGGTGGGCCGCCGGGTGGTGGCGCCGACCGGCGCGCCCCGGTTCGCCGAGGAGGTCGGTGCCTGGGCACTGCCGCTGCCCACCATCGACCCGCAGATCGTGCGGCGCTCGGCCAAGGCGCTCGAGCGGTACGGGCCGGACTTCCGCTACCGCCACTACGCGGCCGTGAAGCACCTGCCCGTCGCGGTGGGCGGCGTCGCGGCCGTCGGCGCGCTCTTCGCGGCCGCCCAACTTCCGCCCGCCCGGCGCTGGTTGTCCGACCGGCTCAAGCCCGGGGACGGGCCGAGCGCGGAGAAGCGGGCGAAGAGCTGGTTCTCCGTGCGCTTCGTCGGGGAGGGCGGCGGCCGCCGGGTGTTCACCGAGGTCGCGGGCGGCGACCCCGGCTACGACGAGACGGCGAAGATGTTCGCCGAGTCGGCGCTCTGCCTGGCCTTCGACGACCTCCCGCCGACGGCCGGCCAGGTCACGACCGCGGTGGCGATGGGCGACGCGCTCACGGAGCGCCTGCGGAAGGCAGGCATTCGCTTCCGGGTCGCGGCGAGCCGCTGACCGGCTCTACAGCGGCCACTGCACGAGGGTGTAGATCATCCCGCAGATCCAGCCGATTCCCGCGAGGACGGCGAGGAGCAGGGCGGCGTTCACGGCCCGCTCGACGGGACGGTTCGGGTCGGCGAGGGGCTTCGGTGCGCGGTGCGTCGTCATGCGGCTCAGCCTGCCGATCACCGCGGTGCGCGCACATCCGTACGGATACTCAGTCCGCGTACTCAGCCGCCCGCCGACCCGTCAGGAAAGGCCGCCTGAGCCGGGCGGCGACCCGGTCCCGCACGGCGGTGTGGTGAGCGGCGATCGCAAGTCGGTGGGCCAGGGGGCCGATGCCCCAGCCTGCGTGATGATCGAAGAACGGCGAGGGACCCGCAGCGTTGTGGGCGACCTCGGCGACCAGCCCCGCGAGGCGGAACAGCAACCCCTGTTCCGTCGTGGGCTGCGTGCCGGGCAGGGGCGCGCGCGCCTGACCAGTTCGAACACCTCACGGTATTCAGCCGCCCGCCGACCGGCACGCTTCTCCCGTCAGGGAACGTCGTCGAAGCCGGGCGGCGGCCACTCCCCCAGGGCGGCGGCGATCCGGTCGCGGACGACGGTGTCGTGAGAGGCGAGCGCGAGTCGGTGAGCCAGGGGGCCGATGTCCCACCCGGCGTGATGGTCGAAGAACGGTGAGGGACCCGCAGCGTTGTGGGCGACCTTGGCGACGAGTTCCGCGAGGCGGAACAGCAGCAGCTGTTCCGTCGTGGGCTGCTCCGCGGGCAGGGGTGCGCCGCGCCGGACCAGTTCGAACACCTCGCGCCCCTGGCTCCACCGGTCGCGGTCGGCGGCCAGCTCCAGCGCGGCCTCGATCTCCGGCGTCCGGCCCAGACCCTCCGCCGCCGCCCCGAGCACGCGGCCCGCCCAGGTCACCGGGTCGCGCCGGCGCTCGTACAGGGTGCGTCCCCAGCTCCGGGTCGGGTCCGCCGCCGCCCGCTCGGCGAGCGGACTCCTGGGCCGAGCCGCCTCCTTCAGCGCCCGCCTGCACAGCGAGTCCGCCCTGCGTGTCGTCTCGGGGAGGCGGTATTCGGGGCTCAGCGCGAGTGTGTGGGCGCAGGCGTTGTCGAGGGTCGTGCGGTGGCCCACCGACACGAAGACGGGCTTGATGCCGTCCCGGGTGCGCAACGCGCGGCCGACCTCCTCGGTGCCCGCCAGGAGCGGGGACGTGCTGCCGCGCGGTGCGTCCGGATCGTCGTACGTGAACGTGAACGGGTTCTTGGCGACGCCGATCGTGGGCAGGCCGGTGAGTACGCCCAGGTGGCTGGCGAGGCCGAAGCGGCGGGGGTGGGCCAGGCCGTAGCCGTCGCAGACCACCAGGCCCGGCGGGCAGGGAAGGGCGTCGAGGGCCGCCAGGACCGTGGGGAGCTCGCGGAAGGCGAGCAGGCCGGGGACGTACGGGAAGGAGATCCGGCCGATTGCCGTGGCCTCGGCGACCACGTCCAGGGTCGCCGCGTCCAGGACGACCGCCGCGGCCGCGACGACGTCCCGCTCGTCGTCGTAGGCGACGTCGACGCCGGTCACATGCCCTGTTCCCGGCGGTGGTCCCGGCTCGTCGAGCACCACCCGCGCCCGCAGTTCGTCCTGGACGGCGCGGGCTTCATCCCCGGTCGCGGGCCAGCCCTCCGGAATGCGTACGGTCGTCATCGTCATGGTGAGGTCGAGCGTACGGGCCGCGCCCTCGACGCGTAGGCTCGCGATCATGTTCGTACTGGAACTGACCTACACCGCCCCGCTGGACGCCGTGGACGCCGCGCTCGACGCGCACGTGGCGTGGCTCGACGAGCAGTACGAGAAGGGCGTCTTCCTGGCGTCCGGGCGCAAGAACCCCCGCGACGGCGGGGTGATCCTCGCCGTCGCGGAGGACCGTGCGCGGATCGAGGAGATCACCTCGGGCGACCCGTTCGTCACCGCGGGCGTCTGCGCGTACCGCATCACCGAGTTCGTCGCCACGAAGACGGCGCCGGCGCTCGAGCGGTACCGCGAGACTCCCGCCTGAGGCACGGTCCCGGGTCAGCCCTTGCCGCCCAGGGCGCGCTGCAGCTCGCTCTTGTTCATGTCCGAACGGCCCTTGATGTTGCGCTTCTTCGCCTCCTCGTACAGCTGGTCGTAGGTGGGCCCCTGGGAACCCTTGCCGGACCGCTGGCCGCCCCGCCTGCCGGACGACATGTCCTGCGTCGACGTGCGGCTCGCGGACTTCGACTCGCCGGACCGGGCGCGTTCCTTGTTCACCGTGCGCGCCGCGATCTCCTTGGCCCGCTCGGTGCTCTCGCCCCGGTCCTGCGCACTCTCCTTGATGTGCTCGTACTGGCGCTCGCGCTTGGGACTGGAACCGCGTGGCATGTCCGATCACTCCTCTCGCGTGCCGTGACCGGGTACCCCGGGCGCACCGGACGGAATCAGCGCTCCAGTCGTGCCACGCGCCCCTTTTCGCCCGCAGCCCAGCAGCTCGGGCCGGCGGTGCAGTCCACGGTGTCGTACGAGCCCGTGTCGACCGTCCGCCAGGTGCGGCCGCCGTCCGTCGTCAGGTCCGTGCCGGTCGGGCCGACCGCGAGGGCGGCCGTGCGGCTGTGCGGCAGCCAGGCGACGCCGGAGCGGTAGGCGGGCGGAGGCGAGCCGGCGGGCCGCCAGGTGCGGCCGCCGTCGCCCGTCGTGGCCGCCGCCTGCGGGGACGGCTGGTCGGCGCGGTAGTCGCCGCCGACCGCGAGACCGTGTGCGCGGTCGCGGAAGGCGAGTGCGAAGACGCCACGTGCCGGATCCCCTGCGGGGATCGGCGTGTCGGTGGCCGTCCAGGTCAGCCCACGGTCGGAGGAGTGCAGCACACGCGCGCGTGCCGCTCCGCCGGTGGCCAGCCAGACGTCCTTCGGCCCCGAAGCGACCAGGCACTGGCCACTGGCCGCGAAGCCGGCCTCACCCTCCTGGGCGGCGGGCATCCCGTCGCTCGGGAGCACCTTCCAGGAACGGCCTCCGTCACTGGTCGACAGGATGCGGAACTTCCCGTCCACCGGGTCGCTCATCGCAAGGCCGTGGCGGCGGTCGAAGAAGGTGAGGCAGTCGTAGAAGGCCTTGGCGTCGGTGTTGCGGAAGGACTCGGTCCAGGTCGCCCCGGCGTCCTCGGTGCGGTACACGCGCGACGCCTCGCCCTCGCCGATCGCCAGCACGACCGCGCGCCGCGCGTCGAAGGCCTCGATGTCCCGGAACTGCAGGTCCACGGCTCCGGGCGGCGAGACGTTCCGCCAAGTGGCCCCGCCGTCCGTCGTCCGCAGAACCGTGCCCTGTGTCCCGGACACCCAGGCGGTGTTCCGGTCGACGGCCGACAGCCCGCGGAACCGCACCTCCGGAGCGCCGGTGTCCTTGAGTTCCCACCGCGGCGCCCGCCGCTCCGGCTCATCGGCCTGCGCGGGTACGGCGGTCAGGGCGGCCAGTGCCGCCACGCACACGGCACCCGCGGCGACCGCCCTCGTCGTACGTCTCGTCCGTCGCGTCCTTCGCGTGCTCCCCAAGCGCCTCATGGCGGGCGAAGCTAGCCCACCGCCCGGGCGCCGTCCAGATGCCCTCCGGCGGGCCGCCCGGTGATGCGCCGGTCGCCACAAGTGCCTTTCTGAGCACGGAAAGAGAGCTGCGCCACTTCCGTGCATGAAGGCGGTGACCGAGGTCACTCGAATTTCGTGTGCACTGAACGGCCCATTCCGTCGTCTCTTCCCATGCCGGCCTCGTCCGCCCGGAAGTCTGTCCAGCCGTCACAAGGGAGCCAAGGCGTTGACCACCGTCATCGAGCAGTCCGTAGAGGCCCGTCTCGTCGCCGCCGCGCCGCGGATGCCGAGCATTCCCGCCACGCTGCACTACGACCGGCGTGATCCGTTCGCGGTCCGCATGACCTTCCCGGCCCCGGCCACGCTGGAGGGCGTGGAGGTCTGCTGGACCTTCGCCCGCGAACTGCTCGTGGCCGGGCTGCAGGGCCCCGAGGGCCACGGCGACGTCCGCGTCCGGCCGTACGGGTACGACCGGACGGTCCTGGAGTTCCACGCTCCGGAAGGGACGGCCGTCGTGCACATCCGCTCGGGCGAGCTGCGCACGTTCCTCCAGGCCACGAGCGAGCTGGTGCCCGCCGGCCTGGAGCACCAGCAGCTCGACCTGGACCACGACCTGGCGGAGCTGCTGCGGGACGCCTGCTGACGCGCCCCGCCGGGCGGCGCGTTGAGCTCGGTCAGCGCCTCGTACGTCCCCGCGTCCAGCAGCTCCCGCGGCGCGGCGGACCAGCGCGTGCGCGGCCGGCCCGGGCGATGCCCGACCCGGCACTCGCGCGCGTGACGCCCAGGCCGGCGCACGCATTAATTGCGTTGACACCCCACAACGCCGCTCATACGGTCTACAGCGTCTCTGTTGCCGTCGATTGGAGAAGGACGTTGCTCGTCTGAGGTCCTGAGACACCACGTCACACACGTGAAGTGTGTGCGTCGCGTGCGACCTCGGAGTTCGAGCCGTCCTCCGCAACAGGGTTCTTCTCATGCCCCCGGAGTCCTCCCCCGCTGGTCGCCGGTGTCTCGATACGCGTTGCCCCTGACCGCATCAAGCAACCGCGAGGCCGCATGTCCACATCCATCACCTGTACGTCCCTCTCCTTCACCTGGCCCGACGGCACCCCCGTCTTCGAGGAGCTCGATGTCTCCTTCGGCCCCGGCAGGACCGGGCTCGTCGGCGTCAACGGGTCGGGGAAATCGACCCTGTTGAAGCTGATCGCCGGGCAGCTCGCCCCCGCCGACGGCGCGGTCCGCGTCGCGGGCGACGTCGGTTACCTCCCGCAGAACGTCACGCTGGACACCGCCCTGCGGGTCGACGAGGCACTGGGCATCGCCGCGCAGCGGGCCGCGCTGCACGCCATCGAGGCGGGCGACGTGGCCGAGGAGCACTTCGAGACCCTCGGCGACGACTGGGACGTGGAGGAGCGTGCCCTCGCCACGCTCGGCGAACTCGGTCTCGGCCACATCGAGTTGGACCGCACGGTCGGCGAGGTGTCGGGCGGCGAGTCGGTGCTTCTGCGGCTGGCCGCACTGCTGCTGCGCCGACCGGACGTCCTGCTGCTCGACGAGCCCACCAACAACCTCGACCTCTACGCGCGACGGCGCCTGTACACGGCCGTCGCGTCCTGGCCGGGAGTCATGGTCGTGGTCAGCCACGACCGTGAACTCCTCGAACTCGTCGACCAGATCGCGGACCTGCGTTCCGGGGAGATCACCTGGTACGGCGGCAACTTCTCGGCGTACGAGGAGGCCCTCGCCACCGAGCAGGAGGCCGCCGAACGCATGGTGCGCGTCGCCGAGGCCGACTTCCGTAAGCAGAAACGCGAACTGGTCGACGCACAGGTCAAGTTGGCCCGCCGGAAGCGGTACGGCCAGAAGATGTGGGAGCAGAAACGCGAGCCGAAGATCGTCATGGGGGCGCGCAAGCGTGCGGCGCAGGAGTCCGCGGGCAAGCACCGGATCATGCACGAGGAGAGGCTCGCCGACGCCAAGGAGCGGCTCGACGAGGCGGTGGAGGCCGTACGGGACGACGACGAGATCCGCATCGACCTTCCGTACACGGCCGTGCCACCCGGCCGGACCGTCCTCACCCTCCAGGACCTGCGTCTGCTGTACGGCGCGCGTGCGGCCGGCGGCCTCGACCTGCGCGGCCCGGAGCGGATCGCGCTGATCGGGCGCAACGGCGCGGGCAAGACGACGCTGCTGCGCACGATCGCCGGGGAGCTGAAGCCGGTGTCGGGCGAGGCGGAGGCGCACGTCCCGCTGCGTTTCCTGCCGCAGCGGCTCGACGTCCTCGACTCAGAGCTGTCGGTCGCGGAGAACGTGGCCCGGTTCGCGCCGGACGCCACCAACAACCGGGTCCGGGCGCGCCTCGCCCGCTTCCTGTTCCGGGGTGCCCGCGCCGACCAGAAGGCGGGCACGCTGTCCGGCGGCGAACATTTCCGGGCGGCCCTGGCGGCGCTGCTGCTGGCGGAGCCCGCACCGCAGCTGCTGATGCTGGACGAGCCGACCAACAACCTCGACATGGCGAGTGTGCGGCAGCTCACGACGGCCCTGGAGTCGTACGAAGGCGCGCTGATCGTGGCCAGCCACGACCTGCCGTTCCTGGAGTCGATCGGCATCACGCGCTGGCTGCTGCTGGAAGAGGGACAGCTGACGGAGACCACGCCGCATCTCAGGAGGGCCACAGGCTGACAACGAGGGTTTTGTCCACGCGGCGCCGCGCTGCATGATGGCGTGCACACCTACCGCCGATTCGGAGATCCCCTCGTGCCCAGCAAGAAGGCCCTCATTCGTCGCCCCGGCCCGCGCCTCGCCGAAGGCCTGGTGACGCACATCGAGCGGGAGAAGGTCGACGTCGAGCTCGCCCTCGAGCAGTGGGAGGCGTACGCGGAGGCCCTGCGGACGCACGGCTGGGAGACGATCGAGGTCGACCCCGTCGACGACTGCCCCGACTCGGTGTTCGTCGAGGACACGGTGGTGATGTACAAGAACGTCGCCCTGATCACGCGGCCCGGCGCGGAGTCCCGGCGGGACGAGACCGCCGGGGTCGAGGAGGCCGTCGCCCGCCTGGGCTGCTCGGTGAACTGGATCTGGGAGCCGGGCACGCTGGACGGGGGCGACGTGCTGAAGGTCGGCGACACGATCTACGTGGGCCGGGGCGGCCGCACCAACGCGGCCGGCATCCAGCAGCTGCGGGCCGCGTTCGAGCCGCTCGGGGCGCAGGTCGTCGCCGTGCCGGTGAGCAAGGTGCTGCACCTGAAGTCGGCGGTCACCGCGCTGCCCGACGGCACGGTGATCGGGCACATCCCGAAGGTGGACCGGCCGTCGCTGTTCCCGCGCTTCCTGTCGGTGCCCGAGGAGTCCGGTGGGCACGTGGTGCAGCTCGGCGGCGGCAAGCTGCTCATGGCGGCGAGCGCGCCGAAGACGGCGGAGCTGCTCGAGGATCTCGGTCACGAGCCGGTCGTGGTCGACATCAGCGAGTTCGAGAAGCTCGAGGGCTGTGTGACATGTCTCTCGGTGCGGCTGCGGGAGTTGTACGCCTGACCGGGCGATCGCATCACCCTTTCAGCCCCGGGACCTGCGGGTCCCGGGGCTTTCGGCGTGCCCCATGGACAGTGCCTGATCAGGGATCTTTACGCCGCGCTTAACCTACGGCTTCGTAACCTACGGATTCGTAGCCTACGATTCCGTAGGTTCCGGCGTCGCCGCCGGAGTGTTCCGCTCCGTTTCATGTCCCCTGGAGTTCCCGTGACGATCACTTCCCCTCACCTCGGAAGCCCTGCCGGCTGGACCGACGCCCGGCTGCTGTACGCGCTGGAGGAAGTGGTCGAGAAGGAACTCGACCGGCATCTGACGGTCGCCAAGGACTGGATGCCGCACGAGTACGTGCCGTGGAGCGACGGCCGTAACTTCCCGGGCTTGTTCGAGGACGGGGAGGCCTGGGACAAGGAACAGTCCAAGGTCACCGAGATCGGCCGTATCGCGCTGGTCGTGAACCTGCTCACGGAGGACAACCTCCCCAGCTACCACCACGAGATCGCCTCGCTGTTCGGCCGTGACGGCGCCTGGGGCACGTGGGTGCACCGCTGGACGGCGGAGGAGGGCCGGCACGGCATCGTGATGCGCGACTACCTGCTCGCCTCGCGCGCGGTGGACCCGGACAAGCTGGAGCAGTTCCGCATGGCCCACATGAGCGAGGGCTTCGAGTCGGACAACCGCCACTCGATGCTGCACTCGGTCGCCTACGTCGCCTTCCAGGAGCTCGCGACCCGCATCTCGCACCGCAACACCGGCCACCAGTCCGGTGACCCCGTCTGCGACCGCATGCTGGCGCGCATCGCGACCGACGAGAACCTCCACATGGTCTTCTACCGCAACCTGCTCAAGGCGGCCTTCGAGATCGCCCCCGACCTGACCATGCAGGCGGTGCGGGACGTCGTCGTGAACTTCCGCATGCCCGGCCACGGCATCCCCGGATTCGAGCGGGCCGCGGCCCAGATGGCGATCGGCGAGGTCTACAACCTCCGCATCCACCACGACGACGTCCTGCAGCCCGTCCTGCGCTTCCTGAAGGTCCTCGACATCGACGGCCTCGGCCCCGAGGGCCTGCAGGCCCAGGAGGAACTCGGCCTGTTCATGGGCGGCCTGAACGCGGAGGCCCTGAAGTTCGACGAGAGGCTCGCTGCCCGAAAGGCACGGATGACGGCGCGGGCCGGGGGCTGACGCCCGCCGGACGCCGTCCTGCCTCGCAGGCCGCCCGGTGGCACGCGCACGCCGGGCACCGCCATCGCCCCGTCGCCCGCAGCCCCGCCTCCCCGGGGGCGGGGACGGCGTGACACGCCTCCCGGCCGCGAGAGCCGCGCCCGGAACACGCCCGTCCGGCACGGAACACGCCGCACAACAAGGACCCACGCCCACCGCAGGCACACGCACGAGACACCCCGCAACACAGCCCCCGCCTCCTCCGGACCGGCCCCGCCCCACAAGCCACCTCCCCGCAACGATCCCGCCCCGCACGCAGCCGCCGGCCCCGCCGGAAGCCGCGTGGCCGCGGCGATTTCGCGGTGCGTGTTGTCGGAGGCCTGCGGCATCATGCGGGCATGCGTGAGAACACCAGGGCGGAACAGGCGGTCGGCTTCCTGCTCGGGCTCGTCGACGAGGGTGTCGCCGAGCGGGTCCGGGCGCGGACCCGGCTGCCCGGGCCCGAAGACCCGGGCGTGACCCGGCGCCGGCTCGATCGCCCGTGGCTGTGGACGGGCAGGCTGCCGTCGTCCGTGGCGCTGTGGATCCTCGAGGAGGACGACCCTGCGCTCAACGCGACGGCGTGGTGGTTCATCGATTCCGACGCCGGCCTGCGCCGCGCCGTCGCCCGCGGGGTGCCGTTCGGGGCCGGCCGCACCGACGCCGTACGGGTGGAGCCGGCCCTGCGAGGCCAGGAACCCGACGTGCCCGAGAGCTACGTCCGTCACGGCCTCGTCGGCGCCCTGCGCGCGGTCGATTCCATGAGTGCCGGGCGCGGTGCCGCGTCCATGGTCCTGACGCGCGCCGACTGGGGGACCGTCGCCGAGGCGGACGAGGAACAACCCCTTCCCGGCTACGCCCGCTGGGCGCTGTCCATACGCCCGGACTGCCCGCCCGCGCTGCGCGCGCAGTTCGGTTCCCACGCCAAGTTCACGCACCGGGTGCGGCAGGCGGGCGTGCTCGACGGCCCGGCCGACTACGCGACGGCCCACGGCCCCGCCGTACACGTCCTGGAGATGCTGGCGATGGGCCATCTGCTGTTCCCTGCGCGGATCCGGGGCGCCGAGGACGCCCTGCGCCCGCTCGTCCAGGACCACTTGGGCGACCGCGAGGAGGCCTGGGCGGTGCTGGCCCAGCTGATCGAGACCTTCCACGGGAACGCGCCCGAGCTGATGATGACCGCGGCCGCCATCGCCTGAGCCGAACGGCAGTTGAAGGGGGGCGGGGCGGCTGGATTCGAACCAGCGTGTTCTGGTTTTGGAGACCGGTGCGCCTGCCTCTGCGCTACGACCCCGCCCTTGGCGGCAGCGTAATGCCTTGGCCCGTTGTCAGTGGGCCCTGGTACCAATGATCCGGAGGGGAATTCAGGGGAGAATCCGGCACGGGGGGGGGCAGGACATGGCGTACGGAGAGCGGGGGCGACGGCGGCCCGCTGTGGTCGACCTGGCCGACCGCAGCGCGCTGGAGCGGTACCGTCCTGCGGATCCGGGGGTGGTCGAGGAGGCGCGGCGGCTGAAGGAGGCCGCGCTGCTGGACTTCGGGCTGACGGAGTCGGCGGTGGCCTCGTGGCTGTACGCGAAGTGCCACCACCAGATCCCGACGACCGCGGTCGACACGGCGGCCGTGGTCGCCTCCGGTGACGGCACGTGTCTGCTGCTGTACAACCCAGGCTTTTTCGTCGGACTGGGCCTGGACGGCGTGAAGTTCGTGCTGTTCCACGAGGCCCGCCACCTCGTGCACCGGCACCTGTTCGCCGACCCCGACCTGCGCGACGACCCCGTCTTCGAGCTGGCCGCCGAAGTGTCCATCAACCATGTCGCGATGGTCCGGCTGGACCGCGAGGAACTGCCCCTGCTGGACGGCCGTCCGACGGGCGTCGACCCGCGGCAGGTGTACGACGCCTACTGGGAGGACCTCACGACGCACGGCCTGGAGCCGGTGACGTACGAGACGTTCACCGAGACGGACATGCGGGTGTACGGCGAGCTGAAGCGGATGCACAGTCCGCCGGTCCCGGAGCGCCGGATGTGCGTGCACCTGGAGGACGGCTGGGTCCCGGCCGACCAGGAGACCGTCGACGCGGTGACGTCGTCCGCGCTGCTCAACTCCCTGCTGGCGGCCCGGCGCGGGCACACGGGCGCGGAGCGGGAGCTGCTCGACCTGATGGGCCGCACCGAGGACGGCTCCGCGCGGGCCGCGAAGATCTGGGGGAACCTGGGCGCGGGCATGCTGCGCGGCGAGACCACACGCACGCGCACGGTGCACTGGTGGCAGCGCTGGCTCGTCGACGTGCTCGGTTCGAAACTGCGCGACGGCGAGCGGCTGGTGTACCCCCAGAAGCGGGGCGCGCTGCTCGCGGCCCTCGGCCAGGACCCGATGCTGGCACGGCGCGGCCCGGTGCGCGAGAAGGTGCTCGTCGTCGCGTACGACACCTCGGGCTCGATGCCCCAGCACGTGATCACATGGCTCACCGAACTGGTGGGCCGGATCGACGGCGTCGAGGCGCACTGGCTGTCGTTCGACGCCGTGGTGATGCCGTTCAAGCCCGGCGAGCGGGTCTACGGCGGTGGCGGCACGAGCTTCCAGGTGGTCGCTGACTACGTGGAGGGGCGCACGGAGGTGAACGGCCGCCGCTTCGACGTGACGCCGGACGCCGTCGTCATGCTCACCGACGGATACGCCCCGCCGATCACCCCCGCCGAGCCGGACAAGTGGATCTGGCTGATCACCGAGGGCGGCGACGAGTGGCCCGAGACGCACACCCCGGCGATGGCCTGCCATCGCGTCACCACAGGATCGCGGTAAATGACCACGCAAACACAACAGTCGACCTCTCGCCTCGAGGCCTTCATCGACGCGATGATCGAGCTCGGCCAGACCGGCCAGGTCTTCGGTGAGCACGGCATCGGGAAGACGGCGACGTTCTTCTCCCACATCGCCCGCGCCCACCCGGACGCCACGCTGGTGTACGTCCCGGCCGCGAACCTGACACCCGACGACCTGCTCGTCAACGCTCCGGTCCGCGACCCGCACAGCGGCGAACTCGTCCTGCGTCAGCTGGTCATGAGCCAGCTCAAGCCGGGCCGGCCGTTCGTGCTGCTCGTCGACGACTCCCTGCAGGCTGGGGACACCATCCAGTCGCAGCTGATGCAGATCGCGTGCAACTGGACGCTCGGCGAGCACGATCTGCGGGCCCTGGGCTGCGTCGGCGTCTTCCTCACCGACAACGAGTCGCTGGCCGAGACATCGGCCCGGCGCAGCGACCTCGCGCTCCTCGACCGCATGGTCACCATGCGGATCACCGCGAACGACACGTCGTGGCGGCGGCATCTGGCCGCCAAGTACCGCCCCTGGGACCTGCGTCCGGTGTTCTCCCTGTGGGCATCGCTGACTCCCGCGTTGCGCGAGCTGCTGTCGCCGCGCACGCTCGACCATGTCCTGGCCAACGCCCGCGAGGGTTTCCCCCTGCGCTGGGGCCTGCCCCTGCTCGACGGCGAGCGGCTCCGGCTGGCCGAGCCCGGCCCGGACGGCAAACCGGGGCAGAACCGCACCGCAGAGATCCTCGACCGCATCGCCAAGGCGGTCGGCGTGGCCAACCCGGCGACGATTCCCGATCCGGTACGGCAGGTCGTGCGGGCCGCGCTGCGCAACCGCTGGACCGTGCTGCTGCAGGGCCCGCCCGGATGCGGCAAGACGGAGCTGGTACGCGAGACGGTGCGGGAGGGCCTGGGCCGGGAGGCACTGTACTTCTCCCTGCCGGTGACCAACGTCGAGGACCTGTGCGCGCCGGTCCCGTCGCCGGACGGCACGCTGGACAACCTGCTGGCGGCGAAGTTCACCGGGCCCGAGCCCAAGGCGATCGTGTGGGACGAGTACAACCGGCCCAAGGACAAGGCCGCGTTCGCCAAGCTCATGGAGGTCACCCAGGAGTGGTCGCTGGCGGGGCGGCGGATCGAGAACCTGCGGGCGCAGATAGCCGTGCAGAACCCGCCGTACCACCTGGGCCGCAAGCTGCTGGTGTCCCGGAACAACATCGCGCAGGCAACGCGGTTCACGGCGTCGCTGGAGGTGCTTCCGGAGGACATCCCCGCCAACGAGTGGCTGCTCGCACGCTACGGCACGGACGCGGAGACGGTCCTGGAGTGGTGGAAGCACGACATCGACGACGACGGCCGCGCCTGGATCACCAAGCGCACCCTGGAGCGGCTCATCAAGCTGCACCGGCGCGGGCTGCCGCTGGAGATGGCGACGGTCTACCTCGGCGACGGCGAGTACGCGCCCGTGCCGCTCACCGCGCTGATCGACCGCCTCAAGGGCCGCCCGGTGACGGGCCTGCGCGAGCTTGCCCGGGACGCGGACGCGTGGGAGGCCCGGCTGCGCCGGGCCGTCGGGCGCTCCGACGAGGGCGGCAACGACAGCGACGTGGTCCACCAGATCCTCGCCAACGCGGAGCTGTCCCAGCTGAAGAGGCACCGCGCGGTGGTGGCCCGTCTGGTGGCCCTGCTGCCGGGGAAGCTGAGGGCGACGTATCTGGTGGGGGCGTCGGCGCAGCAGCAGCGCTTCTGGACGGAGGTGTTCACGGGGATGCGAAGAGGGTGAGCGTCATGGCGCGCTGTCGTCGGGCGGAGCCGTCCGGTGCACGCTCCGTACGGCCGCCACATCGGCCGGGACCACCGGCCGCGGGACGTGCGCGCTGAGTGTCTCCAGGCGGCGCTTGACGCTCGCCGCTATGCCGTGGCCGAGCACGAAGCGGGTCGCGGTAGTGGCGCGGGGTGCGTGGTCGAGGAGGCGGTGGGCCTCGCGGCTGCGCATGCCGGTGTGGCTCAGGACGAGGTGGGTGAGGCGGTGCTCCGTCCCGGCCAGGGTCTGGGCGATGGTCTCGGCCGCGGTCAGGTCCACGTGATTGTCCGCGGCGCCGAGGACGGCCGCGGCCCGGACCCGGCCGAGATCCAGCAGGGTGACCCCGGCCGCGGTCGCCGCCGTCACCAGCCGGGCGGCCGCCTGCGCCCCGATGCCGTTGCTGGCGACGGACAGCCGGGTGAGCCGCCCGTGCGGCGCCCGTTCCAGGGCGGAGGCGAGTCGCAGGGCGCCCGCGTCGCCCAACCGGGCGGCGGACACGTACAGTTCGTCGATCGCACCCGCCGCGATCACCGCGGCGAGAGGTTCCGCGCCCGCCTCGCCCAGCGGGTTGCCGCCGACGAAGAGCCGTTCGATGCGGCGCCCGTTGACCGCGGCCGCGAGCAGCGCGTCCGCGAGGACGGTGGCGCCGGCCGCGTCGAGACCGGTCTGAACGAGGTCGAGGGTGCGCAGCGACCGGGCGGCCTCGAGGAGTTCGGCTGCCGCCCGGCCGCCGCCGCTGCCCAGCGGGTTGCGTTTCAGCCAGACGCCGGTGACCACCTGCGGTGAGGCGCGCAGCTGGTCGGCGATGCGGCAGGCGCCGCCCGCGGTGATGCCGTTGCAGCCGAGGTAGAGCGTCTCGACGTCGGCGCCCGTCCCGGCCACGGTGGCGGCGCCGTCGTCGCCGAGGGCGTCCGTGCCCAGCAGCAGGTGCCGCACCGGGGACGGTCCTTGCGACAGCGCCTCGGCGACCAGCGCCGCACCCTGTGCGCCCAGGCCCTGCTTGCACAGGTCGAGCCGCCCGTCCGGCAGTGCCGTACCGGCCGTGAAGTCCAGCCGCTCACCGGCCGGGCGGCCGGCGCGCAACCAGTCGAGCAGCGGGGCCAGTTCGGCGAGAGGGCGCGGCACGACCGGCGGCACCCCGGCGAAGCCGACGGTCTCCGCCTCCGAGTCCCCGCTCACCACTCCGCCTCCCGGTAGTCCTTCAGGAACACCCCGGACACGGGGTCCCCGGCCTCGCCGCGCACGATCGGGTCGTACACGCGGGCGGCCCCGTCGACGATGTCAAGCGGGGTGCGGAAGCCGGCGTCCGCCATGCGCGCCTTCTTCGGGGCCGGGTTCTCGTCGGTGATCCAGCCGGTGTCCACGGCGCACATGTGCACGCCCTGCTCGGCGAGTTCGGCGGCGCTGGTGCGGGTGAGCATGTTGAGGGCGGCCTTGGCCATGTTGGTGTGCGGATGGCCCGGCATCTTGTTGCGCACCGCGAACCGGCCCTCGACGGCCGTCACGTTGACGACGTACCGGCGCGGATGCGGCGAGGCGAGCAGCAGCGGCAGCAGCCGGTCGCAGAGCAGCGCCGGGGCGAGGGCGTTGACGAGCTGGGTCTCCAGGACCTCTGCCGGGTCGAGGGCGCCGAGCCGGGCCGACCAGGAGTTCTCGGGGGACGGGTCGGGCAGGAGCCCGGCCTCGTCGGCCTCGCGCAGCGCAGCCGGCAGGGACGCGGCGCCGCTCTCCAGCATCCGCATCGGCCGGAAACCGGGTGCCTGCCGTGCACCCTGCGGCAGCGCGTCGTACTCCCCGGCGGACAGCAGCGCGTACGACTCGGGTGGCCGACGCAGCGTCTGCGCCGCGTTGTTGACGAGGATGTCCAGCGGCTCGCCCTCCTGCCGCAGCTCCTCGCACAGGCCCAGAACCTGGCGCGGATCACGCAGGTCGACGGCGAGGACGGTCAGCCGGTCCAGCCACTTCGCACTGCCCGGCGCCTCCCGGAAGCGGCGCGCGGTGTCGTGCGGGAACCGCGAGGTGACCAGCACCTCCGCGCCGTCCCGCAGCATCATCAGCGCCAGCTGGAAGCCGATCTTCACACGGCCGCCGGTGAGCAGCGCCCGGCGACCGCTCAGATCGGTGGCCAGGGCGCGGCGGGCCGTGTTGTCGGCGGCGCAGTCGGGGCACAGCCGGTGGTAGAAGGAGTCGACCTGTCGATACGGCGACTTGCAGACGTAGCAGCTGCGCGCCTTGCGGAAGACGCCGCCCGTCCCGGGTACGGCGAGCGGGGCGTCCTCACGGCGGTCCGCCGCACCGGTCGCGGTCGCGGCCATCGCGGAGGCGTCGGCGGCCGTCACGGCTTCGCCTCGCATCCTGCGGCGCCGCAGCCGCCCGTCACGCGCGAAGGACGCGGCGACCTGCTCGGCCCGCAGGCGCAGGGGGTCGTCGACGGGCAGGGCGCGCAACTTGCCCACGACCTCGTGGAAGACGGCCAGCTCCGCCTCCGTGATCCCCTCGCCCATGTGCCGTCCCCGCCCGTGTCCGCCGTGCCGTGGTCCCGACCGGATTCGAACCGGCGTATCCGCCCTGACAAGGCGGCGAGTCTGCCTCTGCTCTACGGGACCGCGAAGGCACCCGGACGGCCGGATTCGAACCGGCGTGTTCGCCTGTGCAGGGCGGTGCGCCTGCCTCTGCGCTACGCCCGGATGCGCCCCCGGATCCTAACCGCACTCGCGCCGGCCGGTCGTAACGATTTACGCGCGGCCCCTGCGGTGCAACGGTGCCCGAAGGGGGTGAACACCATGGCACAGACCCATGAGTGGATGTTCTACGAGGTCATGTGGCGCGGCTGGGCGGGACGGGAGCGCATCCCGTACCCCGTTCCCTGGTGGGCGCAGCAGGCCTTCCGGCGCTGGAGCGACGACTTCGACTCCGGCACGTACGACTCGAAGGAGGCGGCCTTCGCCTCCAACGCCCTGTACCGCTACTGGCACATGGTCGGCGTCAAGGACCATCGCCAGGAGTCCCTGATCGGCCAGGCGGGCGAGATCGAGCCGGTCTACGACAAGTACTGCCTGTCCTTCTTCCTGCACGACCCGGCGTCCGGCGCACTCCGGCTGCCCCAACTTCCCGGTGGGGGACGTGTGGAGCAACGTATGGAGGCACCGCACCTGCCGGTCGTGCTGACGACGTTCCGCACACCGGAGGACATCGAGTTCGTGCAGCGCACCTTCGCAACGACCGTCGGCCCGGCCCAGCGGGATCTGGTCGTCACCCGGGTGACCGTGGGCAGCCCCACGGGGCGCCCGCGCGAGGGCCTGCTGTGCGCGGCGATGATGCCGGCCGGGCCGAGCGGCTTCCAGCGGCACGACCGCAACGGACACCGGATCACCGACCGGCGACTGACGTTCCTGCGCCATCTGCCGGACGAGCAGCGCGTGGCGACCAACTCCGGCTGGGGTCCGGTCTTCGACACCGCACCCGAGCAGTTCGGCGTCCACGGCAACACGGACCTCTCCTTCGATCCCGACACGTACCTGACGGGCAGCGCGTTCCACGACCTGGTCGTGGGCGGCAAGCTGAACGGCGCGCTCGAGGCACAGGACCAGGTCGCCGGGTTGTGCAGCGCGGTGTTCGCGTGGCCGTTCCGGGTGGCCGAGGACGAGGTCTTCGAGATCGACGTACGGCTGCCCGTCGACCAGTTCAGCGGGCCCGCCGACCTGGCGGAGCTGAAGGGGACGCCGGTGACCGAACTGGAGTCCCGCAACCGGGACTTCTGGACGGCGAAGCTGCTCGGGCAGGGTCTGCAGCCGGGACTTCCGCGTCCGGTCGCGCACCTCACCGACCTGTTCCGGCGAGCACGTTCACAGCTGCTGATCCTCTCCGACCACGGCGAGATCCACCCGGGGCCGACCGTGTACGACTCCTTCTGGATCCGCGACTCGTCCGTGGAGGCGACCGCCTGCTCCCTGGTCGGCGACTCCGCGCTGGCCGAACGACAGCTGGGCACCCACTACCCGCTGAAGTTCAACCACGGAACCGGGCGGATCGGACCCTGCGCCGAGTACGGCTTCTACGGCGGTCCGCACGAGAGGGACGACAACGAGTGGGACAGCAACGGCCAGGCACTGTGGGCGATCGGCCGCTACGACCGTACCGGCGGCCGGAGTTCGGCCTTCGGTGCCAGGCTGTACGTCCCGTACGTGCGCGACGCCGCCCGGTGGATCCGCGACAACCGTGACCAGTACGGCCTGCTGCACAAGGGCTGGAGCGCCGAGCACCTGGGCGAGCGCGACAAGCCCCACTACTGGGACGACTTCTGGGCGCTGGCCGGGCTGTACGAGGCGGCGCGTCTGGCCGAACGCATCGGGGCACCGGAGGTTCCCGAACTCTGGGGCATCTTCGACGACCTGAAGCGGGCGACGGGAGACTCCATCCGCTGGGTGCTGGAGGAGCAGCGGCGGCGCGGGGCGTGGGAGACGTACATCCCGACCGGCCCCGCCGACGTGGGCCGGCTCGACTCGACGATGATCGGTGCGGCCGCGTACTTCCACCCGCTGCGGCTGCACATGGGAAGCAAGCTGGGCGAGGACGTCGACCGGGCCGCCCGCTGCACGCTCGACACGATGTACTCCCATTTCGTCACCGGAGGGTTCCGGCACGAGGCGGCCTGGAACGCGTACGGCCCCTATCTGACCCTGCAGTTGGCGCACGCGTACCTGCTCGCAGGTGATCCCGCGCGGGCGGACGCGCTGCTCGGCTGGGTGGTCGGCGCGGGCTTCCCGAGCGTGGCGGGCCGGGCCGCGGCACTGGGCGCCTGGAACGAGCAGCACGCGTTCCCGGTGGCCTCCGACTTCCGTGAAGTCCCGTATGGTCGCTGGTACATGGGCGACATCCCGCACGGCTGGGCGGCCGCCGAGTACCTGCTGCTGATCCGCGACATCCTGTTCTTCGAGGCCGACGAGGACCGCGATCCGCATGTGTACATCGCGCCCGGTGTACGTCCGCACTGGGTTCCTGAGGGCGAGCAGGTCGTCGTGGACGGGGCGCCGACGCTGTTCGGGGAGCCGTTCGGCTACCGGCTGGCGCACGATCCGGCCGGGCGGACGGTGACCGTGGAGATCACCCAGGCGCCGCAGGGCGTGCGGTTCGTCCATCCGTGCCGCTTCGGTGCGGTGCGGTCGGCGTCGGCGGACGGGCGGGAACTCGCGGTCACGGGGCAGGACGTGCAGATCCCCGCCGGGACGTGGCGGTTCAGTGTGACGTACGCCTGAGCTGCAGGCGCTCCTTCTCGGACAGGCCGCCCCAGACGCCGAAGCGCTCGTCGTTGTCGAGCGCGTACTCCAGACAGGCGGAGCGCATCTCGCACATGCCGCAGATGCGCTTCGCCTCGCGCACCGAGCTGCCCGGTTCGGGGAAGAAGAAGTCCGCCCCGGTCTGCGCGCACAGCGCCTGGGCCTGCCAGTCGAGGCCGACGGGGTTGATCGTTTCGATGTGCATGAACGCGAGCGTGCCGCGCGGCGAAAAACGTTCGATCAACGCGCGATCAACGCGGCGCGCCGGGGCCTCCGCCGCCCTGATGATGCCGCCGCCCCGCACCGCGGCGCACGGCGGCGCGCGGAACGGATGAAAACAAGACGGTCGACATGAGTGACGGAAAGTGACGGAAGCGGCCTCTTCAGCCCGGTGCGGCGCTCCGGCAGCGATTGTCAGTGGGCGGTGCAAGACTCGGCAGTGCAGAGAACGGGCCCCTGCCAAGGAGGGCGAAGATGCTCACCACCCGTTTCGTCAACGGCTCCCCCAACTGGATCGACCTCGGCACGTCCGACATCGACGGTGCCACCGACTTCTACCACGCTCTCTTCGGCTGGCGGTTCCAGTCGGCGGGACCGGACGCAGGCGGCTACGGCTTCTTCCAGCTGGAGGGGAAGACCGCCACCGGCGCCATGCAGACCACTCCGGACCAGGGTCCGCCGTCGTGGACCGTGTACTTCCAGAGCGCGGACGCGGAGGCCACCGCCAAGGCCGCCGAGCAGGCGCACGGCAGGGTGCTCTTCCAGCCCATGGACGTGATGGGCCAGGGCACCATGGCGATCCTCGCCGACGAGGCGGGCGTGCCGTTCGGCATCTGGCAGCCCGGCCTGAACAAGGGCATCGACATCGCAAACGAACCCGGCTCGCTGGCCTGGGTCGAGCTGTACACGCCGGACATCGCCGCGGCCGCCGCGTTCTACAACGCGGCCCTCGGCCTGGAGACGTCGGCGGTCCCCTTCCCCGGCGGCACCTACACCTGTATCAACCCTGCCGGCGCCGGGGAGGACGCCATGTTCGGCGGTGTCGTCCCGCTGGCCGACGACCCGGTGGAGGCGGAGTCCGGTGCGTACTGGCTGCCGTACTTCGAGGTCACCGACACGGACGCGGTCGTCGCCAAGGCGCAGGAGCGGGGCGGAAAGGTCCGCATGCCCGCCACGGACATCCCGGACGTGGGCCGCATCGCCAAGCTCGCTGACCCGTACGGCGCACGCTTCGCGGTGATCAAGAGCGCACCTCGGCAGACCTGAGGCGCCGGAGGCTCAGGCGGAGGCGCGACGTACCAGCGTGGTGGGGACGACCACGTCGGCCGGCGCGTCTCCGGCCTCTTGGCCGGTGGTGGGACGGGGGTCCAGACGGCGGAGCAGGAGACGGGCCATCAGCCGGCCCATCTCCTCTATGGGCTGCCGGATCGTCGTGAGCGGCGGGTCGGTCTGTTCGGCGACGGGCAGCATGTCGTCGAAGCCGATCACGGCCACGTCGTCGGGCACCCGCAGCCCCCTCTCACGCAGTACCCGCAGGGCGCCCGCGGCGGTGAGGTCGTTCGCGGCGAACACGGCGTCCAGATCCGGGCAGCGGTCGAGGAGTTCACGCATCGCGCGCTCCCCCCCGGCCGGGGTGAAGTCGCCCTCGGCGACCATCCGGGGGTCGGCGTCGGGCATGACGTCCCGGAAGCCCTCGAGCCGGTCCACCGCGGACGTCTGGTCGAGGGCGCCGGTGATGTGGGCGATACGTGTGCGGCCGAGGCCCACCAGATGGCGTACGGCCTCGCGGGCGCCGCCGCGGTTGTCGCTGTCCACGTACTGCACGCCCGGCGTACCGTCGCCCCAGCCCGGCCGCCCCCCGAACACGGTCGGGACTCCGGCGCCCTGGATCAGGCCGGGCAGCGGGTCGTCGAGGTGCAGCGAGAAGACCAGGGCCCCGTCGACGTGCCCGCCGGCGAGATAGCGGCCGACGCGGGCGTGGTCGTCCCTGCCCTCGGTGAGGAGCAGCACCAGCTGGTTGTCATGGGCCGTCAGTTCCTTGCTGATGCCGCGGAGCTGCAGGGCGAAGAAGGGGTCCGCAAAGACGCGGGTCTCGGGCTCTGCGATGACCACGGCGACGGCGTCGTGCCGCCGGGTCACCAGGCTGCGGGCGGCCTGATTGGGCACGTACCCGAGCTCCTCCACGGCCTGCCGAACCCGCTCGACAAGGGTTTCGCGCACTCCGTCCCCACCGTTGACCACCCGAGACACGGTGGCCCGCGACACCCCCGCCCGCGCGGCCACGGCCTCCAGGGTGGGACGCTGGGCTGTGTCGGTCACGTCGGGGCTCCTCATCCGCGGTTGCGGATCAGGATAGCTGCGGCGGAGCGACGCCGTGAGAGCGCTCTCGTCAGGCGTCAGTGCTCGTGCGGCGCATGCGGCTCATACCCGGGAATCGTCCCGTCCGGCTTCTTCACCAGGAACAGCCCCACCATCCCCATGTCGGAGTGGCTCTGTACGTGGCAGTGGTACATCCATGCCCCGGCGCCCACTCCTTCCCCCGCGATCACCTGGAAGCCGAAGGAGTCGGCGGGGCCCACGATCTTGTTGTCGATGACCTGGCTGGGGTCGTCGGGGCCGGTGAGCAGGCCCGTGCGGTTGTCGGCCCAGCGGTGACCGTGCATGTGGAAGGTGTGGTAGTACTCGCCGTGCGTGATCACCACGAACTCGACGCGATCGCCCACGGTGGCCGCGAAGTTCGGGCCGGAATGCGCCGGCTTGTTGTTGATCGACATGTCGTTGAAGACGATCGTGTGGGTCGCGTCCGGGAGGATGTCGCCCTTTCTGCGCACGATCACGGGACCGTACAGGCCCTTGCGGATGCCGCCGGTGCCGTGCTCGGACCCGACGACGTGGTCGTGGTAGTGCCAGTAACCCGCGCTGCCCGCCCGCCAGGTGCCGTCCTTGCGGCGGCCGGGGGCGTGGGTGCGCCAGGTGTAGGTGCGGGTGCCGCCAGGCTCGACGTCGCTGTGGTTCACCTTCGTTCCGTCACTGGAGACTTCGTAGTCCAGCCCGTGGACGTGCAGACTCGTCGCGACATCCGTCGTGTTCTCGAACTCGATGTGCAGCGTGTCGCCTTCGTTGAGCTCGATGAGCGGCCCGGGGATGCTCGCCCTGCCCTTCTCGAAGCCGTAGCCCATCTGTCCGTCGGTGAGCTTCTCGGCGTACAGCTTGATGTGCTTGACCTCGCCTCCGGCCGGTGCGGTCCGTGCCGGCGCGTCGGCGCTCACGGCCGCGGGAGCCATGGATAACGATGTCAGGACCGCCGTACCGCCCAGCAGCACCCGCCGGTTGAACCCTCGTCTGTCCATGCCGAACTCCCCACCCTGGTACGGAATTTACGGAGACGAAGCGGACGTGCCTGTGATGAACCTGTGAGACGGTAGTGGCCCCGCGCCCGTTTATCCACACTCAGGACAAAGTTCATGCCATTCCGGTCATAGCTATTGGCGAGTCGAGCAAAGGGGTCTAGCTTCCTTGGCGCTGTTGCTGTGACCGAGGAGGTGCCCATGCACTTACGAGGGTTGAGCACAAGAAACGCGAGCAGACGGGCTCTGGTGGCCACCGTGACCACCGGACTCCTCGCCGCAGGCCTGCTGTCCGGCCCCGCCGCCACCGCGCGCCCGGCGCCGGAACCGACCCCGACAACGATGTCCGTCAAGTCGCCCCCGGGCGGCGCCAACGTACGGGTGCTGATTTTCCACGGGTCCGCCGCCGCCGGGGACGAGTCGCCGGTCGTGAACGCCGGAATCGAGGCCATCGAGAAGATCGGCCTCTCCGGCCCGGCGGACCTGCGCTTCAAGGTCGAGGCCTCGGACGACGCCTCGGTCTTCACCGACGAGACCGAACTGGGCCGTTACAACGCGATCGTGTTCCTGACCGGCGGCGGGGACGTCCTCGATCCCGAGCAGGAGGCGGGCCTTGAGGCCTACATGGAGGCGGGCGGCGGCTTCGTCGGCATCCATGACGCGGCCCGCGCGGAGCCGTACTCGGACTGGTTCACCGGCCTGGTCGGCGCCCGGCCGGCCGCGTCCAGCCCGGCGAACGTACAGCGGGCCACCGTCGAGGTCGGCGACCGTCAGCACCCGGCCACCAAGGACCTTCCGCTGCAGTGGAAGCGCCCCGACCAGTGGTTCAACTGGGTGAAGAACCCGTCCGGCGACGTGCACACCGTCGCGCGGGTGCGCGAGTCGACGTATCAGCCCGGCGCCGGCAAGAACGGCTGGGACCACCCGGTCAGCTGGTGCCGCGACTACGACGGCGGCCGCTCCTTCTACACGGGCATGGGCGGCACGGTGTCGTCGTACGACGAGACGGACTTCCGTACGCACCTGCGTGGCGCCCTGCTGTGGACCACGCGCCTCGTGCAGGCCGACTGCAAGGCGACCATCACCGGCAACTACAAGGCGGAACGCCTCACCCAGCCCAACCGGCCCGGCCAGAACGACCAGATCGGTGAACCGCACGGCCTGGTCGCCGCGCCCGACGGCCGCGTGCTCTACATCGGCCGGGGCGGCGCCGACTCCTCCCAGCCCGTCGTCACCGACTGGAACAACCCCGACATCGGCAAGGGCAAGGGCCAGATCCACGTCTACGACCCGCAGACCAAGAAGGTCACGCTCGCCGGCGAGTTGACCGTCTTCGGCAACAAGGGCGGCGGCGACGAACTGGTCAAGGTCGAGGAAGGCCTCCTCGGCATCGAGCTCGACCCGCGCTTCGAGCAGAACGGGTGGGTGTACCTGCACTACACGCCCCACTCGCAGATCAACCGCGACACCCGTATGGCCGAGCGGCGCGTCTCCCGCTTCACCCTCGACCTCGCCACGAACAAGCTCGACCTGAGCAGCGAGAAGGTGCTGCTCAAGTGGCCGGTGCAGATCCACAGTTGCTGTCACGCGGGTGGCGGGATGACCTGGGACTCCAAGGGCAACCTGTACATCGCGACCGGCGACAACAACTCCAGCCGCTTCAGCGACGGTTACTCGGGCAACAACCCCGAGCCGAACTTCAGGGGCGTGTCCTTCGCCGACGCGCGGCGCACCGCCGGCAACACCAACAACCTCAACGGCAAGATCCTGCGTATCCACCCGGAGCCCGACGGCACGTACACGCTCCCGTCCGGCAACCTCTTCACCGGGCAGGAGACCGACGAGGGCGGTGGGAAGACCCGCGGCGAGATCTACGTGATGGGCGTCCGCAACCCGGCACGCATCTTCGTCGACAAGAAGACCGACGTCCTCTACGCGGGCTGGGTAGGCCCTGACGCGAGCGCCCCCTCGACGACCTGGGGTCCGGCCAAGTACGACACCTTCGCCGCCATCACCGAGGCGGGCAACCGCGGTTGGCCGTACTGCATGGGCAACAAGCAGCCCTACCGGGACCGCAACCTGCCGGATCCCTCCAAGCCGCTCGGCTGGTACGACTGCGACCACCCGAAGAACGAGTCGCCGAACAACGACGGCCTCGTCAACCTGCCACCGGTCACGGGGAACAACATCTGGTACTCGCCGCAGGGCGGAGCACCGGACTACCCGCGCGACGCGAACGGCGTCCCCTCCT
This sequence comes from Streptomyces sp. HUAS ZL42, assembly GCF_040782645.1. Taxonomy (GTDB): domain Bacteria; phylum Actinomycetota; class Actinomycetes; order Streptomycetales; family Streptomycetaceae; genus Streptomyces. Next base: position 1,847,969 of record NZ_CP160403.1, read on the forward strand.
ACAAGCAGGAGGAGGCGAGCTATCTGCTGCCGTGGCTCAAGGGCGGCGGGCAGGCCGCGATGAACGGGCCGGTCTACCGGTACGACGCGGCGAGCACGAGCGCGGCGAAGTGGCCCTCGTACTGGGACGGCAAGTGGTTCGTCGGCGACTTCTACGACGCCGACCAGCCGCGCAACGCGGTCGTCACGGACCCGAGGACGCAGGGTGACGGCGGGCTGCCGGTGCACTCGGAGTCGCTGAAGAGGATCGTGCCGACCGGCAACGACGGCATCAAGAACCTCATGGACTGGAAGTTCGGTCCGGACGGCGCCCTGTACGTCCTCGACTACGGCCGCGGCTTCTTCACCTCGGACGCCAAGTCCGCACTGTGGCGGGTCACTTACACGGGCGGCGGGCCGACACCGGCCGCCGATCAGCTGGCGAGAGGGGCACAGTGATACGGCACCGAAGAATCTGGACGGTCCTGCTGGCCGCCGTACTGATGACGCTCGGGCTGCAGGCCACACCCGGCAGCGCGCGGACCGCGCCGACAGCCGCCGCCGCTCAGGTGCTCACCTGGACCGCCGGCGACGACATCACCAAGTACACCTCGGCGCCCGCCACGGCGGTGGCGGGCACGGCGACGATCGTCTTCGAGAACAGCACGGCGACCGGCAACACCACCGGCATGCCGCACACGTTGACCTTCGAGACCTCCGATCCCGAGTACAACAACGACGTCCAGCTCAACATCCTCGCCAACCCCAACGACGACCAGGGCGGCCGGCACACGGCCGAGGTCACCCTCACCCCGGGCCGCTACTTCTACCACTGCACGATCCCCGGACACGGGCAGATGCAGGGCATCCTGGTGGTGACCGAGGGCGGCGGCCAGGACACCACGGCTCCCGAGACGTCCGCGAGCGTCAGCGGAACGCAGAACTCGCAGGGCCAGTACGTCGGTTCGGCGAGCGTGACCGTGGGCGCCACCGACGAGGGCGGCTCCGGCGTCGACCGTGTCGAGTACGCGATCGGCGACACGGGCGCCTGGCAGCCGTACACCGCGCCGGTCGTCGTCGACCAGGTCGGCAGCCACCAGGTTCGGTACCGGGCCACCGACAAGGCCGGCAACGTGTCGGCGGAGAAGTCCGTCGAGTTCACCGTCGTCGCCCCGCCGTCGGACGACACGACCGCGCCGGAGACGTCGGCGACGGTCAGCGGCGAGCGCAACCCCGACGGGGCCTACGTCGACATGGCCACGGTCACCGTCACGGCCTCCGACACCGGATCGGGGGTCAACACGATCGAGTACGCGGTCGACTCCGGGTCCTGGCAGCCCTACACCATGCCCGTGATGGTGCACCAGCTCGGCAGCCACACCGTGCGCTACCGGGCCACCGACAAGGCGGGCAACGCCGCGGCCGAGAAGAGCGTCGCGTTCACAGTCGTCTCCGCGCCCCCGCAGGACACGACACCGCCGGTGACGGGCGTGACCGTGGACGGGACGCGGAACTCCGACGGGGCGTACGTCGGGAACGCAAAGGTGACGGTCAGCGCCACCGACGGGGGCGGTTCCGGCGTCGCGAGCGTCGAGTACTCGCTCGACGGTGGGCCCTACCTGGCGTACACCGCTCCCGTCCTCGTCGATCGCGCGGGTGCCCACACCGTGGCGTACCGGGCGAGCGACAAGGCCGGCAACACGTCCGAGGCGCGCACCGTGAGCTTCACGGTGGTGGCGGGCGGCGGAGTGCCGGCGCCCAACTGCCCGGAGTACGACGAGCGGTTGACGGTCATCGTCGGCACGGTCGACTCGGGGGTGCCCAACCGGGTCACCGACAACCGGTGCCGGATCAACGAGTTGATCGAGGACGAGAAGGAGTGGACGTCCCACGCGCTGTTCCTCAAGCACGTGAAGACGGTCCTGGACCGGCTCCTGAAGGAAGGGGTCGTCGACCGGCGCGAGTACAACGCGATCCAGAAGGCGGCCCGCCGGTCCGGTATCGGTGAACCGGGGCAGACGGAGGGCTACCGCAAGATCTTCGACGGCAGCGCGGACTCCCTCGCACGCTGGGAGCAGGTCGGCGGTGGTTCGTTCGCACTGAACACCGACGGGTCGATCACCAGCGGCACCACGAAGCCGGGCCTGGGCATGCTGTGGTTCCCGCAGCGCAAGTACGGCGACTTCTCGCTGAGGCTGCAGTGGCGGGACGACGCCCCGGGCACGGGCAACGCCAACTCGGGTGTCTTCGTCCGGTTCCCGTGGGTGCACGACCATCCGGAGGAGTCACGGCCGGAGTGGGTCGCCATCAAGTACGGGCACGAGGTGCAGGTGCTGGACCGGCCCGACGGCGACATGTACAAGACGGGCTCGGTCTACGGCTTCGACCGCGTGGGCCTGGCCGGCGCGGGCGTGACGCAGAAGGGCACCTGGAACGACTACGAGATCCGCGTGGTCGACCAGCACTACTCGGTCTACCGCAACGGCGTGCTGATCAACGAGTTCGACAACATCGGCGGTCTGGACTTCACCCCGCCCCGCTCGGACGACCCGGGCACGGACGGGCGGCGGTTCGCCTCCGGCTACATCGGGCTGCAGGTGCACGGCACGACGGACGTGATCTCGTACCGGGACATCCGGATCAGGGAACTGTAGGTTCCGTGGGCGGCGCCTCCGGTGGGGGCGCCGCCTTCTTCGCCCTGCTCGGCTGCACCCGCTTGGGCTCGCCCGGCATCTTCGGGTACTCCGGCGGATACGGCAGATCGCCCAGCCCGTGGTCGTGCTCGTCGCGGCGGGCGAGTTCGAGCAGGGCGTCGAGGGAGAAGGCGTGGTCGTCCATGTCCGCGTGCACATCGCCGAGTTCGGCGAAGCGCGCCGGCATCGACGCGATGTCGAAGTCCCGGGGCTGAGCCACGTCGACCTCCTCCCAGCGCAGGGGCGCCGAGACCGGAGCGTGCGGGCGGGGCCGTACGGAATACGCGGAGGCGATCGTACGGTCGCGGGCCGTCTGGTTGTAGTCGATGAAGATGCGCTCGCCGCGTTCCTCCTTCCACCACTTGATCGTCACCCGGTCCGGCATCCGGCGCTCCATCTCCCGCCCGATGGCGATGGCGGCCCGTCTGACCTGGGTGAAGGTCCATCTCGGCTGGATGGGCACGAAGACGTGCAGGCCGCGGCCGCCGGAGGTCTTGGGCCAGCCGCGCAGACCGCCGAACTCGTCGAGCACGGCACGCAGTTCGTGGGCGGCTCGGGCGGCGTCGGCATAGTCGGTGCCGGGCTGCGGGTCGAGGTCGATACGGAGCTCGTCGGGGCGGTCGACGTCGTCGCGGCGCACCGGCCAGGGGTGGAAGGTGAGCGTGCCGTACTGCGCGGCCCACAGCACGGCGGCCTCCTCCGTGGGGCACATCTCGTCGGCGCTGCGGCCGCTGGGGAAGGTGATGTGGGCGGTCGGGATCCAGTCGGGCATGTTCTTCGGGGCCCGCTTCTGGAAGAAGGACTCGCCGGTCACGCCGTCCGGGTAGCGCTCGAGGGTCGTGGGACGGTTGCGCAGGGCGCGGAGGATGCCGGGGCCCACGGCGACGTAGTACCGGGCGAGGTCCAGCTTGGTGAAGCCGCGCTCCGGGAAGAAGACCTTGCCGGGACTGGACAGCCGTACGGTCCGGCCGCCTGCTTCCAGTTCCACCGCTTCACCCATGCGAGCCACGGTAGGCGTTCGCCCCATGCCTCGCACACCGGGCGACCGACCGGAAAAGCGCGCAGAATCGGGAGCATGGATCTGCCGGTCATGCCCCCTGTGAAGCCGATGCTCGCCAAGTCCGTGGCCAGGATCCCGCCGGGGATGCAGTACGAGGCGAAGTGGGACGGCTTCCGGGCGATCGCGTTCCGCGACGGGACCGAGGTCGAGTTCGGCAGCCGTACGGGCAAGCCGCTGACCAGGTACTTTCCCGAGCTCGTGGTGGCTTTGAGGGAGCGGGTGCCCAAGCGGTGTGTGCTGGACGGGGAGATCGTGATCGCGCGGGAGGGGCGGCTCGACTTCGACGCGCTGACCGAGCGCATCCATCCGGCGGACTCCCGGGTGCGGATGCTCGCAGAGAAGACTCCCGCCTCGTTCGTCGCCTTCGACCTGCTGGCGCTCGCGGACGAGTCGCTGCTGGACGTTCCGCTGAGCGACCGGCGGGCGCTGCTCGAACGGGCGCTGTCCGGCGTGACTCCCCCGGTGCACCTGGCGCCCGCGACGACCGACGTCGAGGTGGCCGGGCAGTGGTTCGAGCAGTACGAGGGAGCCGGCCTCGACGGTGTCGTCGCCAAGCCGCTCACCCTGCGCTACCACCAGGACGAACGCGTCATGTTCAAGGTCAAGCACGAGCGCACGGCGGATGTCGTCGTCGCGGGCTACCGCCTGCACAAGAGCGGGCCCGTCGTGGGCTCACTGCTGCTCGGCCTCTACGACGACCGGGGCACCCTTCAGCACGTGGGGGTCTCCGCCGCCTTCCCCATGAAGCGGCGCGCCGAGCTGATCGAGGAGCTGGAGCCGCTGCGCATGGACGACGTCGCCGGGCACCCGTGGGCGGCCTGGTCGGACGAGGCCGCCCACGAGGCGGCACGGCTGCCCGGCGCTCCCAGTCGCTGGTCCGGAAAGAAGGACCTGTCCTGGGTGCCGCTCAGACCGGAGTGGGTGGCCGAGGTGGCGTACGACCACATGGAGAACGGGATGCGCTTCCGGCACACGGCCCGCTTCCGCCGCTGGCGCCCGGACCGGACGCCGGAGAGCTGCACGTACGCGCAGCTGGAGGAGCCGGTGCGCTACGACCTGGACGAGATCCTCGGCTCGCCCTGACCGCTCACGGCGTCATCAGCACCTTCACCGCGCCGTCCTGCTTCTTCTGGAACATCTCGTACGCGTGCGGCGCCTCGGACAGCGGCACCCGGTGGGTGGCGAAGTCGTCGACGCCGAGCGGGTCCTCGTCCGTCAGGTACGGCATGATCTCGTCGCTCCAGCGGCGCACGTTGGCCTGGCCCATCCGGATCTGGATCTGCTTGTCGAACAGGGTGAGCATCGGCATCGGGTCCGCCGTGCCGCCGTACACGCCGACGAGCGACAGCGTGCCGCCGCGCCGCACCAGTTCGATGGCGGTGTGGAGGGCGGCGAGCCGGTCGACGCTGAAGCGCTCCGCGAAGGGGCCGCTGAGCTTGCGGGGCAGCAGGGACGAGGCCTGCTGGGCGAGGCGGGCGGCCGCGCTGCCGTGCGCCTCGGTACCGACGGCGTCGATCACCGCGTCGGGGCCGCGGCCGTCGGTCTCGTCGCGGATCGCGGCGACGAGCTCCTTCTCGTTGTCGAAGCTCCTGAGGTCGTACGTCTCCACGCCCCGGGCCTTCGCCCGCCGCAGCCGCTCACTGACCAGGTCCACGCCGAACACCCGCCCGGCACCGCGCACCTGGGCGACGCGGCAGGCCATGTCGCCGATGGGTCCGAGGCCGAGCACGGCGATGCTGCCGCCCTGGGGGATGTCCGCGTAGGCGACCGCCTGCCAGGCGGTGGGCAGGACGTCGGAGAGGTAGACGAAGCGGTCGTCGGGCGGACCCTCGGGGACCTTGATCGGGCCGAACTGCGCCTGCGGGACGCGCAGGTACTCGGCCTGGGCCCCGGGTACGGCGCCGTAGAGGCGGGTGTAGCCGAACAGGGCTGCGCCCATGCCCTCGCCGGTGACCTGGGTGGTCTCGCACTGGGTGGGCAGTCCGTTGAGGCACATCCAGCAGTCGCCGCAGGCGATCTGGAACGGCACCACGATCCGGTCGCCCGCCATCAGGTCCGGCACCCCGGCGCCGACCTCCTCGACGATGCCGATCGGCTCGTGGCCGAGGATGTCTCCCGGTGTCATGAACGGGGTGAGCACCTCGTAGAGATGCAGGTCGGAGCCGCACAGCCCGGTGGAGGTGATCCGGATGACGGCATCGGTCGGCTCCTTGATCCTCGGGTCGGGCACCTCCTCGACCCGTACGTCCCGCTTGCCCTGCCACGTCACTGCCCTCATCGCGCCGCGCTCCCTCCGCACGTCCGGATCCTGCGGTTACGCCCGGGTACCCGGGCGGGCCGCACCGAACCGCGGTATGGGCTGATCAGAGTATTAAACGAGCGCAATCAGAACTAATCGGGTATAGCACCGATAACCCTATGGGCGCACAATCAATGACACGAGACTTGGTGGCAACGGTGGGCATGGAACGCACTACGCGCTCGTGGCGCGTCGCGACGACAGCGGCGCTGCTGGCCGCCACGGTGACGGCGTCCCTGACGGGCTGCACGGGAGGGCGGGACGGCGGCGCGTCACGCCCGGCGATCGACGACGGGCGGGGGACGGACCAGCGGCAGGAGCAGACCCCGAGCGCGGCGCCCGTTGGCTCGGTACTCGCCGTGAAGATCGACAACGCGAGCGCCGCCCGTCCCCAGACCGGCCTGAACTCCGCCGACGTCGTGTACACCGAGCAGGTCGAGGGCGGGCTGAGCCGGCTGATGGCGGTGTACGCCACCAAGCTCCCGAAGACCGTCGGGCCGGTGCGCAGCGCCCGCGAGTCCGATCTGGAACTGCTGCGCCAGTTCGACCACCCGATCCTCGCGTTCTCGGGAGCACAGCGCAAACTGCTGCCACTGATCGACAAGGCGCCGCTGGAGGCGATGCCGCCCGGCAAGGTGTCCGGCGCCTACTACCGCGGCACCGACAAGTCCGCACCGCACAACCTCTATCTGCGTCCCGGCGAACTGCTGCCCACCGCCCCGGGCCCGGCCGCGCTGACCACCGGTTTCCAGTACGGCGACGCGCCCGAGGGCGGCAGGGCGGAGGCCTCGCGCACCGTCCGCTACCCGGCGACCCGCTTCACCTTCACCTGGTCCGGGAGCCGGCACCGCTACCTGGTCGCGATGGACGGTACGCCCACCGTCACGACCGACGGAAAGCCGGTGACGCCCGCGACTGTGGTCGTGCAGTACGTGAACGTGCGCAAGTCCGGCTTCCGCGACTTCCTCGGCAACAACACGCCGTACACGGAGACGGTCGGCTCGGGGAAGGCACAGGTGCTGCGCGACGGACGCACCTACGACGTGCGGTGGAAGCGCGAGAAGGCGACCGACGGCACGAAGTTCACGACCGGGGACGGCAAGCAGGTGAACTTCGCCCGGGGGCAGGTGTGGGTGGTCTTCGCGAAGGCGTGATCAGCCCTGGCCGACGAGGGGTTCCCCGGGATTGCGGAGCCCCTCCGCCGCGTCCGAGACGCGCCGGATCAGATCAAAGAAGAGGGTCTGCTCCTCGGCGGACAGCGGGGCCAGGAAGACCTGGTTCATCCGGGCCGTGCGCACCGTCAGCTTGCGGTGGGCGCGCATCCCGTCCTCGGTGAGGCGCAGCAGGAACCGGCGGCCGTCCTGGGGGTCGCGGACCTTGTCGAGCAGCTCGCGGCGAGTGAGCCGGCTGATCACCTCGGCGACGGTGGACCGGTCGAGCCCCACCCGCTCCCCCACCGTGCGCTGGTCGAGGCCCGGCTCGGCGACGAGCGCGTTGAGGACCGCGAACTGCGGCGAGGTGATCTCCTCGGACACCATCGCGTTCCACAACAGGTAGTGGGCCTGCTGCAGTCGCCGGGCCAGGTGCCCGGGATGGGTGGAGAGATCCGCCGCGGCCATGTGTGCTCCCCAGGTCGTATTCGTACGTGCACTGAACAATACCCGGGGTGACGCCTCACTGTCTGCGAGATCCCCACCTACCTGACCTTGCGTTTATCCCAGGTCTTGACGTCATGCCCTTACGATGGCAGCGTGAAGGAAAGTTCACCGAAATACTCAGTACCCTGACTAATTGGCGGACCGGACGCTCGGACGATTTGGAGCTTCACGGATGGACAAGGTGGTCGCCACAGCCGCCGAGGCGGTGGCCGATGTACCGGACGGCGCGAGGCTCGCCGTCGGCGGCTTCGGGCTGAGCGGTGTGCCGAACGTGCTGATCCAGGCTCTGTACGAGCGGGGGGTCAGCGGGCCGGGCGTGGTCTCCGACAACTGTGGGGCGATGGAGTCGGTGCCGGCCATCGGCCACCCCCTGGGGGCCTCGGGTGCCCGGCTCGCCGGCACCGTCGCCCACCAGCTCGCCCGCAAGGGCAGCGGCACCGGCGTCGCCACCCTCTGCATCGGCGTGGGCCAGGGCCTCGCCCTCGTTCTCGAACGTTAGGACCCCCATGACTCTCACTCAGCACGACATCGACCAGGAGATCGCGGCCGAGCACGCCGCGTACGAGAAGCGGGTCGCGGACGGCGCCCCCGTCGAGCACCATCCGCGCCGCGACTACCAGCCGTACCGGTCCTCGGTGTTGCGCCACCCCAAGCAGCCGCCGATCGCCATCGACGTGACGAAGGACCCGGAGCTGGTGGAGCTGGCCTCCCCCGCCTTCGGCGAGCGGGACATCACCGGGATCGACAACGACCTCACCCGGCAGCACACGGGCGAGCCGATCGGCGAGCGCATCACCGTCTCCGGCCGTCTCCTGGACCGCAACGGGCGTCCGGTCCGTGGGCAGCTCATCGAGATCTGGCAGGCCAACTCGGCCGGCCGCTACGCCCACCAGCGCGAGCAGCACGACGCGCCGCTGGACCCGAACTTCACGGGCGTGGGCCGCACGCTGACGGACGACAACGGTCAGTACCACTTCACGACCATCCAGCCGGGCCCCTACCCCTGGCGCAACCACGTCAACGCCTGGCGTCCGGCCCACATCCACTTCTCGATGTTCGGCACTGCGTTCACACAGCGGCTGGTGACGCAGATGTACTTCCCCAGCGACCCGCTGTTCCCGTACGACCCGATCCTCCAGTCGGTGACGGACGACGACGCCCGGCAGCGGCTGGTCGCGACGTACGACCACAGCCTCTCCGTGCCGGAGTTCTCGATGGGCTACCACTGGGACATCGTGCTGGACGGACCGAACGCCACCTGGATCGAAGAAGGACGCTGACCTGCCATGACGAAGATCGACACGAACCGGCCGGAAGCCGTCCTGCCCACTCCCTCGCACACGGTGGGTCCCTTCTACGGATACGCGCTGCCCTTCCGCGGCGGCGAGGACATCGCGCCGCTCGGCCACCCGGACACGATCACGCTCCGCGGCTACATCCTCGACGGTGAGGGCAACCCGCTGCCCGACGCCTTCGTGGAGCTGTGGGGCGCGGACCCCGACGGCAACATCCCCCAGGTGGACGGCTCGATCCGGCGCGACCCGGCGAGCGGCGGCTATCTGGGCCGCAACGGCGTGGAGTTCACCGGCTGGGGCCGCATCCAGACGGACGCCGACGGCCACTGGTACGCACGGACGCTGCGGCCGGGTGCGCGGGGAGGGAGCGCGCCGTACATCAGCGTGTGCGTGTTCGCGCGGGGGCTGCTGGTGCACCTCTTCACCCGGATCTACCTGCCGGGCGACGAGGCGGCGCTCGCCGCCGACCCGCTGCTGGCCCGGCTCGAGCAGGACCGCCGCGACACGCTGATCGCGGTGGACGAGGGCAAGGGAACGTACCGTTTCGACATCCGCCTTCAGGGCGAAGGCGAGACGGTCTTCCTGGAGTTCCAGTGACTCCCCCACCCTTCGGGCGGGAGGTGCCCCCAGCCGAGTCCGACGCCGGCCTGCTCGCCCCCGGGTGGGCCGGCTCCCCCGCCGCGGCCGCGACCACCGACAGGGCCTACCTTCAGGCTCTGCTCGACGCGGAGGCGGCGCTGACCCGCGCCCAGGCCGCCCTGGACCTCGCCCCGAGCGAGGCGGCGACGGTGGTGACCGAGGCGGCCGACGCCGGCCGCTTCGACGTACGATCCCTCGCCGAGCGCTCCCGCGGCGGCGGCAACCCGGTCATCCCCCTGGTCGCCGACCTGACGAAGGCGGTCGGCGCCGAGCACGGCCCGTACGTTCACCGGGGCGCGACGAGCCAGGACATCATGGACACCGCGACCATGCTGGTCGCGGTGCGCACGCTGGACCTGGTCCTCGCCGACCTCGACCGGACACAGCGGGCGCTCGCCGGGCTGGCCGCCGGGCACCGCGACACCGTCATGCCGGGGCGGACACTCACCCAGCACGCCGTACCGACGACGTTCGGGCTGAAGGCGGCCGGGTGGCGGTCGCTGGTGCTCGACGCGCGGGACCGAGTGACGGCCGTACGAGGCGGTCTGCCCGCCCAACTCGGAGGCGCGGCTGGGACGTTGGCCGCCTTCACCGTGTACGGCACGCAGGACCCGCAGGCCCTCGTCGCCGCCTACGCCCGCGAACTCGGCCTGCGGGAACCCCTCCTGCCCTGGCACACCCTGCGCACCCCGATCGCCGACCTCGCCGGATGCCTGGCCTTCACCGCCGGGGCGCTCGGCAAGGTGGCGACGGACGTGCTAACGCTCTCCCGCACCGAGATCGCCGAGGTCGCCGAGGGCAGCGGTGGCGGTTCGTCGGCCATGCCGCACAAGGCGAACCCCGTACGGTCCACCCTGATCGCGGCCGCGGCACGACGTGCGCCGCAGCTCGCGGCCACGCTGTACGGGGCTCTGGCGGCGGAGGACGAGCGGCCGGCCGGTGCCTGGCACGCGGAGTGGGAGCCGCTGCGGGATCTGCTGCGGCTGGCCGGCGGGGCCGCCCGGGACGCCGCCGAACTGGCCGAGGGGCTCCAGGTCCGTCCGGACGTCATGCGCGAGCACCTGGGTCTCACCCACGGGCTGATCGTCTCCGAGCGGCTGTCCGCCGAACTGGCGGGTGTGCTCGGCCGCGCCCGCGCCAAGGCGCTCCTGACGGAGCTGGCCCGGCGCACCTACTCGGAGGGACGGAGTCTGGCCGAACTCCTCGCCGAGGAACCCGAGTTGAAGGACGCCGACCTCGACGAACTCACCGACCCGGCCCGTTATCGGGGCGCCGCCGCAATCCTCACCGACCGTGCTCTGGAGCGACGTTGACCGAGAAACTCCTCAACCACCGTGTCGAGGGGCCCGTTTCCGCTCCTCCGCTGCTGCTCGGGCCCTCGCTGGGCACCTCGTACGCCCTGTGGGACGAGATCGCGCCCGAGCTGTCGATCACCCACCGGGTGATCCGCTGGGACCTGCCCGGACACGGCGGCTCCGCGGCGGACCTGATCGGCCCCGGCGCCACCGTCGGCGACCTCGCCGAGCTGGTGCTCGCGCTCGCCGACTCGCTGGGCGTGGAGCGGTTCGCGTACGCCGGGGTGTCGCTGGGCGGAGCCGTCGGTCTGCATCTGGCCGTGCACCACCCGGAGCGCGTCGCGTCCCTGGCGGTCATCTGCTCCTCGGCCCACTTCAACGGCTCGAAGCCGTGGGAGGAGCGGGCCGCCCTGGTGCGGAGCGAGGGGCTTGCCTCGCTCGTGGAGAGTGCCGATGCCCGGTGGTTCACCCCCGGATTCACCGTGCCGGCACTGGTCCGGGACCAGGGGAACGCCGACCCGGACGCGTACGCCGCCTGCTGTGACGCCCTTGCCGCATTCGACCTGCGGGAGCGGCTGGGCGAGATCGCCGCGCCCACGCTGCTGATCGCCGGACGCCAGGACGTGGCCACTCCCCCGCCCCATCTGCGGGAGATCGCGGACGCCGTCCCCGGCGCCGCGCTCGTCGAGATCCCGGGCGCCGCGCACCTGGCGCCCGCGCAGTGCCCGGAGGCCGTGCTCACCGCGCTGCGCGCCCACTTCGACGGCGGCGCCAAGCGGGGCATGGACGTGCGACGGGAGGTGCTCGGCGACGCGCACGTGGATCGCGCGCAGGCCCGGCAGACACCCTTCACCGCACGCTTCCAGGACTTCATCTCGCGCTACGCCTGGGGCGAGATCTGGACCGACCCGACGCTGAGCCGCCGCGAGCGCAGCATGATCACACTGACCGCTCTGGTCGCGCACGGCCACTACGACGAGCTGGCCATGCATGTGCGGGCGGCGCGGCGCAACGGGCTGACGCCGGAGGAGATCGGCGCCGTACTGCTGCAGACGGCCGTGTACTGTGGTGTCCCGGCGGCGAACTCGGCGTTCGCGACCGCTCAGCGGGTGCTGGCGGAAGAAGAAGAGTGACCCTGCCCGTCGTAGGTTCGGTGGCACCTCGCACATACCGTGGCCGCGTGCCTACGGTGGAGGCATGTCGACCATCCTGATCACCGGTGCCACCTCCGGTCTCGGCCGGTACGTCGCCTTCGAGCTGGTCCGCTCCGGTCATGTCGTCCTCGCCCACGGCCGCGATCCGGTGCGTACGGAGCAGCTGGTCGAGGAGCTGCGTACCGAGGGTGACGCCGAGGGGTTCGTCGCCGATCTGGCCTCGCTGGCGCAGGTGCGCGAGCTGGGCGCGCATGTCGCCGACGCACATCCCGACCTCGATGTGCTGGTCAACAACGCGGGCGTGGGCTCCGGTCCGCGCGGGGCGGCCCGCCAGGTGAGCGTCGACGGGCATGAACTGCGGCTGGCGGTGAACTACTTGGCGCCGGTCGCACTCACCCGCGCCCTGCTCCCGGTGCTGCGGGCGAACACGCCCGCGCGGATCGTCAACGTGGGCTCGGCAGGTCAGGAACCCCTCGACCCGGACGATCCCGGGTTCACCCGAGGTTACGACGGTTTCGCGGCGTACTGCCGCAGCAAGTTCGCGCTCGCGACCCATACCTTCACTCTCGCCGAGGAGTTGTCGGGCACCGGCGTCTCGGTGAACGTGCTGCATCCGGCGACCTTCATGGACACGGCGATGGTCCGGGAGGGCGGCGTCACGCCGTGGAGCACCGTCGCCGACGGCGCGCCGGGCGTGCTGGCGCTGGCCACCCGCGACCTGGGCACGGGCGGCTACTTCGACGGGACGCGTCCGGCGCGGGCGCACGAGGAAACGTACGACCCCGAAGCGCGCAAGCGGCTGGCGGCGGTGACCGACCAGCTGCTCGGCGGCTGACCCGCCGCGGTCAGCGACCCGTCTCCAGCGTCCGCAGCGCCTCCCGCGCCTGCGCCACCAGCCCGTCCGCGCCGCACGAACGCGCCAGGGTCAGGCCCCGGTTGAGCTCGGCCGCCGAGCGGGCCGCGATGCCGTACTCGACGCGGGCCGCCGCATGTTCGTACTGGCAGGGCGAGGACTCCAGGTAGGTGACCGCCTGGGCCGCGAGCCGCACCGCGCGCTGTCCGGTCTCCAGGAAAGCGGCGCAGCGCAGGGCCTCGCCGATGGCAGTGTCCGTGCCCAGCCGCTCGGCGTGGCGGCGGACGTCGGCGGCGAGCCGGGCGGCCCGGGCCGGGTCCTCCGTGGCGAGGGCCCTGGCCAGGTCGACGGCCCAGGGGACGAGCACCGGGTTGTGGTGGCCGCGGGCGGCCGCCGCCTTCTCGGCGGCCTCCAGCTCGTTGACGGCGTCCTTGGTGCGGCCGACGGCCAGCAACAGCCGGCCGCGCACGGAGCGGGGGTCGGGCAGCACGATGGTGGACGGGTACGGCGGTGCGAAGCCGTACTGCTCGGCGACCTGCCATGCCTCGTCGACCTGGCCGCGGGCGAGCAGCGTGTCGACCAGGTTGCAGGTCGCGGACCAGTACAGGGGCAGACCGCGGCCGACGCGCTCGGCGAGGCGCAGCGACTCGCGCAGGGTCTCCTCCGCCTCCCTGAGCCGGCCCCGGCGACGGTGGCCGAGGCCGAGGTATGCGTGGGCGATCGCGAGGTGGCCGCCGCTCCAGCCGGCGGACTCGTAGGCGCGCAGGGCTTCGTTGAAGAGGCTGTCGGCGCGGTCGAGGCGGTCGGTGTAGGTGTACGCGCTGGCCAGCATCATCAGCAGTTCGATGCCCCACTCGGTGTCGGTCCAGCCGAGTCCGGGGGCGAGGCGGCCGTTGACGAGGGAGCGGTCGCACAGTTCGACGACCTCCTCGGCGTTCTCGCCGTGGGTCATGGCGTCGAAGCCGCGCAGGATGAGCAGGGCGCGCTCGGAGTTGTCCCGCCCGGTGCACGTGCGGGCGAGTTCGGCGAGGCTCTCGGAGCGGCCGGGTGAGACGGCCTCGGAGGCGTGGATGCCCTCCCACATGTACTGCACGGCCTGCAGGCGCAGCCTGGCAGGCCCCGGCGCCTGCCGGGCGGCCTCCGCCTCCACCATGCGGACGGCCTCCTCCAGTTGGTCGTTGTGCAGGAGGGCCTGGGAGAGGCGGTAGACGGCGTCGACGCGCTCATCCCCGTCGAGGCCCGGCATGGCGAGCGCGGTCCGCAGGTGGCCGATGGTCGTCGCAGGCGCGGTGAGCAGGGTGGCGCAGCCGAGTTCGTAGAGCACGCGCGCGTGGACCTCGGGCAGGGGCGGCTCGAGCAGGGCCCGTTCGAGGCAGCGGCGGGCCGCGTCGGGCGCGCCGACGGCGAGGTGCTCGCGGGCGGCTTCGCGTAACTGCTCGACGAGTTCCTCGTCGTCGTCCGGGTGGACCTGCAGGAGGTGGCGGGAGGCGGCCGCGCCACCGCGGCCGGAGTCGGCGACGACCTGGGCGGCGATGCCGTGCATGGCGGTGCGCAGGGCGTCCGGGATGGAGTTGTAGACGGCACTCGCGATCAGCGGGTGGACGAACTCCAGCTCGCCGTCGTCCGCCTGGCCGCTCGCCGGGTCGGGCTCGGTGAGGATGCGGGCGGTGCGCAGGAGCTCGGCGCAGCGGGCGGCGTCGTCGCGGCTCATGCCGGCGAGCCTGGCCACCTGGTGGACGGAGATCTCGGCTCCGAGGATCGCGGCGGCCCAGGCGAAGCGGGTGGCGTCGATGCCGAGTTCCTCCAGGCGGGCGACGAGGCCACCGCCGCGGGCCGCGCGGTTCAGGGGGCGCAGTTCGACGGCCGAGGACTCGGCCGGTTCCAGTTCGCTGTCCTGCACCTTGGCGAGGAGTTCGACGGTCTCGTACGGGTTGCCGCCGGTGACGGCCCAGACCTCGCGGCAGAACGGGGCGTCGGCCTGCTCTCCCAGGGTGCCGCGGGTGAGCCCGGCGACCGCGTCCGGGGTCAGCGCACTGAGTGTGGTGACGGGGCCGGCCGTGGCGGCGACCGCGTCCAGCAGGCGGGCGCTCTCGCCGCCGGCCTCACCGGGCCTGCGCGCGACGACGACCAGCACGGACAGGTCGTCGAGGCGCTCGGCGAAGGCGGCGAGCCAGCGCAGCGTCTCCTGGTCCGCCCAGTGCGCGTCGTCGACGAGCAGGACGAGCGGCCAGTCACGCCTGGCCAGCCTGCGTACGGCGGCGACCAGACCGTCGCACACGCCCTGCGGGTCGGCCTGGCGCTCCCCCGGGTCCGTGATACCGAGTGCGGGGCCCGCGATGTCGTACCAGTCACCGAGGTACTCGCGGGCCTCCTCGGGCATCAGCGACACCAGGGCGGGCTGGAGCAACTGCCGTACGACGTTGAAGGGAACGGACTTGAGCGTCTCGCCGCCGCGCGCGGACCACACCGTGCAGCCGCGTCGTTCGGCCCTGTGGCGGATCTCGGTCAGCAGGGCGGTCTTGCCGAGGCCGGACTCGCCCCGGAACACCAGCAGGCTGCCCGCGGACGACCGGTCGGCGCACAGGACGTCGATCGCCCTCTCGACGGCGGCGACTTCCTCGTCGCGCTCCCACAGGGAGGCCGAGGAGGCCGCCATGGGCCGCACCTCCGTCATCCCGCTACCTCCCCGAGTCGCCCGAATGACGTGCAGACCTCGAGCGTAGCCCTCCGTGAGCCGAAGCGGAGGGCGGTCCGGGGAGCTGTTGCCGGGACGGGTGAAGGAGGATCACGGGGACGACGCGGGGAGCCCGCGGTGGGCCTGGAGGAGCGTCAACTTCGATTGCCGGCCGGGGAATTGACGGCAGTCCCAGGCCGGGGTGGGTGACGGAGGAGGTCGGCTGCCGGTGGGGGCGGGCATGGCGGGGGTGAACTGCGGGCGGGGCCCGTCGGGTGCCCGGAGCGGAAGCGGGGAGGACGAGGAGCAGGCTGGACTCAAGCCCGTTGCCTCTCCCAGAGCTCACGCCCTGTCAGCCACCGAGCACGCCTGCCTCGGCACGTCCGCCACCACCGACCGCGCGGCCCGAGCACGTTGCGGGCATCCGCACGCGCCCTGAGAACCTCGCCCCCGACCGAGCGCCCGGGGCACTCGACGGGCTGCCACCGAGGCGCCGACGCGGCACGCCGGAGACCGGGCCTCGCCCGGTGGTGGCCGGCGGTGGGGGTCGAACCGGCCTCTCCTCCCGCCCACTCGATCCGCCCCTCGGCGGAGCCCACCCCGCTTTCGCGATCCCCTCTCATCCCCTTTTCACCGACGCCTCATACGGTGGGGGCATGACGCAGGTGACTCCTCCCGGGTGGTACCCCGACCCCGGGCAGACGAATGACGGTCCCGCCACCGAGCGCTGGTGGGACGGTAGGGCATGGACGGAGCAGACCCGCCCCGCCGGGTCGGCCGATGTATGGGGTCCCCCGGAGCAGGCGCCGACCGGCGGAGCGTTTCCGGCATACCCGGGGTATCCGGGATACCCGGCACACCCCGGCCATCCTCCGGCCCCCGCCCGGCGGCGGGGGCTGCACATCGGTATCGCCGTCGCCGCGGCGGTGGCGGTCCTCGCGAGCATCGGTGTCGGCGTGTACGCGCTGACGAAGGACGACGGCGGAGGCAACGACCCGGGCTCCGCGCAGGGCCCGGGGGGCCAGGGCGGCCCCGGCGGTCAGGACGGCGGCGGACAGGGTGGCCCGTTCGGCGATTCGGGCGGTGGCTCCGGCAGTGAGTCGCCGGAGCCCGGCCGTTCCGAGGCGCCGAAGATCGAGAGCGGCTCGGTGACCGACGCGATCAGCGGGATCAGCATTCCCATCCCGGACGGCTGGTACGGCCAGGAGATCACCGCCGGAGCACAGGTCAGCTCGAACGACACCTACAAGTGCCCCGGCGACACGTCGAAGACCTGCACGAAGGGCGGTGCGTACTCCGTGCCCGCCCAGTTGCTCGGCACCAAGGGCACCACGGCCGAGGAGATCGCCAAGGCGGACATCGCCGCCAACGCCGAGGAGTCCTACGGCGGCACCACCTACGGCAAGATCACCTCGCACCAGGTGCTGGCCTCCAAGGCGGTGACCGTGGCCGGGCAGAAGGGCTATCTGGTCCGCTGGAAGGCGATCACGAGCAAGGGTGCGGACGGCTATGTCGAGTCGCTCGTCTTCCCCTCGCCCGCAAACTCCAAGCGGTTGGTCGTGGTCCGTTTCGGTCTCGACGCCGACCAGAAGGTGTCCGTCATCGACGACATCACCAAGGGAATCAAGGTGTCGACGGGCAGCGGCAACGGGCAGAACGTCTGATCCGAAACCCCGGGACACCGGTCGGCCGGATGGGGCGCCTCTCCGCTCAAGAGGAACCCCACCCGGCCGGGGGGGTGCGCGCCGCCCCCGTCCCCACGGTGCGGCGCGGGCAGGTCACCGTCCGGTCATCCCACGGACGGCGGCCTGGGTCTCAGCCGAGTCCGAGTGCCGGGAGCACGGCGGCCTCCACGAACCTGACGAGGTAGTCCGGATCGGCGTACTCCCCGTCCAGGACGGGACGGGCCCGCACGACGCCGAACATCTGGCAGGGGACGTACTCCAGTGCCGGATGGTCTGCGGCGATCTCGCCGCGTTCGACGCCGCGCCGCAGGATCTCCCGCAGCGCGTCGATCTCGGGGTCGATGAGCGCCTCGCGCAGCGCCTGCGCGAGCTCCACGTCCTGGTGGACCGCGTGCCCGAGTGCCTGCATCAGTTGGGTGTCGGTCTCCGACCACCGGCCCACGGCGCGTGCGGCCTCGCGCAGGTCCTCCGCGAGCGATCCGGTGTCGATGCCGACGAGGCGCGAGCGGCGGCGGGAGCGCAGGGCGGCCACCACGAACTGGGGCTTGGTCTTCCACTGCCGGTAGAGAGTGGACTTGCTGCAGCGCGTGCTGGCCGCGACGCCCTCCATGGTGACGGCCTCGTATCCGCACTCGCGGATCTGCTCGATGACGGCGTCGAAGAACTCCTGCTCACGCTCGGCCGTGATCTTGGAGCGGCGCGAGGCGGTGGCCGTCTCCGGCCCGTCCGCGGCCTGCGACGTCATCTGCTCTTCTCCCTCACTTCGATCACTTCGACGGTCGTTTATTCCCCAGGTCCAGTGTGTCGTACGTCAATCGATACGCCAGTGTACCGGAACGCCGACGTATCGATACACTGGCGTATCGGAACGCTTTCGTTTCGGCACGGACGCGTACCGATGAGTTCGGGGTGCCGCCCGGGTCTCATCACGTACCACCACGCAAGAGGTCAGCGAAGGGGCCGGGGATGTATGGGCGCACAGTGTCTGCGGAAGTGGAGTCGGAAGCCGTAGGGCGGCCGCCGCTCGTCCGCGAGTTCCTGCTTGTCGCAGGGCTCTTCCTCGTCTACAAGCTCGGCCGGCAACTGGCGACGGGCCACACCGGCGAGGCCTTCCACAACGCGCACCGTGTGTGGGACTTCGAACGCGCGGTCCGGCTGCCCGGCGAGGGCGCGGTGCAGTCGGTGCTGCTGCACGGCGACACCCTCGCGCACATCGCGAACACCTACTACGCGACCGTCCACTTCCCGGCCACCGTGGCCTTCCTGGTCTGGCTGTACCTGCGGCGCCCGGCCCACTACGTCTGGGCCCGCCGGGTCCTCGCCGCGGTCACCGCCGCCGCCCTGGTGGTGCACCTCGTCTTCCCACTCGCCCCGCCTCGGATGCTCGCGGCGACGGGGCTGGTCGACACCGCTCGTCTGTACGGACCCTCGGTGTACGGCCCGCCGCAGAGCGACCACGTGTCGAACCAGTTCGCGGCGATGCCGTCGCTGCACTTCGGCTGGGCGCTGATGGTGGCGATCGGCCTGATCGTGGCGACCCGGTCGAGGTGGCGGTGGCTGTGGCTACTGCATCCGCTGCTGACAATGCTGGTGATCGTGGGCACGGCGAACCACTACTGGCTCGACGCGATCGTGGCGACGGCCCTGCTCGGCCTCGCTCTCGCGGTGATCCACGCACCGAGGCGCACGGTGACGACGGCGGGACGCGGCACGCAGAAGCTCGTACCGGCGAGGCAGAAGGCGCTCGACGAGCAGGCCCTCGACGAGCAGGCACTCGTGGGAGCGGGCCGATGAGCGCCGTCCTCGTCGCCGTCGTCCTGTCGCTGTTCTCCGCGGTCGCCTACGCGGCGGCGGCCGTCGCCCAGGAACGGCTGGCCTCACGGTCCTCCGGCACCGGAACCCTGCGGCTGCTGGGCAGCGTCGCGTGGTGGGGGTCGGTGACGCTCAACGCGTCGGCCGCGCTGCTGCACGTCGTGGCCCTCAACTACGGTCCGCTCACCGTCGTACAGCCGCTCGGCGCGCTCACCCTGGTCGCGGCGGTGCCCATGGGCGCGCGGGTCGCGGGCCGGCGGGTCACGGCGGCCGAGTGGCGGGGCACCGCGTACACGCTGGCCGGTCTCGCCGCGATTCTCGTCACGGCGTCCGGGTCCGCGCCCGACGAGGTGCTGAGCGTGCCCGAGGCACTGGCGGTGGCCGGTGTCACGGCGGCGCTCATCGGTCTGCTGGCACGGCCCGGAACCCGGCCGGGGCTGCGGCACGCGACGGCGTCCGGGTCCGCCTCCGGTGTCGCGTCGGCGCTCACCCAGACGGTGACGGTGGCCGCGACCGATCGCTCGGGCCCGTTGCTCAGCTGGCAGGTGGTGGGGGTGGCGCTGCTGGTGGCGGCCTTCGCGGCGGGCGGACTGCTGCTGTCGCAGACCGCCTACCGGGGCGGGCTCGGCGCGCCGCTCGCGGTGGTGACGCTGGCGAACCCGCTCGCCGCCGCGGTGATCGGCCTCACGCTGCTGGGCGAGGGGCTGCAGGGCGGGGCGGCGGGCGTGCTCCTCGCGCTGGCGGGGGCGGGGCTGGCGTCGTGGGGAGTGGTGCTGCTGTCCCGGGCCACGCCCGATCCGGCGCCGCACGAGGAACACCCGGTGGCCGCCGTCCTGGCCCTGGAGCCCGGATCGGCCTCGGTCGAACCGGCGTTGCTGCCCCGGCCGGCGTCCGAACCGGGGCATCTCACTCCACTGTGACGGGCGTCAGCCGATCCCGCGCGCGTCCTGCTTGAGCGCCGTGTCGACGGTGAGGGCCGTCGCGACGACCAGGCTCAGCAGCGGCTCGGGCAACTGGTAGTGGATCTGCAGGACATAGTTGTCCGCGGTCGTGAACATCGTCTTGGCGAGGCCCTCCCAGGTCTTGGTGATCCGGGCGACCTCGTTCTCCGCGTGGTCGACGATCGCGAAGTTCCACGCACGCCAGTTCTCGGCCTTGATGGCGCCGATCTGCCGGCCGCCCGCGTTGATCGAGAAATTGATCTTCCCGAAGACGTTCTGCTGGACGATCTCGCCGACCGGCTGTCCGTCCGGACGCTCCACGATCACACGGGACTTGAATATCTTCGCCGGCCGGGTGAGCAGCAACACCGGCTGACCGTGGGCGTCGCGGATCTCCAGCTTGTGCGTCATGTACTGGTCGATGCTGGCGACGAAGCGCAGGATCTTCTTCAGCGCGCTCTGCCCGACCTGGACGACCGAGCCGATCTGGTTGCCGTTCTGATCCATGACCTTGTACTCGTTGGTCAGCTCGATCAGCTTGGCCTTCTGGTTCACCACCAGGACCGGCTCACTGAACAGCGTGCCCCCGCCGGGGCCGCTCGGGGCGACCCCGGCCTGCTGCTGCACCTGCCGCTGGACGCGCGGGTCCGGGCCCGCGGCCTGCTGCGGTACCTGCTGGGCAGCCTGGGCCTGCTGCTCCGGGCTGGTGTGCTGGGTCCACTGGGCGCCGTCCCAGTAGCGCAGGGTCTGGGGCGCACCGTGCGGATCCGGGTACCAACCTGCAGGTGTGTTCGAATGCGTGGTCACCGGGGCACACTACCCCGAGCCCACCGGGAGCCGACCAGTCCCTCGATACGGCGGACTTCAGGCTCTTACTCCGTGATGACCGCGGGATCGCTCACACCGGGGCGCCCGTTCTCCACATGTCCGGCGAATCGCCGCAGGAAGGCCGGGTCGGTGTCGGACGTGACGCTCAGGTCGTACCAGCGCCTGCTCGTCGCGAGGTCGAAGGTGTGCCGCACGGTGGCGCCGGCCCGCATGGTGAAGGCCACGGCCGGTGCGCCGTAGCCGCTCACGACCTTCAGATGCACCGTGCTGTAGCCCCTGTTGGTGAAGGTGAGCTCGATGTCGTCGCCGCGGTGCCGTGCGGTGACCTCGGGCCCGGCGGCCTTGTTGGACCCCTTGAAGGCGCGCAGGAAGCCGTTCGGGCCGTGCACGGTCAGGTCGTAGAAGCCGTTCGAGTACGCCGAGTTCCAGGCGTCGGAGACGGTCTTTCCGGCCTCGGTCGTGTAACTCCAGGGGCCGTCGGTGCGGTTGCCGGAGGTCACCAGGAAGGCCGCGCCGGCCTTCGCGCCGGATGCGAAGGTGAGCGCGAACTTGCCGGCGGCGATGTCGATCGCACCGTCCACGTACGGCGTGTACTTGAGCGGACGGGCGGGCCGCAGTCCGCGCTCCTGCTTGGGCAGGACGGGGTTGGCGGGCGGGGTCGGCACGTAGTCCGGGTGGCGGTCGTGGTCCGGGGGCTCGTAACCGTCGGTGTCCGGCAGGGCGACCGGGCGGGTGTCCCTGCGGGAGAAGTCGAACGCCGAGGTCAGGTCGCCGACGACGGCCCGCCGCCAGGGCGAGATGTTGGGCTCTCGCACACCGAAGCGGCGCTCGACGAACCGGAGGATCGAGGTGTGGTCGAGGGTCTCGGAGCAGACGTAACCGCCCTTGCTCCAGGGCGAGACGACGAGCATGGGCACACGCTGGCCGAGGCCGTACGGACCGGCGACATGGCCGCTGTCGCCCTTGAACAGGTCCGGGCCGACGTCGACCGTGGACCTGCCCTGCGCGGCGGAGGCCGGCGGGAAGGGCGGGACCAGGTGGTCGAAGAAGCCGTCGTTCTCGTCGTACGTGATGAACAGGGCCGTCTTCGCCCACACCTCCGGCGCGGAGGTGAGCGCGTCGAGGGCCTTCGCGATGTACCAGGCGCCGTAGTTGGCGGGCCAGTTGGGGTGCTCGGTGAAGGCCTCGGGGGCGACGATCCAGGAGACCTGAGGCAGCTTGCCCCCCTTGACGTCGGCCTTGAGCCGGTCGAAGAATCCCTCGCCCTTGCGGGCGTCGGTGCCGGTGCGGGCCTTGTCGTACAGGGGGTCGCCGGGCTGGGCGTTCTGGTACTGCTTGAAGTAGAGGAGCGAGTTGTCGCCGTAGTTGCCGCGGTAGGCGTCCGCGATCCAGCCCCAGCTGCCCTTCGCGTCGAGGCCGTCGCCGACGTCCTGGTAGATCTTCCAGGAGATGCCGGCCTTCTCCAGGCGCTCGGGGTAGGTCGTCCAGCTGTAGCCGACCTCGTCGTTGCCGAGGACGGGACCGCCGCCCTGGCCGTCGTTGCCCGTGTAACCCGTCCACATGTAGTAGCGGTTGGGGTCGGTCGAGCCGATGAACGAGCAGTGGTAGGCGTCGCAGATGGTGAAGGCGTCGGCGAGCGCGTAGTGGAAGGGGATGTCCTCGCGGGTCAGGTACGCCATCGTCGTGGAGCCCTTGGAGGGCACCCACTTGTCGTACTTGCCGCCGTTGAAGGCGGCGTGTCCGTCGTTCCAGCCGTGCGGGAGGTCCTGGATGAACGCCAGGCCCAGGTCGTCGGCGTCCGGGTGGAAGGGGAGGACGTCCTTCGTGCCGTCCGGCTGGTGCCAGACGGACTTGCCGTTCTGCAGGGTCACCGGGCGCGGGTCACCGAAGCCGCGGACGCCCCTCAGCTTGCCGAAGTAGTGGTCGAACGAACGGTTCTCCTGCATCAGGACGACAATGTGCTCGACGTCCTCGATCGACCCGGTGCGATGGTTCGCGGGCAGGGCGGCGGCGCGCTGGATGCTGTTCGACAGTGCGGTGAACGCCGTGGTGGCGCCCGCGACTTGGAGGAATCTGCGCCGGTTGACTTCGGACATGACTGAGGGACCTCTCCCCTGGAGGATGTTCGACCGGCCGGACGTGACGGAATGCGCGCGCTTGGAGTGTTCCAGGAGCATCAAACGTCAGGGAAGGGTCCGGTGGCGCCCGCGTGAAAGTCGCCGATACGCGAGATGAGGGGCGGCCCAAGAACTCGCCAAGGGCCATGAGGTGAGCTCATCCACGGCGTGGATGACCCGGATACGGGATTCGGATCGCGCAGAGGATGGCGACCGGGCGCCCGACGACCCATAGTCGTCCCTACCGCACGCCGCTGTCCGGACCAGCCGCCGGCGCGCGACCGTCCTCAGCATGCCGTGCGCCGCCCCAGGCGCCCGAGAAAGGCATGCCCGCTCCCGTACGCCGTCCCCTGGAGTAGCCATGCCCGGTTCCGTTCCACCGCCGTCTCCCGCCGTGCTCGACGACACGGCTGCGTCACCCATGGCCGTCTCGGGTCCGGCCCATCTGGTGCGCGTGAGCCTGCTGATGGCGGGCAGCTGTCTGCCGATCCTCGGGGCGGTGCTGATCGCCCCGGTGCTGCCGAAGATGCAGGACCACTTCGCATCGGTCCCGGGGGCCAAGGCGCTGGTTCCCCTCGCACTGACCGTGCCGGCGCTGTCGCTGGCGCTGCTGGCCCCGTTCGCCGGGGTGATCGTGGACCGGCTGGGCCGCAAGCGCCTGCTGATCGTGGCGACCGTTCTGTACGCCGTGTTCGGCACGGCGCCGCTCTGGCTGGAGTCGCTGGGCGCGATCATCGCGAGCCGCGCCCTGGTCGGTGTCACCGAGGCCGCGATCATGACGTGCTGCACCACCCTGATCGGCGACTACTACAGCGGTCACCGGCGCGTGAAGTACCTCGCCCTGCAGACCATGTGCGCCTCCGCGTCGGCCACCGTCTTCTTCGTGCTCGGCGGCGCCGCGGGATCGGCGGGCTGGCGCGTGCCGTTCTTCGTGTACGCCGTGAGCCTGGTGCTGGCGCCGCTGATGGCCGCCGCGCTGCCCAACCCCGCGGCACGCGTGGCCGACGAGGAGGCTTCGGTCGCCGGGGCCCGGCGTCCGTTCCCCTGGCGGCAGTTGGCCGGTATCTGCGCCCTTACGTTCTTCGGGGCGATGGTCTTCTACACCGTGCCGGTCGAGATGTCGTACCTGCTCGACGACCTCGGGGTGAAGAACTCCGGCGTGATCGGTCTGGCCACCGCGATCGCCAGTGCGGCCACGGTGGGCGGGGCGATCGCCTTCGCCCGGCTGAAGCGCTCGCCCGACCCGATGCTGCCCGCGGTTCTCGCGGTCTGCGCGGTCGGGTTCGGGGTGATGTTCCTCGCGGGCAACGCGCCGTCGCTGGTCGTGGGAGCGGTGATCAACTGCGTGGGTACGGGCATGCTGCTGCCGGCCCTGCTGACGAGCGCGATGGGCCGGCTGGCGTTCGAGGACCGGGGCCGCGGCACGGGGCTGTGGACGGCTGCCTTCTTCGGCGGGGAGTTCGTCTGCCCGCTCGTGCTGCTCGCAGGCGAGTCGGCGGTGGGCAGTCTGGCCGGTGCGGTGGGGGTGCTCGGGCTCGCTGCGGCTGTGGTTGCGGCGGGGCTCCGGGCCGCTGCCCGGCGTCGGGCGGGGGCCGTCGATCCACGGCCGCTGCCGGAACAGTTGACCTGAGGACCCGGGTGCGCCGCACCGGCTGCGGAGCGACCTCCCACGGCGACGCTCACGGGCTCTCCCCCGTGAGCGTCGCCCCCACCTCCGCCGCCTTCTGCCGCAGCCAGATGTGGGCCGCGTCCTGGGTGTGGACCGGGTGCCACCACATCGCCTCCTGAACCGGTACCGCCTCGAAGGGGCAGGGCAGGACGCGTACCGCGGCGGAGCGCACCGCTCTGCGGGCCAGGCGCTCCTGGATCATCGCCACCCGGCGGGTGCCCTCGACCATGTGTGGCAGC